>JALZJN010000267.1 GCA_030859735.1 Actinomycetota bacterium
CCCTACCGGTTTCTCGAGCGTCCCAGGTCGGGGGTCGACGCTATGTGGGAGGCGCTGATCGCCGACCTCGAGCTCAATGCCCCGTGCATCGCCTTCCTGGGTTATGACTTCATCGCCAACAGCGTCGCCCCTGCGTTGACAGAGGGTGTCGGCGTGGTCAGCTGGGTCCAAGCCGACGACGGGGACTACTACGAGCAAGCCTACCGTCTCGGCCCTTACTGCAACCGCGTAGTCGGTGTCTCGACCCGGATCCGCGAGCGCATCGCATCGCTCAACCCGGTAGTCGGCGCCCGCACCCGCGTGATACATAACTCGAACGTCTCACGGCAAGAGGTTGCGAGCCGGCGTCCTCGCCGAGGCGATCGCCTGCGGCTGATCTACGCGGGCCGGCTCGTGCAGTATCAGAAGCGGATCCTCGACTACGTCGAACTGGCGAACGCTCTCGAGGCCAGGAGCGCGGACTTCGAGCTGACGCTCATAGGGAGCTTCGCCGCTCGTGAAGGCGTGCAGGATACCTTCGAGCGTCGAGCGGCCGACCACATCAAGGCGGGGCGGATCAACCTTCTGGGGCGTCTTTCAAGGGACCGGATACTCGAAGAGCTCAGTGCTCATGATTTCTATGTCCTTCTCTCGGATTTCGAGGGTATGCCCCTGGCGCTCATCGAGGCAATGGCCCGCGGGTGCGTGCCGGTCGTCGGGCCCATCGCCAGCGGTATACCCGAGCTCATCACCGATGGTGAAGACGGGATCATCCTCGCTCACCGCGATTACGCCACCTGGGCAGGCACACTCGTCGACTTGCATGCCGAGCGACGCGCCTTGGCTGCGATGTCCCGTCGGGCGCGGGCAACGGTGCGAAGGCGCCTGACCAGCGAACGGACCGCCCGTCAGTTCCATGAGCTCTTCAATGAAGTGGCGGACGAGCTGTTCAGCGGGGCTTACACGCGCCCGCCGTCGCTGAACTGGGGCGGAGACAGGTCCCCCGCCGGAGACGTCTTACCCCCGCCTTCGCTGCACAGGCCCGCCGCGCTCAGGCTCCCGGGGCTATCGTGAGCTCCCCCGTGGGTGACCCGCCTGATCTGACCGAGGTCATGGGCTGTGACGCCGACGAGTACTCGGACAGGCTCTACCACCACCGGCCTCCCTGGGTCCAGGGCATTGTCTCGCACTTCGACGCTCGATACCTCTTCTCCCGGGCTCTCGCCTCGGCGGCTGACACCCTTGTGGAGATCGGTACCGCATCGGGGGTATCCACCGCGTTCCTATGCTCTGCACTGGACGTGGCGAGTCGCGCCGGGAGGATTGGGACTGACTACAGGGTGTGGTCGTATGACCTCTCGAGCACTTTCTATGCCGACAACAGCAGGCTCGTCGGCGACGCAACGCGAGAGATGCTCTCTCCTAGTCTCATCGGCCACATAGGGTTTCGCAACCCCGCGACAGCGCTCAGCGTCGCCGATGAGTTCGGCTCCAACTCGGTGCCCTTCCTGTTTGTGGACGCAAACCATAGGCACCCGTGGCCGGCGCTTGACCTCTTGGCGACTCTCGAGTGCCTCCAGCCGGGCGCCGAGGTGGTACTTCATGACATCAACCTGCCAATCAGGGACCCGAGCTCCCGTGACCGCGGGGCAAAGTACCTATTCGACGACCTCGATGCGGAGAAGCAGACCGACGCGGCGGACCCTACGCCCAACGTCGGTAGTGTATGGGTCCCGCCCCACAAGGCCGCCTTCCGCGAGCAACTCCTCGCCATCGTCCGAGATCACGAATGGGAGGCAGAGGTGTGGGACGCGGTCACCTCTCGGCTTCTGTGAAGGGGAGCAGGTAGCTGACGACGGCGAGGGTCGCTAGCTCCTGCGCTTGAAGTGCGCGTCGACTGCCTCTGACGCGTAAGCGGGGCTTTCGGCACCGCCCGGTCTCAGCGCTTTCTCAGGACGGCGAGCTCCGCATCGTTCGGTCGCAGGATTTGCACACTCTCGATGTGATCCTGGAGATACCGGGCCTCCCCCTCGGAGAGATGAGGCGAGGAGATTCTCCCTCCTTCCAGGTACGCCCGCAAGGTCTCCAGTGTCGTCTGAGATTCCGGGTACGGCTGCCAGTTGAGGTCCTCGATGATGTAAAGACCGCCTTGCTGCACGCGCGGGAACAGGGTGCCCAAGGAAACCTGCTGATCCGAGGAGGCATGGGATCCATCGTCGATTACGACTCGAAACAGCGGCCAGTCATGGGTTTCCAGGAACCGCCCGAGGTCGCGACGGGATCCCTGGTCTCCCTGGAAGGTGACCATCCGGTCGCCGGCGAACCTCGAGAAGTCAATGATGTCGTAGCCGAAACACCGGGCGGATGGGAAGAAGTCGTGCCAGACCCTGAGCGAGGGTACGTCATCAGGGGCGGTTCTCTTCGCGCCCGAGTTTTGGAGGCCAATCTCGAGCAGGGAGAAGGAGTCCTCCCTGAATGCGGAGAAGAGATTGAAATACTCAAGGGCATAGCAATGCGGTACACCGGCCCCAATGCCGTGCTCCGTCCCTTTGTCCGAGCCCACCGCGTTGCACAGCTCGGCAAGAGGGTTGTTTGCGTAGGCCAATAGGTAGCAGAGAGACACGCCGGGGAACACGTCGTCGCCCGTATCCGTCTCGAGATCCACCCCGAGACGGAGCTGCGAGTGGCCACCCGCCGTAGGTTTCAAGTTCAGGCTGAGGACCGCATCTCCCTGCCAGCCGAGAGTGGCTTCGGCCCGGTCCAAGATCTCCTCGCCTGAGAGGATCTCGGCTACTGCGGACACCCGGTTGGGATGCTCCCGCGCCGCCTGGGTGTAGAGCAGGCAGGTGAGGGTGTCTATCTCATCCGGGAAGAGAAGTGGGCCGAACGAGACCGCCACCGGGGCTTGCTGGGGCGCGTTCGGCATCAGCGTCAACCCCGCTGCGAAAGGGTTGCCCGGGAGCCTGCACCACGCGTTCAGGTTGTTGGCCCGCACGTCGAAGCGCATCCGGATCGCCTGCGTATGCCGCGATATGACCCTCGTCGAGACGTTGGCGGCCAAGACGGTAACCTTCGAGCCCGGCTGCCCCCCATCGAGGAGGAGCTCAGCCCGGTCATGAGCTTGATGAACCCATCGGATACTATCGTCTTGCTCGCTCGCCAGCGGAGTGGCACCAACCCGCTCCGTGATGTGCTCGAAAGTCACCCGCACATCTTCTGCACCCCCGAGGTGTTCCACGACACTCCCTCCTCAGAGGCGGAACTCGAGGTCGAGACGAACTTCTTCGGGTTCCTGGAGCATCACCCTTTGGGGACGGTCAGGCGCTCTATGTCAATTGATGCCCAGCGGACCCTGTTCCTCGACTTTCTTGAGTTCCTTCGGTGCTTCACCACCAAGCGCTATGTGGTCGTCGACATCAAGTACAACTCCACTCACCACCTGGACGGCCCGTGGAGAGAGCTCTGTGCGCAGCCGGACCTGTTCCGGTTCATCAAGCAACATGGGGTGCGGGTGATCAACCTTACGCGCCGTAACGCCTTGCGCTCCCATCTATCACTTCTCAAGGCGAATGCCACCGAGACCTGGACCGTGGAGGGAAAAGCCGGGCCCTCGTCCGAGGACCCGCGCGTGAGCGTCGACACGGACGAGA
>JALZJN010000276.1 GCA_030859735.1 Actinomycetota bacterium
ATGTGGTCGACCTCCAGGGCCTCTCCTATCCCATCGTCATCGCGCTCATGACCGTGGTAGTCGGGTTCTTCACCCTCAAGGAAACTCACCACATCCGCATCTGGGACGAGGTCGACGGGGCTCAGCCCGCCACCGCCGACCGACCCGCCGTCGTCGACAACACGGACAAGAGCGCCCGAGCGAGGGGGCAAGCTTAGGAGTCAGGTCTCTCGGCAGAAGCGGCAGGTGCACAAAGCGCGAAAAGTTGCTATGCTGCACCCCGTAAAGTAAGGGACAGGGCCCGTCCCGAAGGGACGGGCCTTTTCTATGCCCATTTTCTTCCCCTTCGGCCGGGCACGGCGCGAAGGGAGGCGTACATGCGGTGCTCGCAGTGCGACGGAGAAGACTGCATTCACATCGAGATCCGCCTCAGCGGCGACGACTCGGTCCAGTTCTATTCCTGCCGGTTGTGTGAGAGGAAGTGGTGGGAGCATCAGGGCGACACCGTTGCACTGGACGAGGTGCTAACCCTCGCCGGAGACGGCAACCTGGGCTAGATCGGGACGGCTTGGGTCGTCCGGGGAGTGAAATTGCGGGCGCTCGAAACCTCTGGTTCCGTCGTTTCGGCCGATAGGTGCCAGTTGAGGGGGTCGTGCCGGTACGCGCCCGGGACACGAGAAGCTATCTCGCGCGCAGGTGCGGCGACGTGATCCGAGGTTGTTCGAGCGCCCGCAAACCTCCTGTTGCTTGGTTGTCCCTCATTATCATCGCAGCTCCCCAAAAAATCTAGTGTCGCGGGGCTCAAGCATCCTTCGCCCCACTGCTGCCTCCGGTCCAACCGGGCGGGATGTCCTCAGGCGGCCGAGGCGACGGCCGAAGGAGAGCTCGAAGCCGGGGCTGAATCCGGCCTTGGTTATCGCCTTGAGCGAGGCCGCGTTGACGCTTTCGACCGCCACCCAGACGCGCGACAGGTCGGCGACGGCCGCCCACATCGAGATGTGTCGCAGCACCCGGGGGTAGGCGCCTCTGCCGCGCGCCTCGGGGCGGGTGAAAGACTCGTAGACATACGCGTCGGCCCCCGCATTCGTGCCACTTTCGCCCTGGGGAGGGACCACGTAGAGCTGCAGCTCTCTCGTCCATGCCCCCGAGGTCGTGACCCAGCTGGCGTGAACCAGGCGCCCGTCGAGCTCGGCAACGAAGCAGGCGGTCGTCCGAGTGAGGCGGTGGCGAAACGTGGAACTGGAGTCGGTTCCGATGTCGCGCGCATAGCGAGGAGCATCCGAAGCGTCCGCACGGCGCACTCGCAGACCGCCGTCCGCTCGGATTCCCGGCTCGTCTCGAGCCGGGCTCCGTGAGAGAAATATCAGGGTCTCCGAGGACGAGATCAGCTCTCCCGCTCGGCCCCAGCCCAGCAGGGCTACTTCAGAGACGCCGCGATGGCGAAGTCGAGCGGCGAGCTTGAAGGCGGTCTCGGCGGCCGAGGGAGGCCCGTCGGGGCGCACGGGGGCTACTAGATGCGCTTGCGCAGGTAGACGCGGCGTTCGACTTCGGTAAGGCCGCCCCAGATCCCATAGGCCTCTCGAGTCGAGAGCGCATAGTCGAGACATTCCTGGCGGACGAGGCAGTCGGCACAGACCTGCTTGGCCTCGTCCTCTCGGATGCGGCGTTCTGCCTGAGGCTCGGTGTCGTCGGCCCCGAAGAAGAGGATGGGTGGGTACTGTCGGCACCCCGCCCGCTCTCGCCACGCGGTTTCCGAAGTGACGTCGTGAAGCATCGTCTCGCGCATGTTTCGATGCTTCCAGGCATCGCGGTCCTAGTCAATACGCGCACGGGAAATTGTTTGGGAAGTGGGTCAGCGATCCGCTGGAGGATCGCGAGAACAGTCGGGCATCGCAATAGGATGCGCCGGTGCACAGGGACCTGAGCGCCATCTTCAAGGCCTACGATGTTCGTGGGACCTATCCGGACGAGATCGACGAGGATGCCGCCAGACGGATCGGTGCCGCCCTTACTCGCTTTTGCGACGCCTCCCGGCTTGCCGTGGGGCGTGACATGCGCACCTCGTCCGAGGCCCTGGCTCGAGCGTTCGCCCAGGGCGCATCCTCCGTGGGAGCAGAGGTCCTGGATCTCGGCTTAGTGTCTACCGACGGGCTTTACTTCGCTTCTGGCAAACTTGACGTGCCCGCCTGCATGGTGACTGCGTCCCATAATCCGGGTCACTACAACGGATTCAAGCCGTGCAGAGCGGGAGCGGCGCCGATCGGGTCCGAGTCGGGCCTGAAGGACATCCAGGAACTGGCGGAAAAGGGCGAGGGACTCGAAGAGCATTCCGGCAGCCCGGTTTCAGACATCGGCGAGAAGCTCGACATGATCTCTGACTATTCTGCTCACTGCCGCTCCTTCATCGACGTCGAGGCGCTCAGATCGCTGAGGCTGGTGGTCGATGCCGGCAACGGGATGGCCGGCCTCACAGTGCCTGTCGTATTCGAAGGTCTTCCCTTTCAGCTCGTCCCTCTCTATTTCGAGCTCGACGGCACTTTTCCGAATCACCCCGCGAGCCCCATTGAGCCCGAGAATCTCGTGGACCTTCAGCGGGCCGTCGATGAGACGGGCTCAGACCTCGGCATCGCCTTCGACGGGGACGCGGACCGCATGTTCCTGGTCGACGAGGACTCCAGTCTCGTGTCTGGGTCCATCACCACCGCCCTAGTGGCGGAGAGGATCCTCAAGAAGCAGCCGGGGGAGAGCATCATCTACAACCTCATCTGCTCCTGGACCGTGCCCGAGGTCATCAGGGAGAACGGGGGCGAACCCATCAGAACCCGGGTGGGCCATTCCTTCATCAAGGACGTGATGGCCAAGACGGGGGCGGCATTCGGCGGCGAGCACTCGGGCCACTACTACTTCCGGGACAACTTCCGGGCCGACTCCGGGATGATCGCAGCCCTGCTGGTGCTCGAGGCGCTGTCGTTGGCGGATCAGCCGCTGTCCGAGCTGCTCGAGCCCTACAACCGCTACTCCGCATCCGGGGAGATCAACTCTGAAGTCGAGGATCAGAAGGAGCGTCTCGAGGCCTTGGCGGACGGCTACCAAGAGGGCAAGCAGGACCGCACCGACGGCCTCACGGTCGAGTTCGAAGACTGGTGGTTCAACTGCCGCCCCTCCAACACCGAGCCGCTTCTCCGGCTGAATCTCGAAGCACGCACAGAGGAACTAATGAAGAACAAGCGCGACGAGGTGTTGAGCCTCATCAGAGACAATCGAAAGGGGTAGCAAAATGGCCGTTAGCGAGCGACTGCTGGAGATCCTCATCTGCCCCAACTGTCATGGTGAGGTCGTTTATCACGAGCAGCAAAGCATCATCGAGTGTCAGGGGGAGTGCCGCTATCGCTATCCCGTGCGCGACGACATACCGGTCATGCTCATCGACGAAGCGGAGAAACCGTGACCACTCCGGCGAATCTCGACGACCTCGAGGCTATTCAACAGCTCGACTCAGAGGATGTGCTGGGCGCGGTCGAACGTTTCGCAGACCAGTGCCGTGAGGGCTGGGAGATCGGGCTGGCGGCCGAGGGCTTCCCCGACGCCTCGGGGGTCGAGTCGGTGGTCGTGCTCGGCATGGGGGGCTCCGGTGTCTCCGGAGATGTCCTCCAGGCAGTAGTCGAACCCCGTTTGCCGGTGCCGTTGCGAACGATCAAGAGCTACGGCCCCCTGCCCGAGTGGGTGGGGCGCAACAGCCTGGTGTTGGCGGTGTCCTACTCGGGAAGCACCGAGGAGACCGTGGCCGGACTCGACGAGGCGCTCTCCAGGGGATGCAGGATCGTGGCCGTGTCGTCGGGAGGGCCTCTGGCCGACCGGGCTTCGGCGGAGGGGTTTGCGCATGTCCCGATCCCACAGGGCCGGCAGCCGCGGGCGTCGCTGGGCTATCTCACGCTGCCGCTGCTTGCGGTTCTGGCCAAGGTGGGGCTTGTGCCCGACATGCACGAAGACGTGGACGACGCCGTAGCCGTGCTCTCAGACATCGCCTCACGTTGCCACCGCAAGCAGGGGACATCGGACAATCCCGCCAAGGCGCTGGCCGGAAAGCTCGAGGGAAGGGTCCCGATCGTATATGGCGGTCATGGGCTGGGAGCTGTGGCCGCGTACCGTTTCAAGTGCGACCTCAACGAGTACGCGAAGACACCGGCCTTCGCCGGTGCCCTGCCCGAACTCGACCACAACGAGATCGTCGGGTGGAAGGGCCTCTCGAAGCTGACCTCCGAGAACTTCATCAACGTGCTGCTGATCGACCCCAAGGAGCATCCCAGGGTCGCGCTGCGATTCGAGATCACCCGGGGGCTGATCTCGGAGGCGCTGCCCTCTGTCTGCGAGGTGACCGCCGAGGGAGAGGGCCCCCTTGCCCGTTTGCTGTCGTTGATTCTCGTCAC
>JALZJN010000277.1 GCA_030859735.1 Actinomycetota bacterium
CCAGGACTCCGATCGGCAAGAAGGCCCGCCCCAAGTGGATCTCCACCGGCGAACCGTTGATCCGCGTCAAGCCCAAAGACCTGGCTGCCGTCGGGGTGGAACGAGTTCCTCGGGTCACCGGTGTCCATAGCGGGCTGCCCCAACTCGAGGACGGCCGTTCTGTGGACGTCGCCAACGTGGTGTGGTGCACGGGATTCCACCCCGGGTTCTCCTGGATCGACCTACCGGTACTCGGCTCGCAAGAGCCGCTTCACCGTCGCGGGATAGTCGAATCAGAGCCCGGTCTCTACTTCATCGGTCTCAAGTTCCTCTATGCAGTGTCCTCCGAGCAGATCCAGGGCGTCGGGCGCGACGCGGACTACATCGCCGGGAAGATCGCCGCCCGGCGCGGGGTGCGTCGGGCGGATCGATCGGCAAACGATTCACCGGAGGAGCGAGAAGCACAACAGAACTAGGCCGGTTTTTCCGCATCGGAAACGCATACCGGCACTGCGTCAGGACAGCTAGCGAGCGAAAGAGAAGGAGGAGAGCATGGCGATAGCGATGATGGTCGACAATCCCGAGGGCTCACAGGAGGGCTACGACGCCGTCCGCGAGCAGCTCGGCTTGGAGAAGCCTGCAGGCGGCATCTTCCACGTCGCCGGACCGAGCCCAAACGGCGGGTGGCGGGTGATCGAGGTCTGGGAGTCGGAGGAGGACGCGAAGCGGTTCGTCAAGGAGCGCTTGCTGCCGGCCTTCGAGGCGGTCGGAACTACCCAACCGCCTCCGCCTCAGTTCTGGCCCGTGCACAACTACAAGGCATAAACCGCAACGGTCCTTCAAGACGACGAATCAGCATCGGCAGATACGGACCAACCCCCGCCGAGGGAACGATCGAAGGAGAACCATGGCAAACGTCGATATCCGAAGGAACCAGTGGCGAACGACCGTCATGGTGGTCGCGCCGGTGGTGCTGCTCGCCGCCTTAGTGACCCACCCCTACCTGTCAGGACGGCTACCGAACGATGCCGGGGTGGCCGCGGCGGTGGCGGCTGGTACAACTCGCTGGGGAGCCGTACATCTCGCCATCACCGTGGCGTCCGGGCTGATCATCCTGGCTTTCCTAGCTCTCCGGAGCTACCTCCGTGAGGCCGGGGAGGATCGCTTCAGCGCCCTCGGCGTGCCGTTCGTCGTCATCGGTAGCACGCTGTTCGCGTTCCTGCCGGGCATGGAGTTCGCCCCTCTCGCGGTGGCAGAGGCGGGCGCCACAACGACGCAGATCGAGGCCACGCAGGAAGCGCTCGCGGCCTGGTTCCTGCCGGTCCTGATGACCGGGGCCTTGGCCTTCGCCATCGGGGTGCTCGCCTTCGCGCGGGCGATCTCAATAGTGACCGTGGGAAGCCGAGCGCTAAGCCGTGTCGTCGTTGTCGCACTCATCGTCATGGCCGTATCGCGTTTGGTTCCCCTGGCTGCAGTGCAGTTCTACGTGCAGGGTGTTGCAGTCATTGTTGCGCTGTGGCCGCTGGCCTTTGCGATGCGAACGCCAGCCCCGTACGCCACCGGCCAAGGGCGACCCTTGCCGAACAGCTGACGCCGAGTCCCAGCCGGTTCAGGGTTCCGCGTTTTCCGAGGATGGTGCACAGATGTAGGGAGTGCCCCCGGCAGGAACCGAACGAAAGGGGCGCACTGTAACGGCTTGCAGCTTGGCTCTTTCCGAACGTACCGGCTCTAGAGATTTCGTCCTTCAGGTGGTCTGGGTCTTACTGTGTTGCCTCGATCAGCCCCCAACGTCTCCTGACCATCTGTTCGAGTCGTCCGAACAGCGCGATGTCGACAACGATGCCGATGATGAGGACCACAAGCATTGCGGCGATAAGGCCCTCGGCGTCCGACAATTCGCGCGCGAACTGCAGGCGCACCCCGATGGAGGGCCGGTTAGCGATGATGACGAGCAGCTCCCCGGCCATGAGGCTCCGCCATGCGAACGCCCACCCTTGCTTGAGTCCACTAACGAATCCCGGCATCGCCGCAGGAAGGATGACGTGTCGGTACGCGGCGAGCCCTCGGGCACCAAGTACCTTCCCTGCGCGCAGCAGGAGTGGCGGTATGTGATCGACTCCGTGGATGAGCCCGTTTGCGATCGCGGGCGCGGCCCCCAGGACGACCACAGCCAGGATCGCCTGCTCCGACAGCTTGAAGAGCAGGATCGCGAGCGGGAACCAGGCGATCGAGGGCATCGTCTGAACGCCCGTGATCAGCGATCCCGTGGCGGTTCGGAGGTAACGATTGCGGACGACCGCAAGCCCAAGAGCCACCCCGATGACCAACGCGATCGAGTATCCGACGGCGGCGCGACGCATGGTGATCGCGGTGGCGGTGACGAGCGTTCCGTCGGCGATGTCCTCGGCCAAGCGGCTGAATACCGGCGTCGGCGACGGTAGGACGTATTCGGGCTTCCAGCCGCTCCACACGACTGCTTGCCACGCGGCAAGAAACAGTGTGAACGCGGCGAGCTTCGGCCACAGCGCCGACCACGAGCGAGCGAGGCGTCTTGGTGCAGCCCGCAGCGGCACCTCGAGCGCGTCGATCCCGGCGAGTTCGTCATCGTGCCGACCCGAGCCGGGATCAGCCAGTCGATGTGGTGATCGCATGGCGGCGCACCTCCTCTCGCAAGCGATCCGTGATGGTGCTAGCCAATGCGGCGACGTCTTGATCCTCCAGGTGCCGAGGTCGAGAGCCATCGACCTGGAATTCCTCCACAACGCGACCAGGACGGCTCGACAGCACTAAGACCCGATCGCCAAGGCGCACCGCTTCGCGCACGTTGTGAGTCACGAACACGATGGTGACACCCGCGGTCTGCCAGACACGCTCGAGCTCGTCGTGCAGGAGATCGCGCGTGATCGCGTCGAGGGCGCCGAACGGCTCGTCCATCAGCAGGACATCGGCATCCTGAGCCAGCGCACGAGCCAGCGCGACGCGCTGACGCATCCCCCCCGACAGCTCATGTGGGCGCTTGTCGGCAAAGCCCGTTAGGTGGACAAGGTCGATGAACCGCGCCGTTCGGTCGCGCCGCTCGCTCTTCGGCACACCGCGTAGCCTCAGGGCGAGATTGATGTTGGCGGCGGCGGTGAGCCACGGGAACAGCGCCGCGTCCTGGAAGAGAAGGCCCACGCGCCTCCCTCCTACCGAGATCGTCCCGGCGGACGGCCGGTCGAGTCCCGCGATGAGGTTTAGAAGCGTGCTCTTGCCGCATCCCGACGCTCCGACGAGGCACACGAACTCGCCCGCGGACACCTGCAGCGAGAGCCTGTCCAGCGCCAGAACGTGCGTGCCGGCAGGTCCGTAGGCCTTGGACACCGCGGACACCTCGACGGCAGCTGGGGTCGGCGCCGGCTCCTCGGGCAACCGCTCGGCGCTTGTCGCCCTCATTCGCTCACCTCCGCTCGTCCGGCCTCGACCAAGACCTCGTTCAGAAGGCTGAGGTCGTAGATACCGTCGAGGTCAACGGGTTCCAGCAGCCCGACCTCAACCGCATCTTCTGCCGATTTGCGGAGCGACGACGCGATGGGGTCCAAGGTGAAGACGAGATTCTCCCATGCTTTGTCCATCGTCTCGTCGGGCATGCGCGCACCCGTTAGCGCTTCGATCCCATCGTTGACGATGTCCTTGGCCTCATCCGGGTTGTCGTTCACGAAATCGTTGGCTGCGACTACCCCTTCGAGCAGTTTCTTGATGACATCCGGATGCTCGTCAAGGAACGTCGATGCGACGATGAGGTGGGTCGTCACGTACTCGCCACCAGCCCAGAGGTCGCGCTCGTCGACGAGCACCTTGCCGCCGCCTTCGTCGATCAGACGGGTGCCCCACGGCTCCGGCATCCACGCCCCATCGATGTCCCCCGAACGGAAGGTCTCGAGGATCTGCGCATTCTCCTGCGGAACGATCGAGACGTCGCCGCCACCCTCGAGGTCGGTTTCCAGTCCCTGGTCTTTCAACCACGCGCGGAGTGCCACGTCTTGCGTGTTGCCGAGATCGGGGCTGGATAATGTCTTGCCGCACAAGTCTTCGGCCGCGTCGATGCCCTTTCGTACGATCAGGAACGCTCCTCCCGACGTGGCTCCTGAGACGATGCGGATCGCTTCGCCTTGCGATTGCTGCCACGCGTTGATCGCCGGATTGGGGCCGACGAAGCTGGCATCGATGGCGTCGGAGAAGAGCGCCTCCACCGCCTCGGGTCCGGAGTTGAAGGTCGCGGTCTCGAGTGTGACGTCTGTCCCGAGGCTCTTGTTGAAGACGCCCTTCTCCACGCCCACGATCGCAGTGGCGTGGGTGATGTTCGGGAAGTAGCCGAGGCGAAGCGTGGCCTGCTCGGATCCGGCCTCGCCGTTTTGGGCGGCTGGAGCCGTCCCGTTGCACGCACCGGCAACCATCGCGGCCACCAAGAGGACCGGCGCAAGACGCCGGATGCGGATGGTTCTTGTCACTGCTGCCTCCTTCGATCGACGGACATGGCTGTCTCGGATCGATCTCCGGCTGTCCGGTCGACCGAAGGAACTGCGGTCTACCCTTTGCGCCCTACTTCGGGGGCTTGAGCCTCACCTTGGTCGAGGTCTCGATGCCGACGACCTCACCCTGGTGGATCGTGATGAGGATGGAGCCGTACTGGATGCGCCCGAGCGCCTCCTCGACCGCTCGCATCGTGTCCGCGTGCCTGCGGTCCACGCCACGAGCTGTACGACCGCCGTCCTCACCGCTCATGGGCGGACACTCTTACAGGAGTGCTATAGGAGTGTCAAATCGGCCCCATTGGGGGGCTGTCGTCCCAGTTGAAAGGGGCTGAGAGCGGGGCTGGGCTCGCCTGGCGGTGTTGCGTCGCGCGTGTTTATTTGAGCTGGGCGACGCCAAGTGCCTGGTGGAGGAAGTTGCGTCGTGTCAATTAAATTCCTGTCTCCGACGCAAAATCGCGCTACCCTCTGAGAATGGCTAAGAAAACGATCCGGGGACGCCGTACTCGGCAGGCGATCTACGACCAGCTGGCCGAGGGAGTTGAGGAATTGCGTACCCGCTTCGGGGGTCTTCCCTCACCGATTGAGGCGGAAGACATCTGGGGTGATATCTGGTACCAGGAGGCCCACAACTCGACCGCGATCGAGGGAAACACGCTCGTGCTCCGTGAGGTCGAACTGCTTCTGAGCGAGGGCCGTGCGGTAGGCGACAAGCAACTCGCGGAGTATCTGGAAGTACGCGGTTATGCCGACGCGGCCCAATGGGTCTACAAGCATGGCCTCGAGCCCGGCGACTGGACGACGGATGAGCTACTCAGTGTGACAGAGGTGCGTCATGTCCATCGGCTCGCCATGGCGAATGTGTGGGAGGTGGCCCCCCATCCCGATGCGACGGAACAGGAAGGCCCCGGCTCTTTCCGCCGTCATGGGATCAAACCGTTTCGAGCTGGTATGCAACCACCGGACTGGCCTGAGGTGCCGGCGCTGATGAACGATTGGGTCAAGCGTGTGAGCGGCCTATCCGCCCTGGACGATCCGCTTCCGGAAGCAGTGGCGAACTTGCACGCGGAGTTCGAGCGTATCCATCCTTTTCTCGACGGCAACGGCCGTGTAGGCCGCCTCTTGACGAACCTGCTGCTCATCCGATTGGGTTACCCGCCTGCCATCATTCGCAAGGGCGAGCGAACGCGCTACCTGCAGAACCTGCGTCGAGCGGATGCCGGAGATCCTGGGCCACTCGGAGAGTTTCTGGCACGAGCGGTGAATGACACCCTCATACGGTTCATTGTTCCAGCAGTGGCGGGTCCGGCGCGACTGGTGCCGTTGGCCGCGCTTGCTGATCATCAGCTGAGCGCTCGTGCACTTCGCACGGCGGCCGAAAGAGGACGGCTACGGGCACAACGCGATCAGCGAGGGCAGTGGCGAAGTTCTCGCCTCTGGGTCGAGGAGTATCGGGCAAGTCGCTATCAACGCGTCCACTGATTCTTTCCTCGCGCGATGCCCCGCGCACCCCTTTTGTTCGGTTCGGTGCCCCCGGAGGGATTCGAACCTCCGACCCTCGGATGAGGAGCGATGATCAAAGCCTCTCGAGCATTCCGCGCAGCAGGCTCTCGAGGCGGTCCGCGGCACGCCGGCTGGCGGCGGCGACTTCTTCGTGGCTCAAGGGCTCGGGGGTCAGGCCTGCGGCGGGGTTCGTGACCACCGAGATGCCCAGCACGCGCACGCCGAGGTAGCGCGCCACGATCGCCTCAAGCACCGTCGACATCCCCACCAGATCGGCCCCCATGGTCCCCAGCATGCGCACCTCGGCCGGGGTCTCGTAGGTTGGACCGACCAGGCCCGCGTAGACACCGGCCCGAAGCTCCGGGTCCACCGAGCCCGCCAACGTCCGCAGGCCGGCGTCGTAGACCTCCGTGAGATCCAGGAAGCGAGGCCCCACTGCGTCGTCGTTCGGCCCGATCAGTGGGTTCGTTCCGGTCAAATTGAGGTGGTCGCTTATCAGGCTCGGCGCGCCGACGGGAAGGTCGCGATTGATCCCACCCGCTGCATTGGTCAGCACGGCCACCTCGCAGCCCAGCTCGGCCGCCAGGCGGACCGCGAAGGTGACCTCTGCCTCGCTCCGCCCCTCATAAAGGTGGACGCGGCCGGCGAAGGCCAGGGTCGAGGCGCCTCCGATGCCGCCCGCGTAGAGGGCGCCTTCGTGTCCCTGGACGGTCGACACCGGCATGCCGGGGATTCCCGAATAGGGAATGGGCTCCCCCCCGGCGAGCGACGCCGCGAGCGAGCTGAGCCCCGACCCGAGGACCACGGCGACCCGGAAGTGGTTTTGCCCGGTGGCCTCGGTTACGGCGCGCCGGGCGGGTGTCAGGTCCCGCATGCGGGTAAACCGCACTCTCTGCGCGGCAGATGGGGACCTGCGAGCGGCGTGATCATGCGCGGATTCGTTCGAGGATCATGGGTCGGGGCTCGGGCGGCTCGGGGCCGATCGCGATGCCCCCGGCGAGGGCTTCGAGAGCGTGCTCGAAGAGCCCGTGATCTTCGGTGTGCAACTCGAGGATCGGCTGTCCCTCGTCGACCTCGTCGCCGGGCTTGGCCAGGCAGACGACCCCCGCGCTCGGGCTTACCTCGTCTTCTTTGCGCGCCCGTCCCGCACCCAAACGCCAGGCGGCCTCACCCACGGCGCGGGCATCGAGGCGGGTCAGGAAGCCCGAGCTCGCGGCCCCCACCGTCTGACGCGCCGGCGCCTCGGGGATCGGCGCGCCGGAGTCTCCACCCTGCGCCTTGACCATTTCGTGCCAGCATTCAAGTGCGGCCCCACTCTCGATTGCCTGGGCGGGGTCGCCCTCGACTCCGGTGAGCGACAGCATCTCGCGTGCGAGTTCCAGCGTGACCTCCATGAGGTCGCCCGGTCCGTTGCCCTTCATTGCGTCGACCGATTCGATCACCTCGAGTCCGTTCCCCGCCGTCCGCCCCAGTGGCGTGTCCATCGCGGTCAACAATGCCGAGGTCTTGAGCCCCTCGGCATCGCCTATGGAGACCAGGGTGGCGGCCAGCTCCCTTGCCTGGTCGAGATCAGGGAGGAAGGCGCCCGAACCAACCTTCACATCGAGCACGAGGGCGTCGGTCCCCTCGGCGATCTTCTTGGACATGATCGAGGACGCGATGAGAGGTATCGACTCGACCGTGCCGGTTACATCTCTCAGGGCGTAGAGCTTGCGATCGGCGGGTGCAAGGTCCGGTCCGGTCGAGCAGATGACGCAACCCACGTCCCGAACGATCCTGACGGCGTGGTCGAGGTCCAGGTTGACCTGCATCCCCTCGATGGCCTCGAGCTTGTCGAGTGTCCCGCCGGTGTGGCCCAGGCCCCGTCCCGACAACATGGGATCGGCCAGTCCACAGGCGGCAACCAGGGGAGCGAGGATCAATGAGACCTTGTCGCCGACCCCGCCCGTGGAATGCTTGTCCACCTTCGGCCGTTCGATCGAGGACAGGTCGAGCTGCCGTCCCGAGGCCACCATGGCGTCGGTCCAAGTTGCAAGCTCGTCGGACGCCATGCCCCGCCACACGATCGCCATGAGCAGCGCCGAGGCCTGTTCGTCGGCGACGTCACCCTTGGTGTAGGCGTCGATGAACCATCTGATCTGCTTTTCGGACAGGGCTACCCCGTCCCGCTTCGCGCGGATGACGTCTACGACGTGCACGTCAGGCCGAGCCGAGGTCTTCGGATGAGAACGCGTCGGGCAGCAGCGTCGCCAGAGTGCGGGGCCCGGCAGCCGAATCGATCAGCAGACCGGGGCCGCCCACCTCCAACAGGAGCTGGCGGCAACGCCCGCACGGCATTAGCGGCGCGCCGTGGGCGTCGACGCAGCAGACCGCCACCAGTCGTCCTCCACCGGAAACAAACAGGTTCGAGACCAGCCCGCACTCGGCGCACAGGCTCAGTCCGTACGAAGCATTCTCCACATTGCAGCCGGTGACAATCCGGCCGTCGTCGACGAGAGCTGCTGCACCGACATGGAAATGCGAATAGGGCGCGTAGGCGCGATCTTTGGCTTCGTTCGCCTTGGCTTTGAGTCCTTGCCAGTCGACGGATTCCGTAGCGTCACTCCCTTAGCCCTTGCCGAATCAACGCGTTAGATGGAGAAGCATGACGATGAGACGCGCGTCGAACCGCGATCCCCGCTTGTTTAGGCGCATGACGGTCAGGCAAGGCAGTATATAGATCGTCGACAGCCTGAACCACAACCCCCAGGAGGGCTCGGGATGGCGCGGAAGATGATCCTGGACTGCGATCCGGGCCACGACGACGCTCTTGCTCTTCTCCTTGCTCACGCCCATCCCGCAATCGATCTCCTGGCGGTGACGACCGTGGCGGGCAATCAGACTTTGGACAAGACGACGCTCAACGCACGGCGGGTGATGTCGGTTGCCGGGATCAAGGGGGTTCCCGTTGCGGCCGGCGCGGCGCTTCCCCTGATGCGCGACCAGATAACCGCCCCCGAGGTTCACGGCCACTCGGGTCTCGAAGGCTGGCCGTTCGATGAGCCGGAGGTCGGCCTTGATTCCCGGCACGCGGTCGACCTCATCGCCGAGACCGTGGGAGCCAACGACGACGTGACCTTGGTCCCGGTAGGGCCCCTGACCAACATCGCCCTGGCACTGCACCGGCATCCCGGCGCCATGGCGAAGGTGAAGGACATCGTGCTAATGGGCGGGTCCAGCGGGCTGGGAAACACGACTCCGGCGGCCGAGTTCAATATCTACGCAGACCCTGAAGCGGCACACATCGTCTTCTCCAGCGGCCTTCCCCTCACCATGGTGCCGCTGGATCTGACCCATCAGGCAATGGTCACGCCTCAGATCCTCGAGGGGCTGGGCGCCGTCGGCAACTACGTGGCCGAAATGGCGGCGGCGCTCCTCGGCTTCTACTCGCAGGCCATTGACGAGGCCGGTGGTCTGTGGGGGCCGGCGCTGCACGACCCGTGCGCGGTTGCGCGCGTCATCAGCCCCGACATAATCGAATGCAAGAGCGTCAACGTCGTCGTCGAGACGGCCCGGTCATGGTCCTACGGGGCGACCGTCTGCGACCTGCAGGGCATAACCGGAAGGGAGCCGAACGCGCTGATAGCGTTGAACCTCGACGCCGGCGCCTTCTGGGATCTCATGCTCGATGCTCTGACGGCCTATTCCTGAGGACGTGTGATGACCTCTTGATCCGCGCTGGTCCCGCCGTCGCCCACGCGCTCTCGACGGGCAGGGCTGTTGTCGCACTCGAGAGCACGCTTATCGCCCATGGGCTCCCACGGCCCCTCAACCTCGAGGTCGCCCGGGACGCGGAGGCAATCGTCAGAGCCGAGGGAGCAGAGCCCGCGACCGTCGGTGTGATAGACGGCGTGGCGACGGTCGGCCTCGACGGGGCTCAGCTCGAGACGATGGCGACCTCGGATGAAGTGCTCAAGCTGAGTCTGAGAGACCTTCCGGCCGCGGTGGCGCAGGGCCGCAGCGGCGCTACCACAGTCGCCGCAACCGCCTGGCTCGCGGCGCGCGCCGGTATACCCCTTTTTGCTACGGGAGGGCTGGGGGGCGTCCACCGCGGGGCGGCGGAGAGTTGGGATGAATCCGCGGACCTCGAGGTCCTGAGCCGCACCCCAATCGCCGTCGTCTCGTCGGGAGTCAAGTCGATACTGGACGTTCCGGCAACGCTTGAACGGTTGGAGAGCCTGAACGTCACCGTTGTGGGATGGAAGACCTTTCGCTTCCCGGGCTTCTACATCACCGACTCCGGCGCGCCGATTGACTGGGCGGTTGCTTCTGAGGCGGAGGCTGCGCAGCTCATTCGAGCACAGGGAGCCCTCGGATTGAGAGCGAACGGCTTGTTGATAGCCAATGCCGTCTCCGAAGACGAGCAGCTCGATCCGCATATGCACGACCGGGTGCTCAAAGCAAGCCTCGCGGAGCTGAAGGACCTGGGTATTCGGGGCAAGGGGGTTACGCCTTTCCTGCTCGAGCGCTTCAACGCAGCAACCGGAGGCGAGAGCCTGCGGGTGAATGCACACCTTGTCCGTAGCAATGCGCAGCTGGCGGCGCGGATATCGGTTGCCCTCGCAGGTCGTCCGTGACGGCCTCGCCTCTGAAGGTGATCACCATTGGCGACGTAGTGACCGACGTCGCGGTGATCATGAATCAGGTTCGCGTAAGGGGCAGCGACTCGCGCGCTGCGATCTCCGTCTCCTCGGGAGGATCCGGGGCGAACACCGCTGCGTGGCTGGCCTGGCTCGGCGTCGAGTCACATTTTGCCGGCCGGATAGGTGACGACGTGTTCGGGCGATATCAGGTTGACGAGCTTCGGCGCGAGGGAGTTATCACGCACCTCACCGTCGACCGGTCGAAACCTACCGGCACCATAGTCTTGTTGATCGATGTGCTTGGGGAGCGCGACATGCTGACCGATCGAGGGGCCAACCTTGCGCTGCGTGCAGATGATCTGCCTGAGCTTCTCTTCGAGGGCGCGGCTCACCTCCACCTCTCCGGCTACGCCTTCTTCGACCCGGGCCCGCGCGCCGCCGCGAAAGCCGCGCTGAAGTTCGCGCAAGCCGCGGGCCTGACCACCTCAATCGATCCCGCCTCGGCCTCGGGGCTAGCCGAAGTGGGACCCGGTTCGTTCCTGCGCTGGACTCAGGGGATCGACCTCTGCTTTCCAAATTCGAGCGAGGCCGATCTGCTGGGCGCGGAAGGTACTCCGGAAGCCAATGCCCGCCGGCTCGCGAGCGTCTACGGCGAGGTCGTGGTCAAGCTCGGCCCCGCCGGCGCATTGTGGCGCAACGCCCGGGGGGAAACGCTGGAAGAACCCGCACGGGAAGCAAAGGTGGTCGACACGACAGGTGCGGGCGACGCCTTCTGTGCGGGCTTCCTCGCCGGTTGGTTGACAAAAGAGTCTCCCGGGGCCAGTCTTCGGGCTGCCGCCAGGTTGAGTGCAGGGGCCGTTGGGCGGATGGGTGCGCGCCCACATCCAGCAGCGAGCTAGGCGGTGCTTCCTTCGTAGGCGCGACCTGCTGCAGCCGGCGGGTTCACGCGTCCCACGAACCCCGCGATGGCGATGATGGTGACCACGTAGGGGATCATGCGGATGAACTCCTCCGGAAGCAACGAGATCACGGGAGCGTCGCTCAGACGGAGTGGGATCGCTTGTGCGATTCCGAAGAGCAGCGATCCGATCATCACTTTGATGGGTGACCAGTTCCCCAATATCAGGGCGGCGAGGGCAATGAAGCCCAGACCCTGTGTCTGGCCCTCCCGGAAGAGCTGGTTGATCTCGATCGCCAGAAATGCGCCCGCGAAGCCGGCGAAGGCGCCCGAGATGCCGACGCCCGCGTAACGAAGCGGCGCCACCCGCACGCCCAGTGTTTCGGCAGCCTCGGGATTCTCGCCAGCCGAGCGAAGCCGCAGGCCGAAGCGCGTGCGATTGAGGATGTAGATCGTCGGGATGGCCACCAGAAATGCGAGAGGGACGACCGGCGACATGTTGCTGAATGCGGCGCCCAGTCCCAGGGGAAGCTGGTCGAGCAACGGAATATCGGTGGAGTTCAGGTGCGGGATGCCCGGATCAGATTGAGTCGCCTGACCGAAGAAGAGCGAGGACAGAAAGCGCGCCAGCCCGACGGCTACGAGGTTGATCACAACTCCGGACACGATGTGATCGACGCGGAAGGTGACCGTCGCAAGCGCGTGCACCATCGAGAAGACGAAACCGGAAAGCGCTCCTATGAGCAATCCGGCAACGGGCCCGTATTCGACTGTTCCCCACGCGCCCATGATGGTGCCTACGATCATCAGACCTTCGAGCCCGATGTTGACTATCCCGGAGCGCTCGCTGAACAATCCACCGAGCGCCGTGAGATAAAGGATCGTGAAGTAACGCAGGCCGAGCGCAATGGCGGCGCCCAAGTCGATGAGCGGCATCAGGCCTCCGCCGGAGCAGCGGCTTCGACCGCCGCTTCTTCCCGGAGCTGGCGGCGCGCCACGGCGCGCCGCACGAGCTCGTAGGCAACCACCACAGAGAGAATCAGAACGCCTTGCAGGATGATCAAGACCTCGGTCGGAAGCTCGGTCGAGATCGCGATTCCATCCTCCCCCCGGATCAAGACGCCGATCAGCAGCGCGGACAAGGCTATCCCCGCCGGGTGATTTCTTCCGAGGAACGCCACCGCGATGCCTGCGAAACCGAGACCGACCTCGTAGTTGTTCCCCAGGTAGCCCTTGTCCCCGAGGAGGTGGTTGAGCCCAACGAATCCTGCAAGCGCTCCCGAGATCAGGAACACCTTGACCTGTGCCGCGCCGATGGAGATTCCCCCCGCCTCCGCCGAACCGCTCGAGGAACCTACGGCTCTTACCTCATAACCGAGCCGGGTCCGGTACAGAAAGAACCACACGGAGGCACAGGCCAGCAGTGCGATGGGGAATAGCAGGGTCAGGTGGACAGAGGACGGAAGCCCGAGCGGTTCGCCGATGCTGGGCATGAACGCTTTACCGGGAAACAGATTCGTGCGCAGGTCGACACTCTGCTCACCGGTGCTCTTGAGCGGGTTCAGGATCGCCCACGCCACGAGGCTGATCGCGATGCCGTTCATCATGATCGTGGTTACGACTTCGTGTGCACCGGTCTTGACCTTCAGAATCGCGGGGATTGCCGCCCACACAACCGCACCTAGAACCGCAGCGAGGACAACGGCGGGAACCAGTAACACTCCGGGAAGCCAGTCGAGATAGAGAGCCGCGATCGCAGCGGTGAGCATGCCGACGATGTATTGGCCTTCGACACCGATATTGAACATGCCCGCTTTGAACGCCACCGCTACGGCCAGTCCCGAGAAGATCAGCGGGGTTGCGTTCTCTGCGACCTGAGCAATGTCTTCGGGGCGCGCGGTGGCATAGTTCCATACGGTTGCGTACACGAAGAGGGGATTGGCGCCGTACAGCACGATGATGATGCCGCCGACCAGCCCGGCGAAGAGCGCGGCAGCTACGAAGGCGAGAATCTGCCCCCCGACGAACTCGAGCCGGGGCGAGCGGGTGCGTTTCGGCCCGCCGGAAGCCGCCGTCGCCATCAGCGTTCTGTCACCGTGGCTCCGGTCGCCGCTTCGGCGCGACCGCCCGTCATTCCGACCCCGATCTCTTCCGGTGGCGCATCGGGCGGATACTCGCCGCTGATCCTGCCCTCGTAAATGGTCGCTATCCGATCCGACAACTCGTAGATCTCGTCCAGCTCCGCCGAGATCAACAACACGGAGCGACCCGCGGCCTTCTGGTTGAGCAGCTGCCTCCACACGAACTCGATCGCGCCGACGTCGAGGCCGCGGGTTGGCTGGTGGGCTATGACCAGGACCGGTTCGTCCTCGAGCTCGCGCGCGAGTATCAGCTTCTGTTGGTTACCTCCGGAAAGCGTTGCGGCAGGCATGGTTATTCCGCGCGCTCTGACGTCGAAGGCCTTTATCAGCCGCGCTGTGAGCTCCTTGATCTTCCTGATGGCGAGGACGCCCCATCGGCCCGAGTATTCGGTTTCGGACTGCCGTCCAAGCACAGAGTTCTCCCACAGCGTCATATCGAGGACCAGACCTCGATGATGCCGGTCCTCTGGAACGTAACCGACGCCGAGTTCCCTGCGCTGAGCCACGGTGAATCCGGTCACGTCCTTGCCTGCAATCGAGACCCGTCCGGAGTCGTGGGTGCGGAGGCCTATCAACGACTCGGCCAGTTCCCTTTGACCATTGCCCTCGACGCCTGCGATGCCGAGAATCTCACCCGCCCCCACCGCCAGGGTTACCCCGTGCAGATCGTTGCCGAGGTGCAGATCGTCCACCTCCAACACGGCATCGCCGACCTGCACCTGCGGTTTCTCCAGCTGGAAGAGCACCGGCCGCCCCACCATCATCTCGGCCAGCTTGTTCTTAGAGCTTTCCTCAGGTCGGGTAGCTCCGACCACCTGCCCCCGTCGCAGCACCGTGATCCGGTCGGCGATTTCGAGCACCTCGTCGAGCTTGTGACTGATAAAGACGATGGTCTTCCCATCACCCTTCAGCTTGCGGAGATTGTCGAACAGCTCTTGCGCCTCCGAGGGAGTGAGCACTGCGGTTGGCTCGTCGAGGATGAGCAGGTCGACGCCCCGGTAGAGCGCCTTCAAGATTTCGACTCGCTGCTGCTGGCCGACCGAAAGGTCCTCGATGCGGCGGTTCGGATCGATGGCGAATCCGTAGTTCCCTGCGAGCTCGGCGATCTTGTGTTCCGCATCGGCGGGGTCGAGGACGGGCCCTCCCTCTGCGCCGAGGATGATGTTCTCGGTGACGGTGAAGCGATCGACCAGGACGAAGTGCTGGTGCACCATGCCTATGCCCAGAGAGATCGCCACCCGCGGAGAAGTCACCTTGACCTCTTGTCCCTTGACCAAGATGCGGCCGCCGTCGAGCGGGTACATCCCGTAGAGGACCCGCATCAGCGTCGACTTGCCGGCCCCGTTCTCGCCGATGAGTGCGTGGATCTCGCCCGTCTCGAGGGTGAGGTCGACAGAGTCGTTGGCGACAACTCCGGGAAAGCGCTTCGTGACTGCCTCGAACACGACCAGCGGCGCCCGTTCTGGGGGCGCCGCTGGTGTGGTGGCCTCGATTGCCGTCATCTCCCTGGCTGGGTCTATGCGGCCGGCTCCGCCGGGACCTTGATCTTTCCCTCGACGATCTCCTGCTTCAGCCCGTCGAGCTCGTCCTGGATGTCTTGGCTGAGCAGCTTGGAGTTGTCGTTGTACTTGTTGACTGCGTACCCGACCCCATCCTCGGCCAGCCCGAAGGTCTGATAGCCCTTCTGGAAGTCGTCGTCGGCCACCTGCTGAATCGCCTCGTAAACGGCCGTGTCGACTCGCTTGAGCATCGAGGTCAAGATCAGCTTTCTCTGCTCGGGGCTTGCGGTTAGGGACTGGTCCGAGTCCACTCCGATCGCCAATCCGTCTTTTTCGACGGCAGCTTTGAACAGGCCGGCACCCGAGCCGCCTGCGGCGTGGTAGATGATGTCTGCGCCGCCGTCGTACATCTTCGACGACAGGGCCTCTCCCTTGGTGGGATCGACGAATGCGGCGGTGGAGTCGCCGATGTACTCGACCAGGACCTCGATGTTCGGATCGACCTGCTGGGCGCCGGCCGTGTAGCCGGCCTCGAACTTCTCGATCAGGCCGGTGCCCTGCTGGCCGCCGAGGAAGCCGACGGTTCCGGCCTCCGATTTCATCGCCGCCGCCGCACCGACGAGAAAAGAGCCCTCCTCCTCTTTGAAGACGAGATTGGAGACGTTCGCCGCCTCCTCGGCGAACCCGTCTACCACGGCGAAGTTCACGTCGGGGTAGTCGGACGCAATCTTGTCGATCCCCTCGGAAAAAGCAAAGCCGACCGCAACTATCAAGTCGAAGCCCTCGTCGGCGAGCGCTATGACGTTGTCGTCGCGGTCCGAGCCGGTCGCGTTGGCTTCGATGAACTCGGTGTTCCCCTCGTCGACGATGCCCTCTTCTATCGCTTGTTCCAGCCCTCTGTTCGCAGCGTCGTTGAACGACTTGTCGCCAAGGCCACCGACGTCGTAGGCCAGGCCGACACTGATGCCGCCGCCTCCACCTCCGCCGCCCTCGCCCGGGCTCTCTCCCGGCGTGCTGCCCCCGCAGGCCGCCGCCAGCAATCCCATGACAAGGACTACCGTCAACCATCTTCCAGAACGCATGTGAAATGGACCTCCTCTTTGGCCTGCCCGTGGTCGAGGCCTCGACCGTCTAGGGCCACTCCCTTTTCAGCATAAGGGAGCGCAGCCAACCGGTAGGGTTTGAGGGCGATGAAGATCTATACGAAGAAGGGCGATGCCGGGATCACGGGTCTTCTCTATGGGGGCCGGATCGACAAGGACGACATCCGTACGGAGGTGTACGGCACTCTCGACGAGACGGTGTCGGCCTTGGGGATAGCGCGTGCGGGCGGCCTCGGGACGAGGGTCGAGGAGGTGGTGATCCGGCTTCAGAAGGAGATGTTCGTGGTCGGCGCCCAACTCGCGACTGCCCCCGAGCACCAGGACAGGCTGCAGAAGGGCGTGTCGAAGGTGTCGCCCTCGATGACGAACCAAGCAGAGGCCGACATCGACGAGCTCGTCGGCCAGCACCCCATCCCACAGGAGTTCATACTGCCGGGCGAGACCCCCGGAGCCGCGGGTCTCGACCTCGCCCGCTCGATCATCCGGCGCGCGGAAAGGGCCGCAACCCGCATGAACCGCGCCGGGCTCGTGCCGGACCCCGAGATACTCCGCTATCTCAATCGAGCTTCAGACCTGTTGTTCGTCCTGGCCCGCTTCGAAGAAGCTGAACGGGGGCTCAGGCCGCAACCGTCGCGTCAGAGGGAAGCGGGGGAGGAGTGAAGCCCTTCCGGTACTGCCCCGGCTGCGCGGCGGAGCTGGAGGCCCCCGATGTCGACGGCGGGGGGCGGTGTCCCATCTGTGAGCGGTCCTGGTATCGAAATTCTTCCCCGACCGTTGGCGCAGCTATCGTCCACCAAGGCCGCGCCCTGGCGACCGTGCGTGGGCGTGAGCCCGAAAAGGGCCGGCTCGACGTTCCGGGGGGCTTCCTTGGCCCCGGCGAGCATCCCCTCGATGGTCTCCGTCGAGAGGTGAAAGAAGAGCTCGGCATCGATGTCGAAACGACCGTCGAGGACTGCATCTCGATGGCCATTCACCGCTACGGTGCGGAGGGTGACTTCGTGCTCGCGTTGGGCTTCAAGTCTACGGTGGCAGGTGAGCCCTCCATGGCCGACCTCACCGCGAGCGATGATGTAGCGGAGGTGCGATGGGTCTCTGCACAGGAACTCGAGGACCTCGATTTTGCTTGGCCCCATGACCGTAATCTCTTGAGAAAGGCGCTGACAGATGGAAGATCGTGATCTTGCAACATTGCTTGGCTGGACCAGGGTCGGAGTCGGGGCGGCATTCGTCCTTGCCCCCGCAAAGATGGGCAAGCTGTGGATGGGGCAGAACGTCGATTCCCTCTACACGAGAAAAGCCGGCCGGGCGCTGGGTGCGCGCGATCTGGCCCTTGGGGTTGGATTGCTCAGTGCGATCCGGCGCGGCAGCCCGGCGCGTGGGTGGCTCGAGGCGGGCGTGCTCACCGACTCGGTCGACACCTTCAACGATGCGGTCGGGTTGCGCCGGCTCCCTAAGTTCCGCAGCCTGCTCTTCATCGCCGCCGGTGCGGGGTCCGTGGTCGCCGGCCGGCGGTTGACGGGATCGGGCAGCCTCGACTGACCCTGGTGTGAGGTAGTCCATCGCGACGGGGCGGCGCTAGTCCGCGCGCGATGGAGCCGCGCTAGTCCGCGACGCGACGGGGCCGCGCTAGTCCGCGACGCGACGGAGCTCGGCCCCCAGGTGATGCTGGAGGCCCTGTCCGACGGCCGCCATCCCCACTGAATAGCTCAGGGTGTCGCCCTCGATGGTGAAGCTTCGGGAGAGTGCGTCTACCCGTTTTGCGGTGGTGGTTAGCCCGACCGTGGTGGTCGCAAGCTGGATGCGGAGGGCCCCACGATCCACGACGATGCTTCCCTCCTCGACTTCCACGACACCCGAGGGGTGGGCGAGCACGACCTCGAGCCGGCCCTCGGGCTTGGGCCTCCAGAAGCCGGTTTCGCCGTGCATCGGGCTTCCGTCGGAGGGCGACCAGGTCGACTGGGAGTAAACGAGAAACGGCCTGCCGATGTGCCAGAAACGGACCTCCTCGCCGTAGGCGAAGGGGCTGATGGTGGGATAGCGTCCGGCGCCCTCACCCCTCCAGGCGCCGATCAACAACTCGAGCGGCGCGACGTCCGCGTGCAGTGGCGGGCCCTCGATCATGCTTTGAGCGCCTTTTCGATATCCGTGAGGAGGCTTTTCGAGGTGATCGGACCGTCCACGCGCGCCACGATACCCCCCGAGCCGTCGAGGACAATGGTCACCGGCTGGTAGGGGACGTCGAACTGGTTCCACACCTCCGGGGCATGGCCGAGGGGATACGGCACATCGAATTGCTCCGCGTAGACCTTGCCGTCGGCGATGGTGTCGTGGTTCGAAACGCCGATGAACGCCACCTGCCCCCTGAAGTCCTCAGCCAACTGGTTGAGGTGCGGTTGCTCCGCCTGGCAGACCGTTCACCACGACTCCCAGAAATTGAGCACCACCGGTGTCCCCCGCCGGAGCGCGCTGCTGAAGGTGCCGCCCTCAAAGGTGGTGACAGAGAAATCGTTTGCACCCGGGGACCGTCCCGCGGGCGGCGACCCGGCGCGCCCCTTCGCCTTCGAGCCGGCCTGGACGGCACCCGATCCCCGGGACTCGGTCCCTGGGGGAGGGCCGGGAGAGCAAGCTCCCAGCAGCACGGCAACGGCTGTAGCGGCGGCAATCGCTCTCGGGATCATGTGGTCATCATGCTGCAGAGGACGGCCTAAAGCGTGACCGGGGCTCCGGCCCGGGCGTGCCCGTTCTCGCTCACTCGTACGAGCGCCGCAAGCTCCAGGCCAAGCGCGGTTGGTCCACGATGGGTCTCGATGCTCATTGGCCCTCCCCGGGGGGCGACGTCCTTGACCAGGAGCTCGGTTCCGGGGGTGATGCCGATCTTGTCGAGATAGGGCAGGACGTCCTCCTTGACCTCCGATATCTGCGCAACGGGGCCGCCCTCGCCCGGCTCGAGGTCGCTCAAGCGGCGCAGACGGCGGAGGTCCACAGGGCAGATGGGGTGGCCGTGAGGGCAGAAATCGGGGTAGTCGAGCGCTTTCGCCATGGCTTCCTCCACCCGGGCCGAGATCGCATGCTCGATCTTGTGGGCCTCTCCGTGGACCTCGTACCAGGCCATCCCAAGTTTCTGCACGAGCAGACATTCGACCAATCGGTGCCTTCTCAGCATGGTGTGGGCAAGCCGGCGGCCGTCCGGCGTAAGGAGGATCGTGCCGCCGTCCTCTCGGCTGAGGTATCCCTCTCCGGCCAGTCGCTTGAGCATCTCGGAGGCCGATGGAAGCGATACCTCGAGGGTCCTCGCCAGCACCGTCGCCGTGATGCGGTCTCCGTCTTCCTCGAGCCGCTTGACCTC
This sequence comes from Actinomycetota bacterium, assembly GCA_030859735.1. Classification (GTDB taxonomy): domain Bacteria; phylum Actinomycetota; class CADDZG01; order CADDZG01; family WHSQ01; genus JACDAL01. The sequence continues at coordinate 19,600 of JALZJN010000277.1, forward strand.
CTCGAGGTAGTCCTCCATGCCCCTCATAGACCAAGTCTAGGCAACGGAGCAAGGCGCATTTTCCCTTGGCCGATCTGAATGCGTGTGCTAGCCTCGCCCGCTGTGCTTGGGAGGCCGGGGAATTTGGCAATTGTCAGCGCAGCACTTGCTGCGTTCTCTTTGGCGACCGGACTGCCCGCGACCGCCCGGGAGGTGCCGGCGGCGGACTCACTCGAGAGGCTCGAGAGACGGATGGCGAGCCTCGAGGGGGACCTGGACGAGGCCGCAGCCACCATGGACAGGCTCCAGACAGACGCCGCCGTGGTGCGCAACCGGATCACCACCATTAGAAGGCGGCGCGCCGTCCTGCAGAGGAAGAGCAGACGTCTCCGAACGCGCCTCGAGGAGCGCGCCGACGAGCTCTACCGGTCGGGCTCGGGGGAGCTCATGGAGGTTCTCCTGACCTCGCAGAGCTTCAGAGAGCTGACCGACAAGGCTGAGCTTCTCGCCCACGCCTCGGCTGAGGACAACACCATGTTCATGGAGTACGCCCGGGCAACGTCCGAGCTGGAAGGATTGGTGAAAGAGCTGGCCGTGCGCCGGCGGCAGCTGAAGGAGGCAAAGACCGAGCTCCGGGAGGTAGCCGGGCGGCTCAGGGAGCGCCTCAGTTCCGTGGCCGCCGAAGCCGAGGACGTGCGGGCGCAGCTTGCGGCGCAACGGGCCAGGAGG
>JALZJN010000100.1 GCA_030859735.1 Actinomycetota bacterium
GCCCGAAGACGTGGATTTAGTGGGACATAGGTACCGGAGCCACTGTCGCCCAGGAGCCGAAGCCGGGTCGGGCAGTGCGACACAGGTGCCGGAGCCGATGTGGGACAGAGGTACCGGACTTTCACACTCCCCCTTGCGGACCTCATGCGGACTTATTGCGGACTTATGGCTATAGGCAAAGGCGGTCGAATCAAGGTTTTGGCCTCTGACCTGCACTTATAGGTGCGCGCCCGGAGGGATTCGAACCCCCGACCCTCGGATTAGAAGCGGAGCCGTGAAAAGCTGATGATCAGCGTCTTTGCAGGTCAGCCCCGGTTTTCATTACCTACTGCTAGACCCATTTAGACCCACTTTCAGCGACCTGCGCTGGAGATTTGTTGGACCAGCAAGTCAAGCGAAAATCGTTTGCGCGTCCGAGGGTCATGGCCGACGAATCACGCTTTGACCTGGAGTGACGCGCGACCCTCAGATCACTTCTCGAGTGACCACGCCCGATGTCCAACGCGGTGTCCATCGTGGCTTTCCAATAGGCAGCATCGTGAATCCTCTTTCCGATCGGAATCGATGGACGCACGTTGGAGGGATTGGTGGCCAAGTTCGATCGACCCGGATGTGGCCCGGCGACCAAGGAGTCACAGGAGGCGTCACCGATGGTCCCGGTCGGTGGCGCCCGGCGTCGGTGATAGCCAGAGGTTACTTTGAGATCCATGGATGCAGCGGCTATCGAACGAGAGGTTCACGACGCCGTCCGCAGGGGCGATGACGAGGCTGCCATCGGCCTCATCGAGGAAGCCGTAGCTCGTCCCGGAGCGGCCGAGGGCCTGTGGCTGCCGTCGCTATACGAGGACCTCGCCAACTGCTATGCGCGTCTCGGTCGCTACGACGACGCGATTGCTGCGATCGACAAATGCATCGAATCCGGCTACAAGGGTGAACCGGATGCGCGGGCTTTCAAGGCGGAGTTCTTCCTGCAGGACGGTCGCTTGGATGAGGCGAGCGCGCTTTTCGACGAGGTCATGGCCGAAGCGCCGGACGATGTCTGGCTCTACAACCAGGCCGCCCTCGCTTACCAGGGCGTCGGTAATTACGAACGAGCTCTGGTCTGGGTAACGCATGGATTTGAGCTGGCGCTGGCAACCGGCGACCCCGAGGTCGTCGCGCAGTTATCGGACATCCGCAGGGTCAGCCTGAAGCACCTGGGGCGCAAACTCGACGAGCTCGAAAACCGCGCCGACGTGTTCCTCGAGGAAAGGCTCGCGGAACTACGGAGTCAGAGGCTTGGACGGGATGTCGAACGAGCCCCAGGAGTCGAGGTTGGACTGGCATGGTTTCCGAAAGGCGAATACGAACGAGCGATCGAACTGTGGCCCAGCATCCGCGAGGACTGGACTTCGATCTCACATCCCGAATATTGCCGGAGTATCGAACGGGAGCTGCAGAGGTTCCGAGAGGCGGGCACCGGGATCCGCTGGGTCGCTCCCATCAACATCGATGAGTACGTGCAGTGGTGCGAGCAGAAAGAGCGCGACCCCGAGGAGTCTTCCAGCAGAGCCAACTACGCGGCCGAAGTCGTCCGCACGGGAACGGCGCGGGTGTGGCCTCCGGGACGCAACGATCCCTGCTGGTGCGGAAGCATGGCCAAGTACAAGAGGTGCTGCGCGGCTCTTCGGCCGGTGTCTTAAGCGAAGACGTTGCGCCGCGGTGCAATCGAGCGGGCCCGAAGACCCTCCAAGCCCGTCGCCACGCCGAAAGCCGTCAGCGCCAACGAGCGATCTCGCCAGTCCCCGCCCTTGGCCATCATGCCGAACGGCACGGCGATCCTCGTGATGTCCCACATCCCTCTTGCTGCGCCGCGCTCATTGATCGGGACGCTGCCGCCCCATTCGTCGCGCGTGCTCCACCCTTGCTCGGCAAGAATCGGAGCGATCCGCGCTTCGATCTCGTCGGTTTGAATCTCTCCCTCGGCGATCAATAGGGGGAAGAGGACCTCGGCCACGGCCTGCTCGAAGTCCTCGCCCACGAAAAGCCCGTGGGCGACCGTGCGCCAGAGGGTCTCGATGTCCTTAAGACCTCGTTTCCCCGCCGGCGCCAGCAGCAGCTTGCGGCCCTTGCGGCGAACGAGCTTCAGGCGGCGAGCAAAGTGGTGCAGCTCGTGAAGGTACGGAACCTCGAGCTCGGTGGTCAAGCGGTGGAAGAAGTCCCACCACTCGTAGCGCGCGGCCGCTTCCTGAACGAACGCCCGGCCCAGGTTGAGCTTCTGCGTGAGGGGGGATCTCTTGCTCGGCTGCTGAAAGGAACCACCGAAGCGGTTCCAGTGACTTCTCGGCATCCCCGGGGACGGCCACGAGATCCACAAGTCGCGGGGCAAGCGCTTCCAGTACAGCGCGCCGCGCTTCGCTGCGACCTCGCAGCCAATCCTCCATGCGCTCGGCATGCACGGCTTCGAGGGGCGTCTTGCCTTCGAACGCGGCGTTCGATGTCGTGAGCCACGCCCGCGTTATCTCCTTCTGTCTCTTGGTCCATCCCGGCGCGCCCGGCTGGAGGTCACCAGCGAGGATCGTCATCTCCAGCGCGGCCGCGGCCCCGTGGCGCGCGGCATTCTCCTGCAATCCGAAATAGGTGCCCCAGGAAAGCTCTTCGGTGTCCGGAGGCTCCACGCCGGAGCTCTTCTGAGCGCGCCGATAGGCGGCGAAACCCTCATCCTTTTCCCACGCCTCGATGCATTCTTGCGTCGTTTCGGATCGGCTGATCGACGCGTACCGCGGAAGGCCGGCCAACTCCAGTAGCCGCCCGAGGGCTTCGGCCACTTCGAGTTGAGCTTCGACAGGCACCAGAAACTCTTCGGGAGCGTGTACCAAAGGAAGTACTGGAGGTGGTACTGGGTGACGCCGTCGAAGCCCTCTCCGGCAGTGAGCCACTGGACCGCGGATTCGGCGCTCTGCGCCGCCTTCGGATCCTCCGATCGCATGGTCTCGAGGGCAGCATCGACGTCCCGCACGGTGGGCTGCATGGCATCACTACTATCAGGTTTAGAAGGCGGGACCCGCAGTAGCCGGAGGAAAGTCCAGTAGATTCGTCGCGCCAGACTCTCTCTTGAGCTGGCGCGCAAACCCAGGGGTCACCAGGGCAGTCAAGTAGAGCAACCATTTGGGGCCAGGGATTCCTATCGCTCAAACGCTAGCGATTTGGCGGGGTAGCTCGTGGCCGTGGCTTCCGGACTGGGTTCAAGCCGACGGATCCATCAGTCGCCCTGTCATGGGTTTCCTCAAGATCCTTGAGGCTAGCCATGACACCGTCGGCCCGAGCTTCCCTGGCCCCGGGGTGCTTCCACAGGTTTCGTACTGCTGGCGAGAGGGACCAGCTCGACCAGCGGGGCCGGGGGTCCCGGCCAGCTCAACCTCAACTCTTGCTCCCGGGCACTTCTAACGGTTGCGGGGGAGCAGCCGACACTCAGCTCCTGGTCGTAGCCTTCTTGCGCGCTCGGCCGTTGTTGACAAGCTGCCACTCGACCTTTTGGCTGATGGCGGCGGCGTAGCGGTCCACGGTGGAGAGCTTGGCATCGATCTCGCCGGCTTCCATCCGTGCCACTGCGGACTGCGAGGTCTCCATGCGCTCGGCTACCTGCTTCTGGGTGAGGCCGAGCTCCTCTCGCTTCTGACCGAGGCCGCGCAGCAGGCGCCGCCTCGTGGCCGCGGCTTCTACCAACTCGGGGAACTCGGGGTTCTTCTGGGCCGATTCCTCGATGATCTCGTCGAGGAAGTCTTTCTCTCTTGCCATGCCGTGATGGTATCTCATCGCTGATATACTCGCAACTCCCCAGATCACCGCTTTGATCCTCGACGTCGCCAGTCGGCCAGGCGCCGTTCCGCCAGACGGATGTTTGGAGCGGGAGTCGTCCGTGTTTTCTTGGAGAAGGCCTCCAGCGCCAGGAGTACCTGCTTCTCTGCCAGGCCGGCGTCAATGGCCATCTTTGCTAGTCGGGCAGCTCGGTCCCTCTCCTCGCTCCACATCCTGACCAAGATGTGGGGCACTGCAGCCCCTGCGTGGTTGGGACCATGAATCTCCTCAAGCTCTGAGACCAAGCGCCCGAGGGCTCTGGCAGCCCCGGAGGCCCACCCCAGTTGGTAGAGCAAGACCTCGAGCGGGTCCACGTTGTCGACCTCTATCCCCTGCCGGCTCAGCAAGGCTCCGATCCGAACCTGGGCCCTATTGCGTTCCGCTTCCGTATCGAACGAGCGTTTGCCGAGCCGTGCGATCGACAGGTCGCTAACCCAGTGAGGGCCCACTTCTGGCATTGTTGACCGCTCCGCTTCGACTTGGCCGAGCATCGCCGAGGGTGTGATTAGTGCGCTGGTCGGCGGACTACTAAAACGCGATCTGACCCTCGAGCAATATCTCCCTGAATGTCAGCCCGGAGACTTTCAGCACGAGAGTGGCGCCGGGCCCGCCGCGCGTGACTCGCACGGTGAAGGGTTCGTTCTCGCCTGCGCCTAGTCCCGTGACAGTCGCGGTGCCCTCGAACCGCGCCACTCCACGCGCAATCTCGGCCGATTCGATCTCTCCCGTGACGTACATGACGTTCGTGTCGAAGTCCCCGCTGCCGGGATCACCTGCGGGAGCGCTCGGGGCGAGCGCAAGGCACTCGAAATGCCCTTGGGCCGATCTCCAGTTGAACGCGAACTTGGTGATGACGGGATCGAACGACGGCGCGCCGGTCCCGCCCTCCACGATCGTGGTGCCGCCACCTCGTATCACGCCGCCGCTCTCCCCACCGGCCCGAGCCAGCAGGCCACCTGTTACGAGCACAGAGATCAGGGCGACCAGTGCAACAGCCGTCAGCGCCCGCTTGCTCATCGGTTCCTCCTTTGTGCCTTGGCGATCATGGGTCGGAGCCCCACGAGAGGGCAGAGCATCCGCCCTGCCCTCTCAGCTCACAGTGCGACCGCTACCGGATGATGTGCAACAGCGTGAAGCCCCTCGTGTCCGGATCTTCATGTTGCACGAAGTCCAATCCGAGGGCACCGATCTTTATCCGGACACCCTCGACGAGGTTGGCCGGCGCGCCGGGAAGCGCGCAATCGATGATCAACTTTCCTTTGATGGTGGGACCCGGCTCGCCGTCGATTTCCGGAACGAACGCCACACGCAACGTGAGCACGCCGGCGGTCGCGCCATCGGGGTTGCCGATCCCATCAATAAGCCCCGTCTCCTCGAAGCTGCCCGCTGCCCTCTTCCAGCTGATGAAGTCGGTGACGTAGTAGGCGCCGGTCAAATCCGTGTCGCTCTCGCGCTCGTGTGTGAAGGTGCCGCCGCCGAACGCCACTTCCTGTCGCGGCTCCGCGTGTCCGGAGCCCGTAAGGGTGAGCGTGTCCCCCGTGGCCTTATCCACGGAGACAGTCGAGCCGCCCTCGAGGACCACGCCGCTGACGAACTGCACCAGGTCCCATCGCACTACGCGACCGCGCGAATCCCCATCGTCGTTAGAATTGGCCGCCGGCGCGATCGTCACCACCGACAGCGCCGCAAGTGCGACGATGGCCCCTAGGATCGATAGCCGTTTTCGCATGGCACATGCCCCCCTGATATCGAACCACCCTCCCGCCGGGTGATTGAATTCTCATCATCCTCCCGTTCGCCCTGTGAGGCAAGCCCTGGCGGAGCTGAAAATGACCGATATAGGATGGCTACTGATTTCTGGGGTCATGTTCGGCTTCAAAAGGGCGCTCAGGTCAGGGAGTAGATTTCCGTCAAGAGCCGCGACCAAGGGGGTCCGCATCGCGCTAGTACTCGAGAGGACTTTGGGGACTGAGTGGCGTTCTGTCTCCCCAAAAGCAGCGATGATCGTCGCTGAAGGCGCGGCCTCGCCCACCCCTAGTTGATGAAGCATTACTTACTCAGATCGAAAGAAGAGGGACCAACGGCCGTGGTAGCCATGCTGTCCCCGATGCATTCTCGCCGACCGAGGAAACGGCCGCGACGATTGCTCCGCATGCTGAGCACGCTATGCCTGGTCAGCTTGGCCTTGGTGGTTCAGCCCCCCACGTGGATGCCCCGTTCGACTGCTTCCACGAGTGCTCAGAGCCTGACGATCGGGCAGCGGAGCGACAGCATCGTCTTGCTGTGGAACGAAGCGGTGCTCCAGGGAGTGCGTGACTCCGGGATGGGACCGCCGATGGTGGCGCGGGCCCTGGCGATCGTGCACACATGCACCTACGACGCCTGGGCCGCTTATGACGCGAGGGCGGTGGGGACTCGCTTGGGCGACACCCTGAGGCGCCCGGTGCGGGAGCGAACGCTGCCCCACAAGAGAAAGGCCATCAGCTTTGCTGCCTACCGCGCCGCAGTTGATCTCTTTCCGGCCACGACTCCGCTGTTCAATGATCTGATGGCGAGCCTCGAGTACGACCCGTTCAACACCACGACCGACACCACCAAGCCGAGCGGGATAGGCAATGTCGCCTGTGGGGCAGTCTTGGAGTTTCGCCATCACGATGGCTCCAACCAGCTGGGAGACATCGCGCCCGGGCCGTACTCGGACTACACGGGCTATGTCCCCGCGAACGAACCGATGGACACCCGCTACCCCATGGACGAATCCACCGTGCGTGACGTCAACTACTGGCAGCCTCTGACTTGGATCGACAAGTTGGGTGTGCTGGTCACACCCAAGGCGATCGGACCCCATTGGACAAACGTCATCCCCTTCGCGCTGTCCTCCACCTCGCAGTTCCGCTCTCCCACGGGCCCAGCGCGATACGGCTCTGATGCGTTCGTGCAGCAGGCCCTGGACCTTGTTGAGCTCAGCGCGAACCTTACGGACAGGCAGAAGTCAATCGCCGAGTATTGGGCCGACGGTCCCAGCTCGGAGCTCCCCCCAGGGCATTGGGATGTCTTTGCTCAGTTCGTTTCACGTCGGGACGGTCATGGCAGGGGGATAGAGGGAATCGACGCGGACACGAAGATGTTCTTCGCCCTCACGAACGCGGTCTTCGACGCTGGCATAGTGGCGTGGGACAACAAATTCGCCTTCGACTCGGTGCGACCCATAACCGCAATCCGATGGCTGTTCTACGGTCAGGACATCGAGGCCCGGGGCGGATCAGGAGAAGGCACAGAGACGATCAAAGGAGAGGAGTGGTTGCCCTATCAGCGAACCTACTTCCTGACCCCGCCGTTCCCGGAATACTCATCGGGACACAGCACCTTTAGCGCCGCTGGCGCTCGGATCCTCGAGCTGTTTACCGGCAGCAAGCACTTTGGGCTCTCGATAACGATACCGGCCGGTTCCTCCCTCGTAGAGCCGGGGATCACGCCCGCCCGCGACGTCACACTGTCGTGGGAGACGTTTAGGGAAGCCGCCGTCGAGGCAGGTCTGTCACGGCGCTTTGGCGGCATCCACTTCAGGCAAGGAGACCTCGATGGGAGGATCCAGGGTCGACTCGCGGCGGACCAGGCTTGGGAAAAGGCCCTGACCTACTTCAACGGGACTGCAGATTATTGAGCCCCGCATTATTCCTCGGCCACGATGCAGCCAGTCATGTGGCAACGATGGCCTTGCGCATCCCGCTTGCCAGAAACGCAGGCTGGTGCCAGTTCGGGCCGACGGATGAGCTGCCACGCATCAAGCACCTGCGCGCCTATCTCCAGGGTCTGAGCGCCCTTCCGGATTGGCGGATCACGTGCTTCTTCGTCGACAGCAAGTACCGGCGCAGAGGGGTCGCGTCCGCCGCGCTCGAAGGTGCTCTGCACGAGATCGCGCGTCTCGGGGGAGGAACGGTAGAGAGCTATCCCTAAGACATCGAAGGCAGGGCGGTTTCCGCATCGTTTCTTCACTCGGCACGGTGTTGATGTTCGAGAGCCATGGGTTCGAGCGAATCCGCCGCCTCGGTAAGCCGTTAACGGTGTACGGATGCTTTCCTCGCAGACGTCTTCATCGTCGCGGGGACCGCACTCTTGCTGCTGGCGAGTCTGAGATCGGAACGATCAGGTCTCCCGACGTAGGACCCGGTGTCGGCTCACCTGTTGCCAGGCCTCTGGGAACCGCGCTCGGTCGTTCTCGCTTCGCTGCGACCTAGTGCGGCAAAAAGAAAGGGCGCCCTGAGGCGCCCTCGGCCTTATCGGCCAACACCAAATCGATCACCTCGTCAGGTGCCACCCATCCTGGCCTCCTTGGTAGATCTAGCTCCAGGGTAGACCCGGCTCGTTCGAGGCTCAATGGGGGTGTACGGTTATCCGGTAAACCGGATGATAGGAGACGAAGTGTCAGGCCGCCCCGCGATCCTTGAGCTGATCCCCACGCCGCTCCCCGAGGCAGAGTTGGTGGCCCGGTTGTTCCGGACGCTGGGCGACGCGACGAGGCTGGGCATCGTCGAGCTACTCATCGATGAAGGCGAGCTCCATCAGATGGAGGTCGTTCGCCGACTCGGCGCTTCGCAGGCCCGAGTGTCTGAGCATCTTGCGTGCTTGACGTGGTGCGGCTTCGTGGAGACGCGCACCGAAGGCCGCAAGACGCTCTACCGGGTCGCCGACAGGCGGGTGCGGTCACTCATCGCAGGCGCCCGTCGCTTTCTCGACGACAACGAGGCGGCGATCGCGAGCTGCCGGACGGTTGACTGCTGATGCCGACCGACCTCGACCTCGACGGTCTTCGGAAGATGCTGGCCGGGGGAAACACGGAGCTCATCGAGGTGCTCCCGGAGAAGGAGTACGTGGAGGAGCATCTTCCCGGCGCGATCAACATCCCGCTGAAGTCGATGAACCGAGACAGCGCTGCAGCGCTCGACCGTTCTCGGCCCACTGTCGTTTATTGCTGGGATGACATATGAGACATGAGCTCGAGGGCTGCGTGGCAGCTCGAAGCTATGGGATTCACCGATGCCTACGACTACGTCAACGGGAAAGTCGAGTGGATGGTTAACCGCCAACCGGTCGAGGGCGACGGTCCGCACTACCCGATGGCGGGTGAGGTCACTACCAAGGACCGTCTTCACACCTGCGCGTTGGGGAGTGCGGTCAGCGACTCGTCAAGAGCGGTGGAAGACAGCGCTGACACGTACTGTCTTGTCCTCAACGACCACGGCGTCGTGCTGGGCCGCTTACGCAAGAAGCATCGAGAAGCAGCCTCGAACGAGGTTGTCGAAAATGTGATGGAGACCGGCCCGACGACGGTCCGCCCAACCGAGCCGGCGAAACCGCTCCTTGAGCGGATGGAGCAACGCAACGTCCCGGCGGTGGTGGTGACCACGAGTAAGGGCGTCCTAGTAGGGGTCGCCCGCCTCAACGATCTTCGTCGACTGGTAAAGGAGAGCTGATGACGGTCAACATCGATGTTCTCGACACTCAGCACTCGGATCTGGACGACACCTTCCGTCGTCACGCGTTCGAGAGGCTGCGCCGGTCCGGACCGCTGGCCGTGACCAACGTGGTCATAACGTCGCCGAGCGGAGCGGAGAGTGCCCACAGGATGAGGTCAGCGTCTCCCTGAGGTTCGACTCGAGCGTATTGAAACGCCTCAGGCAAGGATGCCGACGGCGTCGGCGGCGCAGCCAGCCGACCAAGCATCGGATGAGGTTGGGCACCGACCTACTCTTCACCTGGTGTTGGCGAATGTTCCTTAAGCCGACCGCTCCCGGGAGCCGGCCACCGATACTGGCGAATTGGCTGGTGTCCACGAAATGGGGGGGTCAATTCCACGACTCGTCTCTAGCAGTTACTGTTAGCCCCAAACTGTAGGGGTTCGGAGTCTCCCCGATCGATCCCACTCCATCCCTTCTCGCCCTGCCAGGAAACGTAAAAGAGAAGGTAGATCTGACTGTGAGCACCGAACCGACCGAGTGGGCCCGGGTCAGGCGAGCTCCACTTCCACTAGCGTATCCATAAAGTCGCCGCCTCTGCCCCATGCCGCGACTCCGTCGCGGGTAAGCGCGTTCGCAGTACGCCCCCGCGGGCTGTTGGAAGCCCACCAGCCCGCGGGCATCGCCACGACGCCCGCCCGCACCTTGTCTTTGACGCGAGCACGCACGGTGACTTCTCCGCGGTCGTTGAATGCTCGCACCATCTCGCCATCGGAGATCCCGCGCGAGGCAGCGTCCTCTGGATGAATGTCGATCAGCGGCTCCCGCTCGGCCTTTAGGTGTCTAGAAACGCCCGAGTAACTCGAGTTGAGGAAGTGGAGAGCAGTCTTCCCGTTCACGAGCGCTAGAGGGAAACGAGCGGTGAGGTCGGGGTCGCCTGCCGGGCTCTCTGGAGCGGGCTCAAACGCGGGCAGCGGGTCGAATCCCTCAGCGGCCAGCGACTCACTGTAGAACTCGGCTTTCCCGGAGGGGGTCGGGAAGTTGCCTTCTCCATAAGGTCGCCAGTCCTCTGGAATCTTGAGTTTCGCCCAGCCGGTTTGCATCAGACTCTCGAAAGTCGTTCCCTCGACCCACGGGTGTTTGGCGTCTAAGACGTCGCGGATGATGTCGATATCATTCTGTTGGAGCTCGGGATAGTCGAGATCGAGGGCCCGAGCGAGACGTCTGAAGATCTCTGAATTTGGGAGGGCTTCACCCACCGGGTCGATCGCCGGCTGGTTGAGGCTTAGATACATCGTTCCCCACGAGTACATGAGATCGAGGTGCTCGATCTGCGTCGTAGCGGGAAGAATGAAGTCAGCGTATCGAGCCGTGTCGGTCATGAAATGCTCCAGCACGACCGTCAGCAGATCGTCCTTAGCAAGTCCCTTGAGTACAAGATTCTGGTTCGACGCGATGGCCGCCGGATTGCTGTTGTACACAACCAGCACCTTCAGCGGCGGATCGAGCGACTCGTTTCCGGTCGTTCTCGCCCCCTTCACCGTCCAGATCGATGTAGCGGCCTCCAGGTTGGCCTTCGATGCGAAGCCCTCCAGTTCATGGACCACCTCCAGGAGCTGGTGGACCTCTCACGGCTGAGGCCAAAGCCGCCCGCTGCTTCGGCTGTGGTGATGAGCATGACTAGAGAACGCGCCATCACCAGAACAACTTAGGCGGTTGACGGCTCAATTGTTAAGTCTCTCTCGCTGGACGGTCGACATTTCTGTAAGGAGGCGAACAGCCTGCCTGTTCGTTTCGTGACTACACTCTGACCCAAGCCGGAGGAGCATTTCTTTTGAGCAGCTAACCGAGGAGGAGGCTGAGATGAGCAGATTCAGGTTTGCGACAATGTTGGTCTGGGGAGCGATCATCCTCAGCGGATGGGCGGTACCCGCCCAGGCTGCGGCTCCAGGGTGCTTTGGCAAGCGGGCCACGATCGTGGGCACGGGACGCGCCGACCGCCTGATCGGAACCCCCAGGGCCGACGTGATCGTAGGCTTGGCCGGGCGCGGCGACGTGATAAAGGGTCGAGGCGGGGATGATCTTATTTGCGGGAACCAAGGACAGGACAGGCTTTTTGGCGGCAATGGCAACGATAAGATCAAGGGCGAGAATGGCGTTGACGCCTTATTCGGCCAAAAGGGGAGCGATCTCCTGAAGACCGGCGGCAACCTTTATGGTTATTGCTCGGTAACGGATGTCGGCAATGGGGGCGGAGGCGCGGACACCCTCATTGGGACAGCAGGCATAGATCAGTTCAGGGGTGGTCGCGGACCAGATCTCATTGAGGGACGAGGTGCCATTTACGACGATGACGACTGCAGCACTTTCCTCGTCGATCTTCTGCTCGGCGGGGGAGGCGATGACTCAATCGTGGGTGGTCAAGCCCATGGCTCTTATGTCGCCGGGGAAGTCTTTATAGGAGGCCCAGGGGACGACAGGCTGGATGGCGGAAACGATGTTGGCGAGCAAAGCCTTAATGAAGTGTTCTTCTCCGATGCCGTCAGCTACGCGTCAGCTCCCAGTCCCGTAAACGTCGAACTAGAGCTGGGGACCGCTCAAGGCGAAGGTAACGATACTTTGATCGGGATTTCCTCGGCTTTCGGTTCTTCCTTCGGCGACACGCTTTCAGGTGATGACGGATTCAACTGGCTAAGAGGCGGTGGTGGCGACGACACCCTTGCGGGCAGGGCGGGAGACGACTTCTTGGGCGGTCCGTCGGGGAACACCCTCCAAAGCTTCGCCTACTGGGGCATTGGCGACAGCGAAGATGACGTTATGGAGGGCGGTCCCGGACGAGACGAGTTTATCGGGAGCCCCGAGCCCGAGAATGTTGGTGATGATTCGTACATTGGCGGGGACGGCGTCGACCATCTCACGTTCGATTCTTACTACCTCGACCCTGCGCTAACTGTCGATCTCGCCGCAGGCATAGCCACGGGATGGGGCAGCGATTCAGTCGCCGAGCTCGAAAATGTAACCGGGGGCAACCAGGGAGACATCCTGCTCGGTGATTCCAGCAATAACCTACTCTCTGGCGGGGGTGGAAACGACACTCTAGAGGGAGCCTCCGGCGATGACGCCCTGCTTGGCGGAGATGGTGACGATTTTTTGGACGGCAATGCCGGCACCAACTCCAACGATGGAGGCGTGGGCTCCGACACTTGTAAGAACCCAGATACACCCGGTGGCGCGCTCAACTGCGAATCATGATCCCGCGGCGATTAACCACGGGCCTGTGATCCTAGCCAGGGCCCACCCGCCTTCGAAGCCTCGGCGACAGGTCAGTGAAGGCAGACCGGAGATGATGCGGGAGGTGGAGGCGGCCAAGCAGCGTGAGGCACGCCGGCTGCGGTCAAGAGCGTTCGCGCGCCTACTACCAGGAGTGGAACGAGCGACGACGCCATCTGAGGGACTGAGAAGGTGATGGCGCATGGAGTCAAGTGAGTGTCGGACGGCTCACCCCGAGAAGCCTTGAATGCTTCACCTGACCCACTGTCTGGCACCGGCATCGTCAATGGCCATTACGAGGAGCTGGAGGCGTACAGTCCGACGATGTCCCTCGCCACCTCTGTCGCCACCAACCCGGTGACCAAGCTGTCCCAGCAACGCTACGCGGGCACCATCGAGGTCACCTCCTCCATAGACGCCGATGTCAGGGACGCAGCCTGGGAGATCCGAGGCGGTGACACCGTGACGGTGGAGGACTGGGGACCGGGCGAGGCTAGGACCATGCGAGACCTGGAGGTCGAGTACACACCCGAAGCTGTCACCCCCGGCATCGAGCAGGACGTGTCCTCTGACCGGATGCTGGCGCGGGCTAGTCTCCGAGGCGAGCAGTCTCGCAAAAGCGTAATCGCCGTTATGCAATTTCCCGTTCAGTGACTTGGCCTTCCGGGAGTGGTCGGCGCGGAAAGCCGGTGCGACAACGACGCCAGGCTCTCGCTCCGCCAGCTCGTCCCCCACGGACATCCCGGACAGCCTCGAAACCGAGTTCAGGTCAGCCTCGTTTTCCGCCGATCAGAAAGGGGTGGTATGACCTGAGCGAACCGAAAGGCCCTGGAAAGGAGGCTTGCGGTGTGCGTCGACTGTAATGGATCAGGATCCGAGCTACGCTCACGTAGAGACTTCGTCCGCGCCGCCGGAGTGGCCAGTCTGTCCCTACCATTGCTCCTGCACAGGGGATCCTCGGTGCTAGCCGCAACCCCAGAGCGCGACATTATCTGCAAGGATGCTTGGGGAGCCCGCCCTCCGAACGGCAGGTTCCGACGTCATACTATCCAGCGCTTGACCGTTCACCATAGCGGGCTGAGGCTGCGGCGGAACCGCCAAGCTCCCGGGCGGTTCCGCGATTGGCAGCGCTATCACCAGTCACAGGGATGGCCGGATATCGCGTACCACGTGCTCATCGACCGGCACGGTAACATCTACAAGGGCAGACCCTCGTGGGCCGAGGGCGACACCTTCACCGACTACGATCCGAGGGGACATTTCCTCGTGATGTGTGAGGGTAACTTCAGCGAACAGCGGGTACCGGACGTGCAGCTCCGCGCTCTGCGGGACGTACTGGTCTGGGCCTGCGTTCGTTTCGGAGTCCCTTCGCGCACTATCAGAGCACACCGCGAATATGCAGCCACGGCCTGCCCCGGCAGTGATCTGTACCGGGTCATTGCGTCGGAGCGCCTGGGGAAGATGGTGCGTCGACGGCTACAGAACGGAGGCGTCGAACTGGAAAGGCTCTGCGGAAAGGCCGGCAAGCGCCGAGTCGCTGCGATCGAACGAGGGGAGGACTGACCGACGAGGGTCTCATTTGCGTTGCCCCTGTGACGGTATCGATATGGTTGAGTGGGACGAGAAGTCGGGCCCGGGGTCTCGGGCAATCTGTGACGCTGCTCTCCTTGTTCGTCCCACAGGGCGCGGCACATCCTCCTAAACGGGTGACTTGCCCACTCGATCTTGCCCGGGGCTAAGGAGCCTTTGCCGCCCAGCCTGAGCAACGAGCCTCCCTCTGAGCATCATCACAATCTCCTTACCTCGCAGCTCATAGACACCGGCAACCAAGCCGAGGACGCCCGAGGGAGGTCACTACGATTCGAGAGCCCGAAGATGCCTCGCCGCCAGCGAACGGCCAGCGACTCGCTGCTCGCGGGATAGTCCAAGGGTGTCGTCGTCCAGAACGGCCGTGAAAATCTTGGCGATTATCTGCCCTTGCGTCTCAGCGAGACGGACCTGCTTCTCAGCTAGGCCGGCGTCAATGGCCATCTTCGCCAGTCGGGCAGCTCTGTCCCTTTCCTCGCTCCACAACTTCACTAGGACGTGAGGCACTGCATCCCCTGCGTGGTTGGGACCATGGATCTCCTCAAGCTCGGAAACCAAGCGCCCGAGGGCTCTCGCAGCCCCGGAGGCCCACCCCAGTTGGTAGAGCAGGACCTCGAGCGGGTCCACGTTGTCGACCTCTATCCCCTGCTGACTCAACCTGGGCCCTCATGCGCTCCGCCTTGCGTCTCGAACGAGCGTTTGCCGAGCCGTGCGATCGACAGGTCGTTAAACCATTCAGGGCCCACTTTCGGCATTGCTGTCCGCTCCGCTTAGACTTCGCCGAGCATCGCCGAGGGTGTGATGCAGGGGGTACGGGCGTTACTTTGTGCTTCAAGGGGACTCCTTCATTCGGTGGTCACGGCTCGATCTCGGGATTTCCGCCGAACCGCTCTGGAGCTCGTCCGTAAACACCTATGAACCCCTGCGCCAAGGCGTTGAGGGATGCGTCATGCAGGAGGTCGTCGCCGTCCTTGGCTGCGTCCAGATCGGCCCGGAAGATGCATCCGGCCCAGCGCCCACAGACGCCGTCGTGGCAGATTAGGTCGTCAACGTGGTCGAGTGCGCCGGCATCGCCGGCAGCGCACCACGCGACCACATCGTCACAGTCTCCGAAGGGCTTCACGGCCTCATCGAAAGCCTTGGAGTGCGCATCCGGGTCGCACCCGGGGCGGTCGCAGCGATGGTAGAGGGCGAAATCACCATCAACCATGTAGAGAGGAGAGGGACTCTTGACGTGAACCCAGTAGCCGCTCTGAGGTCCCCACAACCGCGCAACATCGCCGCTCATGTGCGCATCTCTTCAGATCCTCTTGCGGAATTCTGAGGACATGTCGACTTCAACTGCACACGGGGTGGTGCCGTTTTGTTCCACGTGACCAAGTTACGCAGAAAATGTGTAAAAAGGGTCGCTGTCGGGCGAACGCAGGCGGGTTGAGAGGCAGAGCGGCCTTAGATCACGTCTCGGAGTCGACGCTCGGTCTTTCGCTCATGCGGGACTCTTCATCTGCGCGTTGTTTAGAGGGAAAAAACCACCCCTCAAACCGCGTCGAAGCCAGCCCATCCTTCTACCGCCCATCTACCGCACCCATGCCGGACGGCCTCGGACGGGTCGCCGGGAGAAGGCGGGGTCACCCACCCGAGTGGCGATGCGTCTCACCCTCGCCGGCCACCACGCGAAGACAAAAAAGGCCCGGATTGACGCTCGGGTAGACGGAGGGTAGACGGAACCCCTTTCGGGAGGCAAACAGAGAACCCACGACTAAGCGTTCCCGCTGGTCAGAGGGGGCGCGCCCGGAGGGATTCGAACCCCCGACCCTCGGATTAGAAGTCCGACGCTCTATCCACTGAGCTACGGGCGCAAAGGTGTGTTTTAGCAGGTGAGGCTGGTGAACGTATGTTCGACAGCCGCCGAACCAGCCCCGATTCTACCGTTCTTCTGCCGCCCGGCTCGATGCTGAAATAGGGCCCGCCACGCGGGTCGCAGCTTCCTCCTGCATCGAAGGAGGCGCGTGCGAGTACCTGTGCGAAGGTGAGGCCGATGGGCGTCGCGCCGCTCATTCCCCCGAGCACGCCTGGGTGAGGCTCCCGCTTTCTGGAATCTACCGCTCGCAGTAGCCCACGGTGTCGGAGACGTATCACTCACGTCAACGATGCAGGTCGATCCCGTCGTCACCTCTGAGATAATCCTTGCCCACTGGGCCGTCTGCCCCCAAGACGGGGTCTCCCTCCACTCCCACCGTAAATCTCGTCAGGACCTTGCAGACCTTCTAGCGTGTCGTTGTCACTTGGTTGGCTATACCTGCGAAGGCTACTGAGGGAGGTTGACAGGCCGGTGTGCCGGTTGTGTGGGAGAGGCGATCGGCTGAGAACCGAAAGGTCGCGTCGATATCGTGAGTGTGTCACCCTGGGTTGACAAGGAGCACGTGTCAACATAGGCTGACACCGTGTCGAAGATGGCGGAACTGACCAAGGCGGTCGACAGCCGCGACCCGGAGGTGGGTCTGGCCGCAGTGGCCTCACTGCACACCCTGGTCAACGAGCTCGAGGCGGTCCACGTCGCCAACGCCCGCCGCTGCGGGTGGTCCTGGCAGGCCATCGCCGAGGTGCTGGGCGTAACGCGTCAGTCCGTTCACAAGAAACACCGTCACCTCGGGAGGACCCGCCGACCGTGAACAGGAAAATTTCCGACCGCCTCGACCAGGGGGCACAGCGTGTTCTGGAGGCCGCCTTCCACGAGGCAGCCAGCCTAGGAGAAACCGCGGTCGGCACGGAAAGCCTTTTACTCGCCCTTGCCACGGCAGACAGCGTGACAGAGGGGCTGCTCAGCGAGGCGGGCGGCGAGGCCGCTAATCTCCGCCGGATGATCGTGGCGACTCGCGGTCCTCGGCCCCGACGAGACCACGAAACACTGCTCGCGACTCTCGGCATCGATG
>JALZJN010000101.1 GCA_030859735.1 Actinomycetota bacterium
CTCTCTCGAGCGCCTTTATTAGGGCGGCTCCCTCGGCCGCCGGCAGCAGGCCCTCAAAGCCCAGGCTGGTACCTCCCTGCTCCCACCACCAGCGCAGGAAGCGGGCCCGCTCGGCGGTGCGGACCTCCTCGATCTCGGGCCGGTTGAAGACGTCGGCCCGCTGCCTGACGGTCGCAACGGTCACCCGCCTCGCCCAAGCAATCAGCTCTTGCTCGGTCTCGGAGGTGGCAAAGCGGCACAGCTCGAGCACCTTGTCGAGACAGAGGCGTCCGCTCTCTAGTGCTTTAGAGGTCAGGGGGAGATTCGAGATCGCATGGGAGGCCGAGACCCAGCGGAGTGCCATCCACTGGGAGATCCCGAGCTGACCCGCCAGCCACTGCGCCATGTCCCTGCAGCCGTCGTCGCGCCACAGCTTGCGCTCGTCCAACTCTGCGATGACTGTGAGGATGATGCGGTGGCGGGAGCAGACCTCTGAGTGGAGGCTGTGCAGCCCCCCGACCAACTCGGTGTCGCGACGATTCTGTTGCTGCACCCACACACCTCTTGGTCCGGGCCGAATCACTCCGTGCGGGAGAGCCTCCGGCGGCCCCTTCTACTCCCCCAATCCTATCGAACATACGTTCGATAGTCAAGCGCGTTCTACTTCTTGTGATCCAGAAATACAGCGAGATCGGCCATCGCCTCATCGAGGCGAGTGGTGTCGCCCCAGGCCCCCACCAGCTCGAGCGTGCCCGTCTTGCGATCGAAGCGTGGCTCGACGCGGCCGACGAGGCGGTCCCCGACGAGTAGCGGGAGCACGTAGTAGCCGTACTCGCGCTTCTCTTTGGGCACGTACATCTCGAGCCGGTAGCGGAAACCAAACAGAGCCTCGGCCCGGTCACGATCGTGCACAAGGCGATCGAACGGGGACAGAAGCGTTACGCGCTCGGGAACCGGAGCATCGCCGACCTCGGGGTGCGCGTGCCACCGTCCCTTGTGGAGACGGACTCCAAGGGCGCGAAACCTCTGCTCCTGCAACGCGCGCTCGGCTTGGGCAATCGGGAGCGTCTCGGTTGTTGGATACCACCGCTCGGCGATGTCCCAAAGGCGGTGCCCGCCGCAGCGGCCGGCGACGGCGATATGACCGCGGGCCTGAAGTATGTCCATCATCAGTCCCACGCGGCGATTTCCCCACCACCGATGTCTAGGGCGGCTCGACTGCAACGGATCATCGAGTTCCCGTCCGAGGAGTGGCCCACGGCGCTCCAGCTCGCGCATCACGTAGCGGCGGAAGGCGGAGTTCTCCTCGAGGAAGTCTTGACCTCGCCGTTGATAGCCGAGTGTCCCGCCGCGTCGGTTTCGGCGCATGAGCGCGCGGACCAAGGGGAGCGATTCCATGGGCCAGATGAAGGCGTCCCACTCGAACAACTTGCGTTCCACCCATAGGAGACGTTCGAGATCGGTGATATCGAAGTTACCGAGCCTGCTCCAGAGTACGAGGTGTTGCGGTCTGGCGACCACCGCAATCGGATCCATCTGCAGAAATCCGAGCCTGCGCACGGTATCGAGTACTCCTCGGGCGGAGCCGTCGAGTAGCTGAGCCCGCACTGCGATGCGCCGGGCCTCTTCCTGGGTCACAACCAGGGGCTTAGCCTTCAAGTAGCAGGATCAGTTCATCTATGTTGCCGTGCGCGCTTTCACCCACGATCTTGAAACCGCACTTCTCCAGGACGCGCAGCGAGCCCACGTTGTGCTTGGCGACATGGGCACGCAGCGGTGGGCCGTCCATGTGCTCGCCTCGAGCGACTCGGTGTGTTCGACGACATCGCCGGGCTCTTGGTGGGCCGGCCTGCCTACTACAAGGCCGAGGACGTCGGCGTCCTGTGGGAAGTAGTGGCGCGCCGCACGGAGACGAGTGGCATCCCCATCTTGGCAAACCTCGACTTCGGACACACCGATCCTCTGCTCACGATCCCCATGGGGGCGGAGGCATACCCCGACGCAGGGGGCCACGTGCTGCGCGTAACGGAGGACGCTACGACGCCAGGATTCAAGTAGTGGATCGCGCTTGAGCGCTCTGGAGTCCCTGACGGATCGGGACTCCAGAGTCGGCGTCGATCAGTCCAACCTTGTGTCGCCAACCACATCAGAGGTGGCTGCGCCCACAAGGTTTGCGATCACAGCTCTCGAGCGCACGAACACCGCGTCGAGCATCGCCGTGGTCAGTTTTCCGGTGAAGGTGTTCTGCTGGCTCGGGTGATAACAGCCGAGCAGGTGATAGCGGCCGAGAACGGCCTCGGCGAGGTGACCGAACCGGGGACGCGGGCGCGGCACCGATGCGCCGAGGTCACCGGCCGCGCGCAGGCAGGAGCTCCAGGCAAAGCTTCCGAGCGCCACGATCACCTGCACGCCCTTCAACAACTCGAGTTCGCGCAGGAGATAGCCGTGGCAGTTGTCTCGCTCTTCTGTCGTGGGCTTGTTGGCCGGAGGAGCGCAGCGCACTGCTGCCGTTATGTAGACGCCATGGAGCCGGAGCCCATCGCCGTTGTGACGCGAGTTCGGCTGATTGGCCCAGCCCGTCCGATACAGCGAGCCGAACAGCCAGTCTCCGGAACGATCCCCGGTGAAGATGCGCCCGGTGCGATTGCCACCGTGAGCGGCCGGGGCAAGCCCCACTACCAACATGCGGGCGTTGGGATCTCCGAAGCCGGGGAGCGGCCGACCCCAGTAGTTTTCCTGCGCGAACGAAGCTCGCTTCTCCTTCGCCACTCTCTCGCGCCACTCGACCAACCGGGGGCAGGCGCGGCACGCCACCACCTCCTGGTTGAGCGCGCTCAAGGCGGCAGCGCGCTCCTTCACGCCGAACTTTGGATCTCTGACCACACCACGTGTAGGTACGGCTTCAACATTGCCGTCGCGAGGGGGCCGCGGCCCGTATCTGCTCCCAGGCCGCCTCTACGTGCCTCAGCTCGGTGCGGGCCTGCCCGATCGACATCCGCAGAACAATGCGGTCGTTCAACTTGGTATGGGTGAGGTAGAGCTTGCCCGAGGAATTGAGGCGCTCCAGAAGCTCAGCATTGGCCTCGTCGCCTCCCCGGTACCGGAAACAGACGAGGTTCAGGTGCACCGGTGCGCACAGCTCGAAGTCGTCCGAGGCCTCGACCCACGATGCGAACGAAGAAGCCATCTCGACGTGTCTGCGGATCATCCCTCGCAACTCTTCGGCCCCGTAGGAGCGCAGCACGAACCACAGCTTGAGGGCGCGGAAGCGGCGACCTAGCGGCACCTGCCAGTCGCGATAGTCGATTACCTCCTTGGTGTCCGAAGCCTGGTTGCGCAGATACTCCGGCAGCACGTTGAGTGCTTCGATCAATGCAGCCCGGTCTCCCACGTAAAAGCAGTCGCAGTCGAAGTTGGTAAGGAGCCACTTGTGCGGATTGAAGCAGTAGCTGTCGGCCAGCTCGAGCCCATCGAGGAAGCCGCGGTGTTCGAGACATATCGCCGCGCTGCCGGACATGGCGGCGTCGACGTGAAGCCAGGCGCCGTGTTCACGGCAGATCTCGGCAACCGGGCGCAGGGGGTCGAACGCCATCGACGAGGTCGTACCCGAGGTCGCGGCCACCAGACAAGGAGTTGCTTCGGCAGCCACGTCGGAGGCGATCGCGGCGCTGAGCGCATCCGGGCGCAGCGCGAAGTCGTCGTCGACGTCCACGAGTCGGAGGGCGTCACTGCCGAAGCCGGCGATGCGCACGGCTTTCTCGATGGATGAGTGGGCCTGAGTTGAGGCGTAGACCTTGAGGTCGCCCGGACCGGTGCGATGGCGCGCCGCGACCAGCGCGCACAGGGTGGCACTCGACGCGCTGTCCTGGATCACACCTCCGCCCGGACCAGAGGAGCGGAAACTCTCGGGGAGTCCCATGAGATCGACGAGCCAGTCGAGCACGTGAGTTTCGAGCTCGGTACAAGCGGGGCTGGTTGCCCACAGCATCCCTTGAACTCCGAGCGCTGCGGACAGGAGCTCTCCGAGGATCGACGGTCCGGAGACATTGGCCGGGAAGTACGCAAAGAAGTTAGGCGACTGCCAATGGGTGATTCCCGGCATGATGATCTCATCGACATCGCGCATCATTGCCTCGAAGGACTCACCCGCTTCCGGCGGGAGAGGCGGGAGCTTGGCCCGCACTTCCCCAGGCTCGACGCGCGCCAGAACGGGATAGTGCTCAACGCCCTCCATGTAACGAGCGATCCACTCGATCAGGTCGTGTCCGTGACGACGGAACTCGTCCGGAGACATGTGTTCGCCGGGCGCCATCAGCAACGAGCCGCTGCTGCTACTCTTCGCCGAGGTAGGCCTTGCGCACCTTATCGTTGCCCAAGAGCTTCTTGCACTGATCTTCGAGGACGATCTCACCCGACTCGAGCACGTAGCCCCGATCGCCGATCTGCAGTGCGAGGTGGGCGTTCTGCTCCACCAACAGGATCGTGATTCCCTGCGAGTGGATCTCCTCCAAGAGCTCGAAGATCTTCTCCACGAACTTGGGCGCCAACCCCATGGAAGGCTCGTCGAGCATCAAGACCCTCGGCCGGGACATGAGGGCGCGACCTATCGCCAGCATCTGCTGCTCGCCCCCGGACAGGGTTCCGCCCGCTTGCTTGGCCCTCTCCTTGAGCACAGGAAAGAGCTCGAAGGTGCGCTCGTAGTCCTCTTTGATCTCCTTTGAGTCCCGCCGTGCATAGGCGCCCATCGTCAGGTTCTCGGTAACGCTCATGTGAGGGAATATCCGCCGTCCTTCGGGCGACTGGCAGACGCCGAGCCCGACGATCTGATGCGGGGAAAGTCCATGGATCGGCTCGCCGTCGAAGATGATCTCGCCCTGATAGAGAAGCTTGATGCCCGACACGGTATTCAAGGTCGTGGTCTTTCCCGCCCCGTTGCCACCGATGAGCGTCACGAGCTCGCCGTCGCCGACCTCGAGCGACACGCCGCGCACGGCCTCGATCCCACCGTAGCGGACCCGGACTTTCTTCAGCTCAAGGAGAGGTGTCGCCATCGTCTCCTGCTCCATCGTCTGAAGAACTGCTCCCCAGGTAAGCCTCGATCACCTTCGGATCGCGTTGCACGTGCGTGGGGG
>JALZJN010000116.1 GCA_030859735.1 Actinomycetota bacterium
TTCATCGGTGAAGCGGACTCAGAGTTTTCCGAACACGACTACGAGGACGCCATCGAGGCGGCCGAGAACGCCTACGACTCGGCGTTAGAGGCAGCGGACGAGGCCGACGTCGAGATCAGGGAGACCCACGCGGGAACGACGGTGGACGCGACTCCCCCGAGCCCATCGGGCCGCGGCCAGTACAGCCACGTGGACCGCATCGGGAAGGGCGCGCACCGAACGCGCCGCTGATTAGCGAGAGCGCCTGGGGGCGGCCCCAACGGAGAGCCGCCCCCAGTGTCACATCATCTCTTGCGCCCCAGACCGGACTTGAACCGGCGACCTTCTCCTTGACAGGGAGATGAGCACTCCAGACTGCTCCACTGGGGCAGGCTCCGAATACTAAACCGGGGAGCCTCTCCCCTAAACTGAAAGGGGGGCGCGGCTGCGAATCAGGCGCTCGCCGGCCGACCTCTTGCTATCCTGCAAGATCCCGGCGAGGTAGCTCAGTTGGTAGAGCACGCGACTGAAAATCGCGGTGTCGGCAGTTCGATTCTGCCCCTCGCCACCCGTTCCAACCGGACCTCGCAGGCCCGGTTCCGGGTCAGCCGGTGCTTTCGACGCTCTGCGCCATCCCGCCGTTGTCGAGGAAACGGCGCACCTCGTCGGCACGATAGCGGCGATGGCCCCCGAGGGTCCGGATCGAGGACAACTTGCCGGCCTTGGCCCAGCGCGTGACGGTCTTCGGATCAACTCTGAAAAGCGCTGCGACTTCTGCCGGAGTGAGCAAGGAATCGTCCCTGGTCTTCATCGTGCCCTCCACCTCTCGTGTGCCCCGCGAGCCCAGCCCCGCACCGTCATGTGTGACGCAGCTTCAAAACTGCCCACAGCCACCGGGCATCTCCGCCGTTGCTCCCTCGGCCCAATCTCAGGTCGTATTCGCCCCTGGCGGCGAGGTCGGCCGGTGGCCCCGAACCGGTTCCTCAAAAGCGCCAAAAGCACTATACATCACCTATAGACCCCTCAACACCGTCCAAAACGGACAGCGAAGCGAGCGGACCGAGGGCCGGGCCGGAGGAGCCGGGGTAGGTAGCCGATCGGGCCCGGGGTCCCCCGGGCGCTCAAATAGCATCATGCAGCACTTCAAGACCCCGGACCGCTCGAAGACCGAGGAGGCCGCAGTAACATTTGGCTCCACCACCCGCCTGCGGCCCCGGGATCTCGGCCGCCGAGGCAAGGATGAAAATGAACCTGTTCGAGCGCATCAACGGCGATGGCTACGAGCAAGTCGTGTTCTGCTCAGACGACCGCTCGGGACTTCGAGCGATCATCGCCATCCACTCCACCGCCCTGGGGCCTGCCCTGGGGGGAACGCGCTTCTACCCCTACGAGACCGAGGATCAGGGCCTCGAGGACGTCCTGCGCCTCGCCAAAGGAATGACCTACAAGGCCGCGGCCGCCGGGCTCGACCTCGGAGGGGGCAAGGCCGTCATCCTCGGAGACCCCAAGCGAGACAAGAGCGAGGCGCTCCTGCGCGCCTACGGACGCTTCGTCGAGACACTTGGAGGCCGCTACATCACGGCCGAGGACGTCGGGACCGCTCTCGAGGACATGGACATTGTGCGGCGTGAGTCTCGGTGGGTCACCGGTTGCTCCCACACCTACGGCGGCTCGGGCGATCCCTCGCCCGTGACTGCATACGGAGTGCTCCAGGGGATCAAGGCGTGTGTTCTCGAGGTTTTCGGCGACACCGATCTGGAGAACCGCACCGTCGCCATCCAGGGCGTTGGAAAAGTGGGACATGCGCTGTGCGGGCACCTGTCAGACGCAGGAGCCAAGGTCGTCGTTGCAGACGAAGATGTGGACAACCTCGCCCGGGCAGTCTCTAACTTCGGAGTCGAGACCTGCGACTGCGCCTCCCTCCACACCCTGCCGGTCGACATCTTCTCGCCTTGCGCCCTAGGCGGCAGCATCAACGACGACACGATCTCAGAGCTGAACTGCCGAATCATTGCGGGCGCTGCCAACAACCAGCTCCAGCGAGACGAGCACGGCGACAAGCTCCGCGATCTCGGCATCCTCTACGCGCCCGATTTCGTGCTTAACGCAGGCGGCCTGATGAACGTCGAGGACGAGCTGCGCGGCTACAACCGCGAGCGCGCGATGACGCGAGTTGAGGGAATTTACAAACAACTGCAACAGATATTCACGCTCGCCAACGAGCGGCGCCTCTCGACTGCTCGCGCGGCCAAGGACTACGCCGAGCAACGCATCCGTGACATCAGCCGAATTAGACAGGTTCGCATCTCCGGTTACGGTCCGCTGTCGGACCATCGCTAACGTGGAAGAACCTCGTCGCATCATCGGTGACGGTGGGAATCAGCAGGACTTTCCGGCTCCAGAGGAGCTGACCGAGAAAGATCTAGTCGCCCTCTATCGTTCGCTGGTGATCCTGCGGACGTTTGACGAGCGTGCAGTGTCGCTGCAACGCCAGGGCCGGCTCGGAACCTATGCGATGTACTGGGGCGAGGAGGCAACCCATGCCGGACCGCTGCATGCGTGCAACGACACCGACTGGCTGTTTCCGACCTATCGTCAGAACTCCATCGCTGTGCTGCGCGGCGTGCGAGCGGCGACCATTCTGGCGTGGTGGCGGGGCTATGGAGGGGCACACGGCTTCTATCAAGTGCGTGAGCACCGGGTCGCGCCGGTCTGCGTCCCCATCGCGACGCACCTGCCGCACGCTGTGGGGCTTTCGTGGGCGGCCAAGAAACGCGAGGACGGCATTTGCGCATTGACCTGGCTGGGCGACGGCGCAACCTCCGAAGGAGACTTTCACGAAGCGATGAACTTCGCTTCGGTGTTCAAGACCCCGACGGTGTTGTTCTGCGTCAACAATCAGTGGGCGATCTCTACCCCTGTGTCCCGGCAAACGGCCACTGCGACTTTGGTGGAGAAGTGTGCCGCCTACGGCATGCCGGGTCTCCGGGTCGACGGATTCGACGTGCTCGCGTGCCGGCAAGCCACGAAGGAGGGACTCGAACGGGCGCGCGCCGGCGGCGGCCCCACGTTCATCGAAGCGGTCTGCTACCGGATCGGCCCGCATGGAACCGCCGACGATCCCCGGCTCTACCGCGACGAAGCCGAGAGCGAGCGCTACCGCGCGCTCGAACCAGTGGGCCGCTACCGGGGCTATCTGCAGCGACTGGGCGCGCTCGACGACGATCAGGCGGCCGACATTCACGACGAGGCCAAGGAGCTGATTGCCGCTGCGGTTATGGAGATGGAAGCGCTCGACTTCCCGGGCGTGGAGATCCTTTTCGACTACGTTTACGCAAGCGGGCGGCCGAACTCGCTTACCGAAGGGCTCGATGAGCTGCGCGCTGTCGAGCGACGGCCGGAGGTCAAACCGCTCGGCCCCCAGCCCATCACGTCGACGGGTGACGCAGACGCTCCTCCGGAGAACGCTTAGTGCCTCGGATCAACATGGTCGAGGGCCTCAACCTCGCGCTCGATCAGGCGATGTCGCAAGACGACCGCGTCCTGGTCATGGGGGAGGACGTCGCCCGCACCGGAGGTGTTTTCAGGGTCACCGCCGGCTTGCTCGACAAGTATGGGGACGAGCGAGTTATCGACACACCTCTGTCAGAAGCCGGGATAGTCGGCACCGCCATCGGCATGGCCGTCTACGGCTTGCTCCCGGTGGTCGAGATTCAGTTCGACACATTCGTATACCCAGCGTTCGAACAGATCGTCGTGCACGCGGCGCGCTACGCATGGCGCACCCGCGGGGAAGTGCCCGCCTCCATCGTGATACGTATCCCGTTCGGAGGCGGTGTGCGCGCACCGGAGCTTCATTCCGACTCTCCCGAGGCACTGTTCGTTCATACCCCCGGTCTAAAAGTCGTGTGCCCCACGACCCCCGTCTTGGCGCGCGACCTGTTGCTGGCGGCAATCGTCCACCCGGATCCCGTCATCTTCATGGAGCCGAAGCGCGTCTACCGGACGGGCCGCGAAGATGTACCCGAGCAGGCTCCTTTCACGTTGTCCGAGGCGAACGGTGAAGCCACCCGGCTTTTGTCGAGCGCGCGGGTGGCACGAGCAGGAGAAGACCTCGTAATGTTCTCCTACGGCTCGACGGTTACGTTGTGCTGCGAGGCGGGCGATAGGCTCGAGGAAGAACGGGGGGTGTCCACGCGTGTGGTCGACCTGGTCAGCCTGTATCCGCTCGATGTCGAGTTGATCACTCGCGCTGCATCGGAGTGCGGGCGGGCTCTCGTGGTTCACGAGGCGCCGCGGACGGCTGGATTGGGGGCCGAGGTCTCGAGCTTGATCCACGAGCGTGTGATGCTCGACTTGGAGGCTCCGGTCGGCAGGGTTACGGGCTTCGATGTCCCCTTCCCGCAGTTCGCTAATGAGGATGACTACATCCCTTCCACCGACCGCATCGTCGCCGGAGCACTCAAGGTACTGGATTACTGATGCCGGACTTCAGGCTCCCCGACCTGGGAGAGGGAGTGACCGAAGCCGAGGTCGAACGCTGGCTTGTCAAAGAGGGCGACGACGTCAAGGAAGACGACCCCTTGGTAGAAGTCATCACCGACAAGGCGACCGCAGAGATTCCCTCGCCTTATGAGGGCGCGGTGTCCCGGATACATGTCGGCGAGGGAGAGGTCGTAGCTGTGGGAACTGTGCTCGTAACGATCGGCGAAACCGCCGGTGCTGAGAAACCCTCACCCCAGCGCCGGGAGAGAGTCAAGGCGATGCCGCCGGTGCGAAGGTTGGCGCGTGACCTCGGAGTCGACCTCGGCTCGATAACTCCCACGGGTTCGAAAGGCGACGTCACCCGCTCCGATGTCGAGCTCGCTGCGGCTCCCGTGTCCGACGAAAGGGGCGGTCGGGCGGAACCAGGGCGAACGGGCCGGCGGGAACCGCTGCGCGGTGTCCGGCGCACGATCTCAGAACGCATGACGACAGCACACCGAGAGATCCCGGCGGTCACCCACGTCGAAGAGTGCGATGTAACCGAGCTCGACATCACCAGAAAGCTGCTGACCGCGCGCCATGCGCAGGAAGCCAAGCTCACATATCTGCCGTTCGTCGTCAAGGCCGCAATCATGGGGCTCCGCCGCTTCCCGGCTCTCAACGCCTCGCTCGATGAAAGTGCCCAAGAGATCATCTTTCACGATCGCTTCGACATCGGTATTGCCGTCGACACCGACGCGGGGCTGAGTGTTCCCGTTGTCAAAGATGCGGATGCCAAGTCAATGTTTGAGCTGGCACGCGAAATCGAACGGCTGGCGAAGGGCGCTCGAGAGGGCACGCTCGAGAGGGACGATCTCAGAGATGGAACCTTTACCGTGACGAGCCCCGGTCCTTTCGGAGGGCTCATGGCGACGCCGATCATCTTGCATCCGCAGAGCGCGATCCTGGGAGTGCACCGGGCCGCGGAGCGTCCGGTCGTGCGAGACGGCCAGGTGGTGATCCGAAAGGTCATGAACCTGTCCGTCAGCTTCGACCATCGCATTCTCGACGGCCTCACCGCCGCCAAGTTCGCATTGGAGGTCACCACCGCTCTGGAACACCCTGCGCTCCTCGGTCTCTTGTGATGGGTGCCGAAGCCGACTGCAGAGTAGAGCTCAACGGAGATTCGTCTGACGGCAGGGCGCTGCTCGAAACGCACGAGCTGATCTTTCGCGGCGATTTCCGCCTCAGGGTCCCGTTCAAGACGATCTCCTCGCTCGCAAGCGTCGAGGGCCGGCTCACGATCGGTTTCGGCGATAACCTCGCCGTCTTTCACCTCGGCAACAAGGCCGACGATTGGGCCCACAAGATCAAGAACCCCAAGGGACGGCTGGACAAGCTGGGCATCAAGCCGGGCCACAAGATATCGGTCGTGTCCCTCGACGACGACGGCTTCATCGCCGAATTGCGCACGCGCACCCTCGACGTCTCGACGTCTCGACCCCGCTCTTCTTCGGACGCCATCTTCCTGGGCGCCGCGGACAAGAAGAGCCTGAGCCGGCTCCCGACCTTGCGTAAGAACATCATGCCCGGCGGGGCCCTGTGGGTGGTGCGCGCCAAGGGCCATGACAGCCCGCTGAAGGAGAACGACATTATCGCGGCGGCCAAGGAGCACGGTCTGGTCGACGTGAAGGTGGTCAGTTTCTCCGAGACCCACTCGGCGCTCAAGCTGGTGATCCCGCTCGATCAGCGCTGAGGAACACCATCTTTACGCCAATGTGATCGAGCCGCGGGCAAGCCGATCGGATTGCGCAGCACTCCTATTCTCTCGATCTCAAGCTCGACCATGTCGCCGGGTTGCAGCGAGCGGCCGACGTCCAGCCCGCAGCAGCCGCCGGGCGTCCCCGAGCCCAACACATCCGCGGCCCACACATTCTCGTCCCGAGAAACATGGGCGATGATGTCTCTCCATTTCCAACGCATCGCCGAAGAACGGGCCCGGCCCCATTCTTCCCCGTTGACGCGGCAGATCATCGCGAGGTCGGGCTCGACTCCCACTTCGTCGGCCGTGACTATGCAAGGGCCGAAGGCGTTGGCGAAGTCCTTGCCCTTGGCCGGGCCGAGCCACGCGCTCATCTCCCGGGCCTGGATATCGCGCGCCGAGAAGTCGTTGAAGATCGTGAACCCGAAGACGTGCTCGGCGGCATCGGCCGGTCCGACATCGCGGCCCTCGCGAGCGATCACCAGGGCAAGTTCGAGCTCGAAGTCCAAAGAGTCTGTATAGGAGGGCCACTCACAGGTCTCTCCGGGCCCCAGTATGGCGCGATGGTTGCCCTTGTAATAGACCGGGGCCTCGTACCAGTAGGGAGGAACCTCTCCACGACGGCGAGCGGCGCCGCGCAAGACATGGTCCTCGAAGGAGAGGAAGTCCCGCAGCGACGCGATGGCGTCGAAGGGACATAGCCAGCGCACCGATGAAGACAGCGCTCCAGTTGTTGCAGCGGCGACCGCGCCCCTCACAGAGGAGAGGGCCTCAGGCCCCGCTTCGATCAGTGCCTTTGTCGAGGAGAGCCAAGGGGGTCGCGACGCACTCTGCTCCATCCACGCCGCCACGAGATCAATGGGTGGGCGTTCTTCGACCGCAACCGCAATGCGCGCCTCGCCGTAGGAGTCCTCGTAACGGTAGATCCGCAAGGAATCAGCCGTCGAGCAAGCCCATGCCCCGGGCCCACGACGTCTCGTACTCAACGATGGCCACTGCCTCGGCTTCGGGGCTGAGTCGCAAGGGGTTCTCAGTCTCAACCATCACTGCGACCTCGTCGGTACGTGACTTGGACTTCGAAGCTTCGATAGCGGCGGGCTGCGGTCCGTGGTGCACCCCCTGAGGATGAAGCGTCATATAGCCCTCGTCGATGCCGGCCCGGCTGAAGTAGTCGCCGGCGTGATAAAAGAGCACCTCGTCCGCATCGATGTTGGCGTGATAGAAAGGCACCTTCAGCACCTGCGGGTCCTCCTCCAGCGGCCTGGGCACGAACGAGCAGATCACGAAGCCGTCGCTGGCGAACGTGCAATGCGCCGAAGGCGGCATGTGATAGCTCGGTGAGTACACAGGGCGGTGGGAAAGAATGTTGAGCTTGGCGGGACACAGATCGCCCTGCCAACCGACCACGTCCAGAGGGTGCCATGCGAACCACAGCGACGTGAGCTCCTGGTTGCGCTTGACCCGAACCTCGAACTCGCCCTCTTCATCGTGAGGATCGGGGTCGGGGACCTCCAACATTCCGGGATCGAACTGTGCATGCCTCCCCATCAGACCTCGATCCGGAATGCGGTACTCGCCGTCACCCTCGATGATGAAGAAGAAGGTGTCCTCGTCCTCGGGAACAACTCTGTGTGTCGTTCCCTTGGGAATGATGACGTAGTCACCCTTGGAATACGTGAGGGGGCCGTAGTCGGTTTCGAATATCCCTTGCCCCCGATGGACGAAGTAACAGAGATCGCCATCCGCGTCTCTCAGGAAATGCTCCATGGGCCTGTTTCGGCGGCTCAGGAAGAGTCTGACCTCGTCGTTGCCGGCAATGAGCTGCCAGCCCGACGAAACGTCGACCATGTCCTCAGGCTTCATGTCGTTGAGGTTCAGGGCGCGCGGCCGCAGTGGCCCCTCGATTCGGGTCCACGCGGTGGGCGGGTGTGCACGATAGAGATGTGAGGCTCGTCCGAAGAACGTCTCCCGCCCGTGTTCTTCTTCGTAGGTACCCTCGGGAACGGCTACATGAGCCTGGCGCGCGACCTTGCCCTTGGAATAGACGAACTCCATCAGAGGTTCCCTCTCGCCGCCTGCTCGCGTTCGATTGCCTCGAACAGCGCTTTGAAGTTGCCGGCGCCGAAGCCTCTGGCGCCGTGTCGCTCGATGAGCTCGAAGAACACGGTGGGCCGGTCCTGGACCGGCCTCGAAAAGATCTGCAGCAGATAGCCGTCTTCGTCCCTGTCGACCAGGATGCCGTTGCGTTGCAACGCCTCGATCTTGTCCGCGATCTCCGGAACGCGCTGCTTGGCTTCGTCGTAATAGACGCCGGGCACGCGCAGGAAGTCGATGCCCGCGCGCGAGGCCGACTCGACACTTCGCACGATGTCCTCGGTGGCCATGGCGATGTGTTGCACGCCCGGAGACTTGTAGTACTCGAGGTACTCCTCGATCTGTGACTTGCGCTTGCCTTCGGCCGGCTCGTTGATCGGAAGCTTTATCTTGCCGTTGCCGTCCCACACCACCTTTGACATCAGCGCCGAATACTCGGTCGAGATCTCCTCATCAGAGAAGTGCCGGAGCTCGGTGAAGCCCATGATTCGCTCGTAGAACGCGACCCACTCCTGCATTTTCCCAAGCTCTACGTTCCCGACAACATGGTCGATGTCCGAGATGCCGAAACCGGAGACATCGGATGAGGGCAGCGAGGCGAAGCCCGGCCAGAAGACCCCCGAATAGTCTTGGCGGCTGACCAGCGAATGAATGGTCTCACCATAAGTAGCGATGGCCGCCGTTACGATCTTGCCGTGCTCGTCCTCGAGGATCTCCGGCTCTCTCACTTCTCTCGCACCTCGCTCGACGGCGACGCGATAGGATTCTTCGGCATCGGGAACTCGCAGGGCGACGTCGTGGACGCCGTCGCCGTGGCGCTTGACGTGATCGGCGATCGCCCCGTTGTCGTCGAGCGTTCCGGTGAACACGAAGGTTATCTCGTTCTGGCGCACACACCAGGAGACGCGGTCACGGCTCCCGGTCTCGAGACCCATGTAAGCGACCGGCGTGAATCCCAGGGACCGATAGTAGTGAGCTGCTTGACGCGCGTTGCCCACGAAGAACTGGATGTAATCGATGCCTAGAATCGGAAACGAATCCTGTGTCATGAGTTCAATCTTAGGCCGAGTGGTGGTCAGTTGATGTATATGACCATCTCACCACCACTCGACACGAATTCGTCACCGGCCTTCGAACTCCGGCGTCCTCTTGGACAAAAAGGCGCGCACGCCCTCGAGATGGTCCCGCGTTGCACCCGCGGCCCCTTGGGCCCTCGCCTCCGCCTCGAGCTGCTGGTCGAGAGTGTGTGAGGCGGCAGCCTCGATCAGCCCCTTGGTCAAGGCCAACGCTGCTGTGGGCCCGTGCGCCAGCTCCGCAGCCACGGCTCGAAGACGACCTTCGAATTCGTCCGCGGCGACCACCTCGTGAACGAGGCCCAGCTCGAGCGCTTCGGCAGAGCTAACCACCCGGCCGGAGCTCGCCAGCTCCCACGCCTTGGCGGCTCCGAGCATGCGGGCCAGGAACCAGGTGGCGCCGGAGTCGGGAACCAGCCCGACCCGGACGAAGGGGAAGCTGAGCGACGCCCGCTCGGAGGCGATCCTGAAGTCACATGCCAGAGCCAGGCTCGCCCCGGCGCCCGCCGCCACTCCGTTGAGCCCGGCCACCACCGGCTTGGGGGCGGCCCGCAGCTCTTTGATCAAGGGGTTGTAACGCGCGGTCAAGATCTGCCCGAGGTCGGGTGGGCGCCCGGCCTCGTAGCTCTCGGCGAGCGCGGCGAGGTCCTCGCCGGCCGAAAACGCGCGCCCGGACCCCGTCAGCACGAGGCAGCGGACCTCCGAACTCGCAACGGCCTCGGCCACTCTCCGACGAAGCATGCCGCCTAGCTCGTCGTCGAAAACGTTGAGAACCTGGGGACGGTTGAGGACGATGCGCCCGACCCCGTCCTCAACCGTGTACTCCAGCATGGCAGTCAGCGTACCGGGCGGGCCCTCCTGGGGAGTCCTTGGCACGAGGGTCCCAGATCCAGAGGGGCTTTGGCTTTGTGGTGGTCAATCGCCCAAGGTGGGCGGTTAGCCCCCGTTTCGGTGGTCAAACGCCCAAGTTGGGCGATCCGCTACCCGAGCCCCGGTGTCCGGTCAGCCCCGTCTGCGGGCGGGGAGATGCACTCGGAACACCGAACCCTTGCCCTCGGAACTTTCGACCTCGATCGAGCCTCGGTGAGCCTCCACCAGGCGCTTGACTATGAACAAACCCAATCCCACCCCCTGGATCGAGCGGGTCCCGTTGTTCTGCACCTGCCGATACCGCTCGAAAATCGTCGTGACCTGGTCCGAGGGGATGCCCTTGCCCTCGTCACAGACCTCGACCACGGCCTCGTAAGGGAGCTCCCGCACTCGGACCCTGACCGGCGCCTCCACAGGCGAGTACTTGAAGGCGTTCTCCACCAGGTTCGTAAGCACCTGACGCACGGCTTGGGAATCGCCCCACACCTTGGGGTGAGCGGGCAGCGCCGAAACCGCGACCCGGCGACCCCGCCCATGGGACGAAAGCTTTAGGTCGCCGACCACTTGATCGGCCAGGGAACGCAGATCGATCTGTTCCCGGCGCAGCTTGGGCATGCCCTGCTCGATGCGAGCGGCCGTGAGAA
>JALZJN010000122.1 GCA_030859735.1 Actinomycetota bacterium
CCGGGAACGTCGAAGCGCAGCTCTGCATCCCAGTCGGCATACTCCTCGGACAACGCCAGCGCACTCTGTGAGATGAAGCCAAGCCCCCGCCATTCGAAATAGGGACGAAGGTCGAAGACTTCCTCCATGATCTCGAGGGCCCGTTCGTTACCCTCCCACGAGACCACTCGTCCGTACTGGTTCTCGACCTCTGAGCGGCCCTCCTGAAGCTGCTTCATGAGCATGTAGATCGACTGCAGGAGGTCGAGGGGCTCGAAGCCGGCGACCGCGACCGGCTGTCCGTAGTCACGAGGGATGAATTCATAGGGGCGGCATCCGATCACCGTGGAGACGTGGCCCGGCCCGATGAAAGCGTCGAGCCTGAGGTCGGGCGATTCCAGGAGGGCCTTGAGCGGAGGAACGATCGTCACGTGGTTGCACATCACCGAGAAGTTGCGGATCCCCTCGGCCTTGGCGCGCATAAGGGTCAGGGCGGTGGACGGCGCAGTGGTCTCGAAGCCGATCGCGTAGAACACCACCTCTCTCTCCGGGTTCTGCCGAGCGATCTTGAGTGCGTCGAGCGGCGAGTAGACGAAGCGGACGTCGGCGCCCTCGGCCTTGGCGTCGAGAAGGCTCCCTCGGCCCCCGGGGACCCGCATCATGTCTCCGAAGCACGTGAAGATGACTCCGTCATGCGACGCGATGTCGATGCCGTCGTCCACTCTTCCCATGGGAATGACGCACACCGGACAACCGGGACCGTGCACAAGCTCGACCCCGTCCGGCAGGTGATCTTCGATGCCGTGCTTGTAGATCGTGTGCGTGTGGCCGCCGCAAACCTCCATGACCTTGAAGTGACGGCCCGGCTCGGCAAGTGCCGCGATCTCAGTACCCAGCGCACGAGCCAGCTCGGCGTCGCGAAACTCGTCGACGTATTTCATGCGTCCTCCAAGCGAGAGATGGCCACTCCGGCATGGACCAGGAGACGCTCGCCCACTTCGACCGGCGATACAAGCTCGATCCCGATCCTGCCTCTTTGGCCGTGAGCGTCCTCACACACAGCATCCGGTGCTCCGGATTCCACGACAACCACCGGCACCGCAACATCACCACAAACCAAGCATCCGTCGATCAGGGAGCAAGCGACGTCGTACGAGTCCGCACTCACCAAGGGAAGCTCGGCGCTCATTCGATGCGGCTTTCCATCAGCTGCTGAAGCTCTTCCTCGAACGCCTCGCCCATCCCCTGCAGCACCGACAGAGTGCGGGCGGCTTCCTCCTCATCCACCTTCGACAGTGCGAATCCCACGTGGATCAGCACCCAGTCGCCCAGCGAGACGCCCTCCGGAGTCTTTTCGAGCAGACCCACGTTGACGTTTCGCTTGACCCCGCCCACATCGACCTTGGCGATGTGGTTATCGGGATCCACCATCTCTACGACCTGGCCCGGAATCGCTAGACACATACCGTCCCCCCAAAAGTCGTTGTGTCGGCACATCATCGCGCCTTCACGGAACTCGTCAACCGCAATGGCCTCACAAAAGACCACCGGAGCGGACCCGGGCGTCAGCAACCACCGCCTGTCCAAGGGAGATTCCACCGTCGTTACAGGGCACTCGCCGATGGCGAAGAACTTCGAAGCCCGCGCCTTGGAGCGCGACGATGGTCCGCTCCAGCAAGAGCAGGTTCTGCCAGGTTCCGCCCGACAGCGCCACCGTGCGGAGGCCCGTGGCCGCCCCTGCCAGCTCGGCGGCCCTCGCCAGGGCTTGCGCAACGCCGTTGTGAAAAGCGGCCGCAACCTCGGAACGGGGGCGCCCCGCAATGAGGTCGAGTGCCATCGCTGTGACCAGCTCTACACCGTCGACCTCGCCCCCGGCTATCGAACAGTCATAAGCGTCGGCGACGCTTGGGTCCGCAAGCTGCTCCAGCTCTTGGGCCGCCTGGCCCTCGAAGGCCGAGCGCAGGCGCACTCCGCACAGCGCGGCCGCGGCATCGAACAGCCGTCCCGCGCTCGAAGCCAGAGGGG
This sequence comes from Actinomycetota bacterium, assembly GCA_030859735.1. Classification (GTDB taxonomy): domain Bacteria; phylum Actinomycetota; class CADDZG01; order CADDZG01; family WHSQ01; genus JACDAL01. The sequence goes on from JALZJN010000122.1 coordinate 2,005, forward strand.
CGTTGATACTTCTTTTCGCCATCTGGAGAATGGGGCCCCAGTGTTCAGCCGTGGTGCGCACGAAGTCGAGATCGAGCGCGCGGGCAGAGTCACCGAACGCAGCATCCAGATACACGACCGCCAACCGCCACGGTTCGCTGATCGCCATCGCTCCGCCGGGAAGGGGCATCGGCCTGAGCTTGAACAGGCGCTCGAAGTCCTCCAAATCGGCGGCGAGGACCTCGAAGCCCCAGAGCGTGCCGTCGCTCCCGTAGCCGGTGCCGTCCAGAGCCATTCCGATCACTCTGTCGTCCCGGCCGTTGTCTGCCAAACAAGAGGCGACGTGGGCGTGATGGTGCTGCACCCCTATCCTCTCCACTCCCCCCAGGCTTTCGACCCACTTCGTGGAGAGGTAGTCGGGGTGCAGATCGTGGGCCGCGACCTCCGGCGTGATTCCGTAGATCCGCTTGAAGTGCTCGAGCCCCTCGACGAACGAGGTCATCGCTTCATAGCTTTCGAGGTCGCCGATGTGGTGGGAGAGAACGGCCCGGCTGCCGATGCCCAGGCAGAAGGTGTGCTTGAGCTCGGCCCCCACCCCCAGAACCGGTCGCTCGAAGCTCTGAGACATCAGCAACGGCTCGGGCGCATAGCCTCTGGCTCGCCTTATCGGGTACTCGGCGCCCTCAAAGACCCTCACGACGGAGTCGTCGCAACGCATGTGAATCGCCCGGTCATGGGTCAGAAAGGCGTCTGCGATCCGCCCCAGACGCTCCAGCCCGTCCTCGTCGCGATAGGCGATCGGCTCGTCGGACAGGTTGCCCGAGGTCGCCACCACAGGACGGGCGAAGTCCTCCAGCAGCAGCTGATGCAGAGGCGTGTAGGAGAGCATGACGCCCAGATAGCGATTTCCCGGAGCAACGGCCGGGGCGATCGGGGCATCTCGACGGCACCGCGCGAGGACGATGGGCCTGCGCCACGATCCCATCACCTCGGCCTCGTCGGGAGTCAGGTGCACCAATCGGGCGGCCCACTCCAGGCCGGGCACCATCACCGCCAGCGGTTTCTCCTCGCGAGCCTTGCGGCGGCGGAGCTTTGCCACCGCCGCATCGCTCGCCGCATCGCACAG
>JALZJN010000131.1 GCA_030859735.1 Actinomycetota bacterium
CTCTTCGTCTTCTCATTCATTGCAGTCAGGGCCCGCAGGCCGAGTAGGCCGGTCCTGCGGAGATGCAGCGCGGCAGGAGGAGTCCGTAGCCGGCCCTCTTCCCGTTCTGCCGCCAGAAGTGCAGATCGAGCTGGTAGTCAGCCGTCTCCACCACGGGGTGTTGGAAAGAAACCTCGACCCGACATGTCCGCGACCGGTTAGGGAGACATTTCCATCGGTCACGCTGAGAAGGAGGGTCGGCCAGAGGAGAAGCTGTTTGATCGAATCGCCAGAAACGAGTTCTGCCTACGAAGGGCTCGTCGCCCCAGCACTCCGATAGATCGAACGTAGCGATCACTTCGAGTTCCTGCTCGGTGTAGTCCCAGGTGAACGTCGGCTTGCAATCGCCTTCGTGAGCGCCCGCGCTCGAACCGGGGAGCGTCAACCCCGCACATAGCGCGAGGGCTACGAGCGTTCTGACCCAAACAGAGGCCGACTCACTTGAGCTCACACTGCGATTATTCGCCAAAGGGGGGATCGACCCTCTTGCCTGGCTTCCGTTGCTGTGTTGCGGCCACGTAGCCGACCTTCCACACCCTCCCGCTCGACGGCTGGCTTATTGCGTCTAATGGGGGCTGCAAGACCTCATGAGAGGGTGACCTCTAGCAACCGTGCGGTCTGTCAATCGGGATCCATCCCGCGACATGAGGAGCCGTCTCCGGCGGTCTTTTCTGAGCAGCGAGAGTTCTCGGCTTCGGCGGTTCCTCAGGGGCGACTCGCTGACTTACACGGACTCACCGTGGAGGTGGCCCTGGCAACCACGTTCGTGCTCCCAGACGAGGAGGGGCCGGGCGCTAGGCTAGAAGCGAGGTCCGAATCTCTCCGGCCTCATAGCACACGTCGACGATGCTCCCGGCCCCTCCGCCTCTGCCTCGATCCGCTCGCGGCTGTTTGTTCTGGCACGCTTAAGAACGCGGACGGGTGACGTCGGTTCTGGTCGACACGTTCGGCCATGGCGCCCCGTCAGCATCCGCTCACCAGCGAAAAGGATCGAAAGGCGCCTGGTCGCGCATCATGGCGAACGCGAGGCGGTTGGCTCGCTGACCCACCGCGCACTGGATCACCCCGCCGGCTTTGCCGCGCTCTTTGAGCGACGCGGCGTAGCGGGTGAAGTTCGGATGGCCCTGACGCAGCGCCTTGCCGAGCTCCAGGATCGCCTCTCGTAGCTCGACCTTTCCCTCGCGCGAGATCTTGGTGGTTGTCCAGACCTTGCCCGCGGACTCGTAGCGCCGAGGAACCAAGCCCGAGAGACGATAGACCTGGCCGGCGTGGCGGAAGCGGGTGATGTCGCCCAATGCCTCGCCGTAGTTGGACGCCCGCACGACCGAGACGCGCGGCAGCGTGGTGAGGATGTCTGCGGGGGTCTCGGGCAGGATCTCGGCGAGCTGCTCCTCGGTCTCCGAGATCTCCTGGTCGAGCTTGGCGAGCAGCTCCATGTCGGCCATCAGGATGCGTAGGCGCACGGCCGACATGGTCTCCGGCATGGCGAAAAGCGACCCGGGCGGCGCCTACGATCTCGGCCGCCTTCAGACGGGTCGGGCGCACCCCCGTGTGGAGCAGAAGCGCAACAGTCGCTCGGGCCCCATTCGTCTCACCCGCCGGGGCGTGAGGCCTTCATCGAGCATGATCCTTCCCGCCTTGGACTCGATCGGGTTCCACAGGGCATCGCTCAATCCTGGGAATACGAGATCGAGATGGCTGTGGATCTGGTTCTTGAGCGCGCTGCGTGAATGGATCTTTCGTGTGCGATGGAGCCACAGGGCTCCTTGGATCGCGACCGCGTCGGGCGCACGCATAGAGATGCGTCCCTTGCCTCTGATCGATCTTGCACCTTCTGTGCAGGGGTCAGGGGTTCACGAAATCCAACAAATATCCAACAGACGCGCGCCAAAGTGGGATCAAGAGGGCCTAAATGAGACTACGCAGAAAGTGGTTCTGAACTGCAAAGATACGCGTTCGCGCTGGTAGTCGAATTCCACCGAGCCGCCCTTACAACGCAGGGGTCGGCGGTTCGAACCCGTCACCGCCCACAACGCGAAAGAGTGCAGGTCAACACGGTTTCCGGGCTCTCTAGGAATGCGAGCAGACGTTCAGCGCGACGCGAAATCCAACTCCCGAACCGAGTTTGATCTCGAATCCAGAAATGGGTTTGAGGAGATATGGGAGTCCGCGCGGCTCGTGTGTCGACAAGATTTCGACGAATGGATCTTCGACGCAGCGATGGAGGAGAGATACGTAGCAATCGCTTGGCACCGGTAGCCGGATTGTTAGGCCGGGCCCTGGCCCAGGCCTCGATGGGTTTGGGCTTCCGACGGAGGTCCGCTAGATCTCGAGGCGGGATCTTCAAGGTCGAGGTCGCGCTCGATGCGATGCATCACGTCGTTGCTGATCGCGCCCTCGTTGCGGAGCTGGATGATCGCGGCTCGTTGGGCTTCGATCAGCTCCCGCAACATCCGCTGGTAGGCGAGTGAACGCTCCTCGTAGCCCTGATCCTGGTCGAGGCCGGCGCGCGCCGACAAGCGCCGGCGGCGATAGTCGTACAACCCTCGCAGTCGGTCGACTGTGTCATCGAGGGTCCAGTCTTCGCCCGCGAGCTCCTCGAGCCGGGCTAGGGCCGCGTTAGTCGCGCCGATACGCGCCTGCAATTCCTCCCGCTCTTCCGCGTCGTCGCTGGGCACTCGAAGACGCCTTATCAGCATTGGAAGGGTGAGGCCCTGAACGACAAGGGTGGCAAAGATGACGGCAAAAGTGAGGAAGATGATTAGGTTGCGTTCCGGGAACTCCTGCCCTGATGACGCCTTGAGTGGCAACGCCAGCGCGGCCGCGAGCGAGACCGCCCCGCGCATCCCGCTCCACCCCACTACCAGACGCTCCCTGGGGCCTGCCCGCCGAGCCACCTGCGCCGGTCGTCGATCCAGCAGTCGGATTAGATATGGGATCGTGAATTCCCAGGCGATCCGTACTCCAATCACGGCGACACTGACCACTAGGGCCAGTCCCCCGAGAGATGCAGCGGACCTTTCGGTCACGCCGCTCAGGATGGGGTGCAGCTGCAAGCCGACGAGAATGAACAACACGGCGTTAAGCAAGTAAGTGAGGACCTCCCAGAACGAAAACCCCAGCAAGCGGGTCGCGGGAGACCCAAGCTCGGGCGCACGCCATCCGACGTAGAGGCCGGCCGTCACGGCGGCGAGCACTCCAGAGGCTTCCACCCATTCGGCGGGGAGGTAGGCGGCGTAGCCTGTCACGAGCGATAGGACTATCTCGATCTGCGGATCTTCGAGGCGGCGCCGCGCCTCAGCGACCAGCCAGCCGACGACGAGCCCGATCGCCACGCCGCCAGCCGCGCTCGCCACGAACCGCAAAGCCGCCTCCCAGGCAACGAAACTGCCCCCGACTACCGCCGCCACCGCGATCCGATAGGCGACCAGCGCGGTCGCGTCGTTAACGAGGGCCTCGCCCTCCAGGAGCGTGACCAAGCGGCGAGGCACGCCCAGCCGGCGCGCGATCGCGGTGGCCGCGAGCGGATCCGTGGGCGCCACGATGGCGCCGAGGGCGAACGCGGCGGCCCAAGGGAGTCCGCCGATCAGCGCGTGCGCAATCACGGCGACCACGCCCATCGTGGCCAGCACGAGGCCGACCGCGAGCAGCGAGATGGCGCGCGCATCAGCACGTAGCTCACGGGGAGATGAGAGAACGCGGCGTAGTACAGCAAGGGAGGAAGGAACAGCACGAGGACCAGGTCGGGCGGCAGCTCGACGTCTGGCAGTCCGGGCAAGAACCCGATCACAAGTCCTCCGAGTACGAGCAGAATCGGGTAGGGGACGCCGACCGCGCGGGCTAGGACACTCAGGGCGACCGCGGCGACGACCAGAGCCAGTAGCAGTAGCTAAGTCTCGTGCATAGGTCTCCCCAAACCAGTTCAACTCGTGGCCAGTGTCCCATGGCCCCCTTGGGGCGAGGGCGCGACCGAGGTGTGACAAATGTCCCCCGCGGTTTCGAAGATGAGGTCATGAAGCTGCGCCTGTCCGCGAAGTCGTCGCGCGTGAAGTCAATCACATGGTCCTCACCGCCCACGGTCCTCTGGACTGCCCAGGCCTTTTGACCGGAAGCCGAACTGAAATTCTCTCAGTCATCGAGTCTCCCTGACCCCTCCGTAGGCCTCCATCTTCCGACGCTTCCTCGCTTCCCTGCATGCCGCGCCGTCGCGCTTCGATGATCGCGACGTGCCGGCCGTCGTGTCGTTCAGCCTGTGTGACGTAGTCGTTCATCGCTCGGTATCCGTCGGGCACCTCATCGAGCCGACAACCCGGTCGAAGACGCGCCCAGGCTCGATCCGACCCTCGAGCACGTCCGGCAGCAGTTCCTCGAGATAGGCGCGGACCGGGGCGGGGCCGCCGCCCACGGTGACGTTGTCGTAGAAGGCCAGCTGAGACGCGGGCATGGTCTCGTCCTGGGAACACCGACGCGGCCGACCGCCCCGCCCGGACGGGCAATCTCAATCGCGGTCTGCGTCGATTGCTCGGTGCCGACTCATTCGAGGACTGAGTGAACGCCGAAACCATCGTCAGGTCGCGTCCGCGTTCGACCGCCTCAACCCCGGGCTTGCTCACGATCTCGGTCGCCGAACTCCTTCGCGATCGAGTTTCGGTCGGCATGCCGGCCCAGCAGGATGATCTGCTCGGCGCCGAGACGCCTCGCCGCGATCACGCCGCACTGGCCGACGCCTCCGTCGCCAACGACGGCCACTGCCTTCCCAGGGCGAACCCCGGCAACGACGGCCGCGTGATGCCCCGTTCCCATCACGTCTGAGAGCGTGAGAAGCGACGGCATCAGCGCGTCGTCTTCGCCGACCGGCAGTGCAAAACAGCGTCCCGTCCGCCAGGGGGATGCGCACCGCTTCGGCCTGTGCTCCCTCGACGTCTTCGGTGCCGAAGAACCCCTGTGGGCACACGAGGTGAGCAGTCCCTCGCGGCAGAAGGCGCAGGTGCCGTCGGAGTAGGCGGACGTCATGACGACGACGTCACCGACTTTAGTGGTGCGGACCTCCTCACCCACGGCCTCTACGACGCCGATCGCCTCGTGGCCCATGTGCCGGCCGGTCTAGCTCGGTTCCATGCTGTTGTACGGCCACAGGTCGCTGCCGCAGATGCATACGAGGGTCACGCGGACGAGCGCGTCGGTCGCCTCGATCAGACGGGCGTCGGGGACGTTCTCGACACGAACGTCCCGGGCGCCGTACAGGATGGTTGCGCGCATTGTCTCTCCTAGTCTGTCGTTCTGGGTACGTACCCCAAGATTGCGTTACCCGTCCCCCAGCTCAGGAGGGAGGCCCTGTCAGTACCCCTAACGACCGGTCTCCCTCACTCGCGGTCCGTCGTGAGCGTGAGCAACAGGATGAGATCCGAGACTTCCTGGCATCCAGGCGCGCCAAGATCACGCCGGAGCAGGCAGGCCTGCCGGCCTACGGAGGGAAGCGGCGCGTTTCGGGGCTTCGCCGCGAGGAGGTCGCTCTACTGGCCGGGATCAGCGTCGAGTACTACACGCGGCTCGAGCGGGGGATCGCGCGCGGCGTCTCCGAGAGCGTGCTCGAGGGGATCGCGCGCGCTCTGCATCTCGACGAGGCGGAACACTCGCACCTGACCGACCTCGTGCGCACGGCGAACTCCACACGCCCGGCGGCCGCCGCCCTGCACAGCAGCGCGTACGTCCGAGCGTGCGGCGGATCCTCGATTCGATGACTGGCATCCCGGCGTTCGTCAGAATGGTCGTTTGGACGTGCTGTATGCGAACCAACTGGGACGCGCGCTCTTCTCGCACTTGTTCTCGGATCCCGGCGCTGCACCTAACTCCGCCCGCTTCGTTTTTCTCGCGTCCGGCCACGGATTTCTTCAAGGAGTGGGAGAACATTGCCAATGATGCCGTGGCGCTTCTGCGCGCAGAAGCTGGACGCGACCCGTACGACCGCGCGCTGTCTGATTTGATCGGGGAACTCTCCACTCGCAGCGAAGACTTCCGCGTCGGTGGGCGGCTCACAACGTCCGGTTCCATCGAAGCGGCGTCAAGAACTTTCATCACCCGGTAGTGGGGGATGTCACCCTCACATACGAGGCACTTGAGCTGCCAGGCGACCCCGGACAAACTATCTTCGTCTACATGGCTGAACCAAACTCGGCCTCACACGAGGCCCTGAACCTCCTTGCAAGCTGGACGACGACTCCGGCTCAGGTGTCTATCTCCGAGGGCGATGAAGGGGCTAGGCCGCCCCGGTGGCTTGGCGAAGGGTAGGCGCTCGGCGCCCGGCGGAAATTCGTGTCGGCGCAAGGAGGGCGGAGCAAGCAGCGGACGGGCATACTCGGTGGGCAGAAAGGTTCGCATGGGCACGCCTCGTGGTCTTTACAGATGAGAAACGGGCCTGAAACACCCTAGAAACAAGCCTCTTCTTTAATGCCTCCAATCGGAGACCAAAGAGGAGGAGCATATGGATAGCGGAGACACTGCCTGGGTCCTTGGAGCATCGGCTCTAGTGATGTTCATGACACCCGGGCTTGCGCTCTTCTATGGGGGGATGGTGAGGACTAAGAACATCCTTGCTACCCTCATGCAGAGCGTCTTTGCACTGGGTCTCGTGTCGGTGCTGTGGGTGGTAATCGGTTACACGCTGGCGTTTGGACCCGACAAGGGACACTTGATCGGTGGGCTCGAATTCTTGGGCTTCTCCGGTGTCGGGCAGGAGCCCAACCCGGATCTCGCCGCGACCATTCCCCATCAGGCCTTTGCGGTCTTCCAGATGATGTTTGCAGTCATCACGCCGGCGTTGATCACCGGCGCCTTTGCTGAGCGCATGAAGTTCTCGGGCTATGTGGCATTTACCGCACTATGGCTGATACTCGTTTACTCGCCCCTGGCGCATTGGGTCTGGGCGCCCGGAGGATGGATCCGTGAGCTCGGCGCTCTCGATTTCGCCGGGGGAACCGTGGTTCACATCAATGCAGGCGTCGCGGCGCTGGCCGCGGCGCTGGTTGTGGGAAGACGTCACGGCTTCCGCAAGGAAGCGTTCGTACCGCACAACCTCACGCTTACGATCCTCGGCACCGGAATTCTGTGGTTCGGCTGGTTCGGCTTCAACGCGGGCAGCGCCTTGGCGGCCAACGGCTTGGCGGCATCGGCCTTCGTTGCGACCAACCTGGGCGCCGCCGCGGGAGCTTGTGGATGGGCCCTAACCGACACCCTCAAGCAACGTAAGTCAACCACCCTCGGGGTTGCATCGGGAGCAGTTGCGGGATTGGTCGGGATCACCCCTGCGGCGGGCTTCGTCGGACCCATGGCCGCAATTGTCATTGGACTCGTCGCCGGAGTGGTGTGCTCGTGGGCGGTCGGCCTCAAGTTCAAGATGGGATACGACGACTCGCTCGACGTCGTCGGAGTGCACTTGGTCGGGGGGCTGGTTGGCGCCCTTCTGACTGGGGTGTTCGCGGATCTTGCAATCAACGAAGCCGGAGCGGACGGGTTGGTCGCCGGCGGTGGCGTTGGACTACTCGGAAAGCAAGCGGTTGCCATCGTCGCCACAGTGGCGTTTTCGCTAGTCGTCACCTATCTGATACTGAAGCTCGTCGACGCTACGATTGGCCTTCGCGTCACGGAGGAGGAGGAGCAATCGGGACTCGATCTCGCCCAGCACTCAGAGGTCGGCTACGCCTTCACCGAAGGGGGCACCTACGCACAACCTGCTGGGGCTCCGGCGCCGTCGTACGCGCCGGCTGGAGTCAGGCTCCCGCAGGGAGGTGAGGTCTAGTGAAAGCGGTGCTCGCAGTCGTCAAGCCGTTCAAGCTCGAAGACGTCAAGGCGTCGCTCGTAGACGTCGGCGTGCAGGGCATGACGATCTCGGAGGCGCGGGGCTTCGGACGCCAACGCGGACACACCGAGATCTATCGCGGGGCCGAGTACGAGCTCGATCTCATCCCCAAGACCAGGATCGAGGTCCTCGTGGACGACGAGCAGGTCGATGCCGTGATCAAGGCGATCCTCACCGGCGCCCAGACCGATTCGATCGGAGACGGCAAGGTGTGGGTCGTCCCCGTCGAGCAAGTAGTGAGAATCCGCACGGGAGAGAGGGGCACGGACGCTCTCTAGCTGTCGAACCGCCTCCCCCGTGCATCTCAGCGATGGAGGAGGCGCCGCGCGCCAACGCGCCCGCACCGTCGACGCGGCTCTGGGCGTGCTGCTCGCAGAAGAGGTCCCGGCAGCCCGGCTGGCTGTGGTGGCCGTAGGTGGGTACGGGCGCGGCACGCTCTCGCCGCATTCCGACGTCGACATCTGGCTTGTCGCGGAGAGAGGGGGGGTGGGTAGGGAGGTCGTGCGGGCGCTCCTCTATCCACTGTGGGATGCGGGCTTCCAGGTGGGCCACGCCTTGGGAACACCCAAGGACTTTGTGGAGCGGGCGTCGCGCGACGTGCACGCGGCGACCTCACTCGTTCACGCTCGGCTCGTCGCCGGTAACACAACGAGTTTCGAAGACCTGGTGGACAGGCGCGGGCGCTGGCTGCGCCGGTACTCCAAGCAGTTTGTGCGAGGCATCCGGGAGTCGACGACCGAGCGGCACCGCCGCGCGGAGAGGGCGGGATGGTCACTCGCGCCCGATCTAAAGGAGGACATCGGGGGATTGCGCGACTTGCACACCGCGATGTGGCTGACTGCGGCCGTCGGCGAGACCTCGCTCTGTCCTGAGCTCGTTGCCGCGGGAGAGCTATTGCTCGCGGTGAGAGAGGCGCTGCACGGTGAGACAAGGCGCAAGGGCGATCGCTTCCACATCGATCTCCAGCCGAGGGTGGCAAGACGGCTGGGACTCGAAGGCGAAGGAGCAGCCGACGGGCTCATGACAGAGGTTCACTCCGCCGCCAGGGTCATCGAGCATCTCGGCGTCCGGACGGCGGATTCATTTGCCGAACGAGTCCTCGGGGGACCGCGGCGCTTCGGAGAGGTCCGCACCCTCGACGTGGGAGTCAGCCTCGAGGACGGGGTGCTTGTGGTTCGTCCGGATGGGGACGGAGATCATCTCGCTCGCGCTCTGAGGCTCCTGGCCGCCAAGGCTGCGACGGGACGTCCGCTTGCCCCGGCCGCCCTCGTATGGTTGACCTCGTGCTTTCGCGGCGCGCCGCTTGAGAGATGGAGCGAATGTGTACGGACGGCGTTCCTTCGTCTCCTGCGAGCGCCACACTGCGCGGCAACTCTCGAGCTGCTGGACCACGTCGGCGGATGGCGCAAACTCCTGCCCGAGTGGGCCCGGATCCGCGGCCGTCCGCAGCATGATCCCTACCATCGCTACACGGTCGACGGTCATTCATTCATCACGGTTGGCGAGGTGTCCCGGGTCATAGCGGAGAATCACCACCATGGAATCGCTGCAAGAGAGGCCGAGAGCCTCGACGCCCTGTACCTTGCGGCCCTGCTCCACGACATAGGCAAGGGATCCGGTGAAGACCACGCCATCGCCGGCGAACGCCTTGCACGAGCCGCGTGCCAACGCATCGGAGTTTCCGCTCACGACATCGAGGACGTTGCTGCGCTTGTTCGCCACCACCTGCTACTTGCGGATGTCGCCACCAGGCGCGACCTCGATGACGGAGCGGTCATCTCGCGGGTAGCCGCAATCATTGGTTCCGCGATGCGGCTCCGGCTCCTTTACATCTTGTCGCTGGCCGACGGCCTCGCCACAGGACCGAAGGCCTTGAGCGACTGGAAGGCCTCCCTCGTGCTCGACCTGTACCGCAAGGTACTTATCGCACTCGAGGCCGGAGAAATGCCGGTCCCAACCGGCGTCCCGGGGCGTGCGCGTGAGGTCGAAGCGTACGAGCCCGCCCTCGCGGGTCATGCGGAGGCGATGTTGAGCAGGCTCCCGCCCTCCTACATCGATTCCGCAGCAGTCGAAGAGATCGCAGAGGAGTTGCTGCTCATGCGGCCTCACCCAGAGTTCGGCGAGGTTCGCTACCGGATAGACGAGCGCCCGGAAACTGGCAGGGCCACGCTGACCGTCTGCACCCGCGACCGGCCGGGTACGCTTGCGCGCACCGCCGGCGTACTCACGCTCAACCGCCTCTCCATTCTGAGAGTGCAGGGGTATTCGGCATCTTCGGGGCTGGCGGTGGAGAGGTTCATCGTGGCGACGCACCCCGAGGTCGAGTGGAGCAGCGTTATCCACGACCTGCGCGCGGCGTATTCGGGAAGGCTGGCTGTCGAAGCCAGGCTCGAGCGCAAGGCGCGCGACTACCGCACGGGGGGGCCCGTTGATGTGGCGATTCGGATTCTCCAGGAAGCGTCGTCGCACTCGACGATCGTTGAGGTACGCGGACCGGACGTACTCGGCCTTTTGTATGGGATCGTGGCGGGGCTCAGCGACCTCGACCTCAACATACACGTGGCCAAGGTCGACACGCGTGAGGGACGCGTTGTCGACGTGTTCTACGTGCGAACCTTGGGGGGCACGAAGCTAAACGATGACCAGAGCGCCGAGCTCAAGCGCAGCATCACTCATCGGGTCGGGCGCATGTTGGGGAGCAATTGAGGCGGGAACCACCCCCTCTGGCCTTCGCGGGGCTTGTGCATCCGGAATAACCCCCCACCATGCCCTTGACGTCCGGTGGTTGGGAGAAACGAAGTGGTCGCTCTCATTGGACAACGGTCTCTCATCCTGGGGTTGTGCGGAAGGTCGCTGCTATACACATCAGCCACCGCAGAGCACTATTGAGTGTAAGAAAGGATCCAGATGTGCTCGCCAATTGAACAGGATCGAGAGAACGCAGCGTCTCTCGAGTTCAGGAACCCACCGCTGCTCACCTCGCCCTCCCCGCGACTCGGCAGGGCAGACTGGTATCTCGCGTGCGGCTTTTCGGGGCATCCGGGTCTGTCGACGGCGCCTGCCGGGCGTCGCGCCGATCGTCGAGTGCGCCGACTAGTGGACGGGAACGCGGCGGGGTAGGTCCTCGGGAGAGGAAATTGAAAAGACCAGCGCGGCTCGTTTGTGAAACCCCGGTATCCCTCGGTGTCCGAGGTGACGCTTCATCTCCCGCGACAGGCAGCGGGTGCACAGCTCTAGCCGGTAGCGAACCCTTCCCGCCTGGTAGATGGCTTCCTTGGCCGACTTATCGGGTACCTCCGCCCCGCATGCGTCACACAGGATGAGCGTCGAGTTTCCGAGCATCTTTCCTCCCTGGGATCGGCGGGTCCAATCGTACTATCGTGGGGCGAGCTGCGTGGCTCGCGCAAGAAACCTAATTCGCAGGGGCGCCCCTTCGGGGATTTTGGTCCACACTTGAGCCATGAGGCAGGTGGCGGTTCTGCTGTTCGCCCTCGTAGGAGTAGTGCTCGCCGTGACGTGGGCCTTCCAACGAAGCCTGATCTACTACCCCTCGCGGGGCCCTGTGCCGCAGGCCGATGAGGTGATCGACGGGGCGCGCGACGTGACCCTGGAAACGAGCGACGGTCTGCGGCTCGGTGCCTGGTTCGTCCCCGCCCGCGGCTCTGCCAAAGGTATTACCGTGCTGGTGGCAAACGGCAATGCCGGGGACAGGTCACTGCGGGCGCCGCTTGCCCAGGCGCTCGTCGACGAGGGTTTCGCCGTGCTCCTGTTCGACTACCGCGGCTTCGGTGGTAATCCCGGGCATCCAAGCGAGGAAGGACTCGCCCGCGACGCCCGCGCGGCCTACAGATTTCTTATCGATGAGGGCATACCTGCAGAGCGACTCCTCTACTACGGCGAGAGCCTCGGTGCGGCCGTGGTCACCGAGCTAGCAACCGAGCACCCGCCGGCCGGGTTGGTGCTGCGCTCCCCGTTCACGGACCTCGCGGCGGTCGGACAGGTGCACTACCCCTATCTTCCTGTCCGGGCTTTGCTCCGAGATCGCTACCCGGTGGTCGACCACATCCGCCGACTGCACCTGCCATCGACTGTCGTCTACGGGACCCGAGATTCGATCGTGCCCCCCGAGCAAAGCCGTACCGTCGCGGAGGCGGCGGGGGAAGGGACGACGATCGTCGAGGTCGGTGGGACAGGCCACAACGACCGTGCCTTGTTGGACGGTCCACAGCTGATCGACGCGATCCTCGGCCTTGCCAACCGGATCGGCGGATCGCCCGGAAGCTGAGCAGCATTATCGTTCACATGAAGGCAGCGGGCGTCCGATTCCATAAAGAGTGGGAATCTGTTCGTCCACCAGTTGGTGGAGGTATTCAGCGAACGATTACCTAGATATCCCCTGTCCGACTCCACACCGTAACCGTCCGGAATTAGGCCGCTGACCAGGGCAAACAGGGGGTTGACGGAAGTCGAGTAGCTTCCTCATCCGGCCCCGTCCGGGGTATTCCGGTAGGTGAATGGTAGATAGATCACCCCCGCGGATTCGATCAAATCGGCCCGTCGAATAGACTGGGACCTGTCCCGAAGGGAGGGCGAGCCTTGGAGCGGAGGGAACGTCGAGTCGGCCTAGACACCAGGACAAGGATCTTGAGCGCATCCTCCGACTCGTGGAGGCTCAGGGGTGGCGAGTCGAGAAGGCCCCCAAGGGCTACTTCAAGCTCAAGTGCGGTTGTGCCGAGATGCACATGAAGTGGGTGCATCTGACCCCCTCCGGCCCCAACTACGGCCGCAATCTGCTGGCATGGCTTCGGCGGCAAAGCTGCTGGAAGGAGCAAGCGTGAGCTACTTCACCACCTTCGAGGGCCACGTCCTCGACGGCGCGGGCGAACCGCTCCCGCCGGATCTGATCGAGCTAAGCCTCGACGCGATCATGGAGGCACTCTTAGAGCGGGGAGTAGCCGACGCCACGGTCGGGGGCACTCTTGCGCGTGGGGTGATCGAGATCTCTATGACCGTGGAAGCGGCCAACCTGGAAGAGGCCCAGAGGGTGAGTCATGCCCTACTCGCGGAGGCGATTCTCTCCCTTGGGAGTGGCCACCGATCCGAGGTGGAGTGGATAGCGAGCAGCGCCCGCCGGTCTGACGCCGATCTCGTGGACGCCTGACTCGGGTCACCCCCCTGCTCGATCACGTCGCGGAGAGTGACGCTATGCGTCATTCTTGTCTCCACCCACGTGACAGGAACGCCCGAAAGGGCCGTACCGGTCACCATGCGACTCGGAGGACGAGATGACTTCGCGACTCGGAGGACGAGATGACTTCAGTTTACCTGCCCGAACTGCAACTCAGGGCATCAGATCCCTGATGAGGCTCGGGCCTTCCGCTGCCCCACCTGCGCAGCGGACGTTCGCTACTACGAGCAGGCCCCGATGCGTCCACCCCCTCCGGGTTGGCAGCCAGGCTGGTACGCCGGACAAGGCACGGCCTCAACGACAGGCACTTTGCCCCATGCCGCTGGTAAAGGGGACAAGCCCATCTGGAAGCGGCCCTGGGTTTGGGTCGTTGGAATCATCCTGCTGTTGATAATTGGGAGCCTCGCCGGGGGGGATCCAGATACCGGCACCGGCGGCGATACCGCGACAGACACGACAGCCGAAGCTGGCGGCGGCGGTGGCGGGGCCACTGGTGGCGGAGGTAACGGCGGTGGTGGTGGCGGAGGTAACGGGGGTGGGGACGACAGCGCAGGGATCGGCGATCCCGCTGAGCCTGATATGACCGTTTCGCAGGAGAACGCGATCGAGTCCGCCGAGACCTACCTCGACTTTGGCGGGTTCAGCAAGAAGGGCCTGTTCGAACAGTTGTCGTCGAAGTTCGGGGAGGGGTTCTCCAAGAACGACGCCATCTTCGCCGTCAACCACGTCGATGTGGACTGGAACAAGGAGGCCGTCGAGTCCGCTAAGTCCTACCTCGAGACGAGCTCGTTCTCGCGGCAGGGTCTGATCGGCCAGTTGTCCTCTCCGCATGGTGATCAGTACACGAAGGCGCAGGCCGTGTACGCCGTCAACCAGGTCGGGCTTTGACACGAGGCTAACGGCGACCTCCTGGTGGCCGCGGGCCCGGACGCGTTCATCAGGCAGGCGGTAAGGGCCCCGGGGACTGCGCTCACCGCCGACCCGACATCGCCTACAGGGTTAGCTGGAGCCAGCGCCCTAAGTCGGTCGGCGGCAAGCTCACCAAGACGGCCGACCAGTTCGTACCGAGTACCTCTAGCGGGTCGATCGTCGAGTTCCACCTCCCCGACGACCCCGACGGCCTCTTCACCTAGAAGAGGTGCTGGGATGAGATTCTTTCGCGTCGCGCTCGTGCTGGTTCGCTTACGCAAACTGTAGCGGTTAACTTTCGAGTCATGCGAGCCGCAGGCAGAAGCTAAGCGGCGCGAGTTCTTATTTTGCACGTCCAGTGTCGCGCACGCGCTGCGGCGTACCGCCGTGCGGTGTCGGCCAGTCGGTCGTGTCGATCTCACCGATCGGCGTGTAGGGATCGAGGTCGAACATGTCGTCCCACACCTCGTTGCCCTGGCAGTGGTCCTCGGCTGCCATCTGGGCCGTGCGGTGCTTGTAGTGCTCTCGGAAGTTTCTGAGCCAGGACGAGTCCGACCGGACCCTCTTCTCCAGCCTCGCCACGCATCGGCTATAGGCGATCACGTTCGCCTCAGTGTTGTCGCACCTTGCCAGCATCGCCACGGCGGCGACGAGCGAGGCGACGAGCAGGAGCCGGATCACCGCCAGGCCCTCTTGTTCTTCTGCTCCTTCATTCGATCCTCCTCGTGGCAGAACGTGCAGTTACTGCTTGTTCACCACCGTGCCCCGGTGTAGACGCCCCGGTTCCTGACAGATCAGCTGCCGAAAACCAGCTCCTCTTCGCAGCTCCAGATGGTGTCGCCGTCGTCCTCGGCGCAGCGGTCGGTTCCCTCTCCCGCATTGGCGGTGTCGTTTCCCGAAACACCGTCGAAGGTGTCGATTAGGTCGTCACCCGCGCCGCCCACGTACACATCGTCGCCGTGATCGAGCGACTCCTCATCGCTCCAACCGTCCCAATCCCAGAAGTACCGATTGGCCATCCTGTCGTTTCCGGGGCCTCCGGAGAGAAAGTCATCTCCAGCAGTGGCCGTCACGGTGTCGTTTCCGGGCCCGCCGAAGAGGAGATCGTCGCTTCCCGGCAGTGGCTCCGAGTCGGCGTACTTCGTCCTCCGTGTAGGCCGAGAACAGTACGAAACGCCGTTGCGGCTAACCTCGCTGTAGGTGATGTCGGTAAGAGGCCAATCCCGCGAACCCAGGCGACTCACTAGGATTGCCTGGGGTGCGCGCCACAGTGCCTCCCGAAGGACCGGCTCTCGTTCGCTGTGGCAAGCAATGAGCGCAAGCAAGGTCAGGCCAAACGCAAGGCGTCTCATCAGGTCCTACTGTATGGCTGTGTCACCAAGCCGCGGCCTGATCCTCACCGCAACGGTGCCCGCCCCTGGTTCGCCTTGTCGATGCGTTGCCGAACCGCTCGCAATTCGACGGAGGCGGCTGGGGTTGCCTGTACCGCACGCGTCGGCGCTTGAGTCGATGGCTTCCAGCACACATACTTCCTATATGGCCCGTTGGGATAGGACCGCTTCGGCCTCCCGCTCGGAGGTCGGATATGGATTTGTGGCGCGAGGCTCGAGCTGAGCCAACCTCTTGGCGTTGCCGATGAAGCCCTCGTCGGGCGCGGGCGAGGCGCTCCAGCGAGCCAGGTTTCGGGGCACGATTGGCAACCGACTAGCTCAGCACCTTTCCCGGGTTCAGGATGCCTGCGGGATCGAGAGCGCTCTTAATCGCACGCATCACATCGACGGCATCCCCATGCTCGGCTCGAAGGTAGTGAGTCTTGCCGGCGCCGATACCATGCTCTCCGGTGCAAGTCCCGCCCCTAGACAGCGCATAGGTCACGATCGCTTTGTTTATCGCCTCCGCCTGCCGCACCTCTTGCGAGTCGTTGGGGTCGACCATGAATACGGCGTGATAGTTGCCGTCGCCGATGTGTCCTAGGATCCCCGCCTCGAGTCCGAATTGGGACACGACCCTGCGGGCCTCGCGAACCGCTCCGGGCAGCTCGGTCATCGGGACGCAGACGTCGGTGGTCATTAGCTTCTTTTCGGGAGCGGTCGCGATGATTGCGAGCGCTGCGTGATGACGCGCCTCCCAAAGCCGCGCCCTTGCCAGTGGGTCTTCGTCCGCTGCGAACCCGACGCCCCCTTGCTCTGCGCACATGTTCTCCGCCATCGCGACGTCGCCCTCGACGCTCGCCGGGGCGCCGCTGAACTCGAGAAACAGAGTGGGAGTCTCTTCGTAGTCGGTGCCCTTGTAGGCGTTAACGGCTCGAACGGTGTGTTCATCGACGAGCTCCAGCCTGCCGACCGAGGAACCGGAGTAGAGCAGGCGCAGGGCCGCGGCGACGGCTTCATCGACGTCCGAGAAGGTGGCGCGGGCGACCACGAACTTCTCGGGCAGGTGGTGTACGCGCAGGATGAGCTCGGTGATCACCCCCAGAGTCCCCTCCGAGCCGATGAACAGCGCGGTCAGGTTATAGCCTGCGGACGACTTAGCTGCTCTGCCTCCGGTGCGAATGACTCTGCCGTCTGCCAGCACCACCTCGAGTCCCAGGACGTTATCCTTCATCACTCCGAAGCGGACGGCATTGCTGCCGCTGGCATTGGTCGCAGCCATCCCCCCCAGCGAGGCATCGGCGCCCGGATCCACCGGAAAGAAGACCCCCTCGGGCTCGAGAACCTCATTGAGCCGGAGGCGTGTGACTCCGGGCTGCACACGAGCGAACCGGTCGGCCGGCCGAACCTCGAGCACTTCGGCCATGAGTGACGTGTCTAGCGTGATGGCTCCTGCGGGAGGAATGATGTGTCCTTCGACGCTTGTACCTTTTCCGAAGGTGACGACGGGAACCTGTTGTTGGGCAGCAGAGCGCAGGACGCGGCTGACCTCCTTGCTGCTGTTGGGATAGATGACCGCTTCCGGTGCTCGCCCGGGGTGATAGCTGATGTCGCTCGAGTGCTGCTCGACCGTCTCGCGGTCGTCCTTGACTCTGCCGGGTTCCGCTAGCGCCGCCCGCAACTTTTCCAGATTCATCGATCCCTCCGAGGGTCGTTGTCCCATCCAATCGGCCAGCTTTGCGGATTTAGAGGACCCTAGCTTCTCACCGCGTTCAGCGAACGCCGGCCCGAGGAGGGAGTCCGTAGCTGGCGGTGTTGAGGTAGGTGGACTCGGGTTCCCAGAGTTCCTTCGCTGCCCGCCAGCTCCTTGGGATGCTACCCGCCCCCGGAGCGATTCTCTGTCGAGATGGCGGGAACAACATGGCCGCGCGCCCCGTCTTAGCCAGCAACAAAGGGTTCAGCGAGAGAGGTGTGTAATGCGGACGGTCAAGGTACTTGTGCTTTCGGTTGTCATCACGGCGCTCGCAGTGGGGCCAGTCCTCGCCTGCGGCGGTCTCATCGCACCGAACGGCTCGGTGAACCTGGTGCGCACGACTACGCTCGCTGCTTACGTCGACGATGTCGAGCACTACGTCACTTCTTTCGAGTTCACCGGCGCAGGCGGAGGCAAGTTCGGCTCGATCGTCCCGCTACCCGACGTGCCCTCAGACGTCGACAAGGCCGGGCGGTGGACGCTCCAGCGTCTCGTCGAGGAGGTTCAGCCGCCGGTACCTCTAGTGGAGAACCAGTCGCTCAACCTGCGCGCGGCAAAATCGGCGGAGGTCTTGCTCGAGAAGCGCGTCAGCGCTCTCGACGTCACCGTGCTGCGAGGCGGCGGCGACGAGGTCGGGAAGTGGGCCAAGGATAACGGCTTCTTCCTGCCACCCGATGCTCCCGAGGTGCTCGACTTCTACGCCGAGAGGAGTCCCATTTTTATGGCTGTTCGCTTCGACCTAAAGCGCGCTCAGGCCAAGGACCTCCAATCCGGCGACGGCATCCCCGTGCACTTGACGATCCCCACCGATCGTCCCTGGGTGCCGCTCCGCATCCTCGCGCTCGGGCGGGAGCCCGAGGAGATCGTCGAAGCCGATGTCTTCCTGTTGAATCAGACCAGGCCGACGCTGATGCCGAAGTTGGAGGCTCCGGGTTCGTCGCAGGGACTCGTGCTGGAGCGCAGCGAGGAGGCGTCAGAGCTGATGCTCACCGATCTCGCCGGCGATCGCGGGATGGAATGGCTGCCGACGCAAGACATGTGGCTCGACTACATCCGCATCAACTTGCCCGCAGCTCAGCTCGACCATGATCTCGCGCTGAGCGTCGACGGTGACGCGCCCTCGCCGGTGGATGCGGGCTTCGCTCTGGCCGGTGCGACGGTTCCCAAAGAACATGTGCCGGTGTGGGCGTGGGTGGGGGCTGGGCTCGTAGGCCTAGTCGTCCTCGTTGTCGCCGATCGTCTCGTGTCGTCGAAGCGATGACACTCGCGCTGCAGCTCGGCTTCGGTCTTCTGGCTCTGGGCCTGGGTGCCTGCGCGTTCGCTGAAGCGCCGGAACGCCAGGTGATCGTGAACATCGACCACTCCCGGTTCTCTCCCGATCGCTACAAGTTCGAAGCGGGCACAACCATTGAGTTCGTGATCCATAACGACGACCCCATCGACCACGAGTCTATTCTCGGCGACACATCCGTTCAGGATCGCCACGAGCGTGGCACCCATGCCCAACACGAAGCGATCCCCGGCGAGATATCCGTGCCCGCGGGCGCCACGGTGTCTACCACCTACGACTTCACCGAACCGGGCAAACTCATCATCGGGTGTCATCTCCCCGCCCACTACGATTACGGAATGAGAGTGCCCGTGACGGTCGCGCCGTGAAGCAGACTCACAGCAGTAGTGGGCGTCGGCGTCATCATCCGGCGCGGGAACGAGGTACCGGCCCAAGTGAGGGAGAAGGTCAGGCAAGTCAAGAGAGTTGGTCTCGGTCTCTGAGACCCTTACGATCTCCCGTTCTTATGAGGCCCCATCATCCGGCGGTCGTTCAGCCGCACGAGAGTCGTGGGAGGACTCCCCAGCATTCCTGTCCTCGACGGGAACCCCTAGTCGGTGAAGCACGGCCACCACCAGCCCTATTCGGTCGAGGACCGCGATGATGAGACCGATTCCTCCAACCACCAGAAAAATCACACCTACAGCTCTGAGATCAATGCCTGGGGGAGAAAGCTCTACCGCAAAGGCGAGGATCGCTCCCATCAGGATCAGAAAGGTACTTACTCCGGTCTCCACAGCCTCCAACCTAAAGGCCAGACTTGCCAATGCGAACTTCTCCGTTCTAATGCCCCCGCGTTATCCTTCTTCTCCACCGGCGGGTTTACATACTGCCGTCCGCCTTCATCGCTGCTCCTTAACCAGGGCGTAGAGGCAACCGGCAACTTGCGCAGAAAGTGGGATCGTCTCTTAGACATCAGTGCCGAATTGTCACTTGCACGTCGCCCTCCCTGTTCAGTAGAGAGATCGCCGTGGCCTCTCCGAGACGACGGGTGAAAGCAAGACTCATTCTTGAGCTGCCGATACGCAGGTTGCTGAGCTCCGCCCGCCTCAACCATCCGGGCAGCATGGGCTGCTCGACGGTAAGAATACCATTCGAGGCGTCAGGGGAAATTCCCAGCATCGCTTGCAAGAGCATGAACGGAGCTGCCGCGGCCCATGCTTGAGGTCTGCAAGCGACCGGATAAGCCACCACCGGCACTTCAGAGCTTCTAGCAAACCCGCAATACAGTTCGAGGAGACGGCTGTCACTGGAATCTATCGCCGCCTCAAACAAAGCTGTGGCGATCTTTTCAGTGGCCTCCACAAAGCCATAGCGCTTCAGCCCCGCCGCGATGATGGCATTGTCGTGCGGCCATACCGAGCCGTTGTGGTAGCTCATTGGATTATAGGCTGGGGAATCTTGAGACAGCGTTCTGATTCCCCAGCCCGAAAACATATCTGCTGCCATGAGTCTGTCCGCGACGCTCGCCGCTTTGTCGGCATCGATGACCTCACAGTACAAGCAGTGACCGGGGTTGGAAGTGACGCTCTTCACCTGGCGTTTGGCGCCGTCGAGAGCGAGTGCGAATGTTCCCTCCTCTGGCATCCAGTACGCATCATTAACCCGTGCTTTGAGTTCCTTCGCTTCCGTCCTCAAGCGTTTCGCCATATCCGGCATGCCCAGCGCACCAAAGACATCCGCGATCCGCACTTTCGCCAGATAGACGTAGCCCTGCACCTCGACGAGCGCGATGGGTCCCTTGGCGAGAGAGCCGTCCGCGTGCACGATCGCATCCCCCGAGTCCTTCCATCCCTGATTGTCCAGACCTCCCGGTGATCGCCGCTCGTACTCAATGAAGCCGTCGCTATCGCGGTCCCCATGGTGGGCTATCCAACCCAAAGCCCCCTCTAGCGCGCCCTGTAGCTCAACCATGAACTCGAGGTCGCCCGTCCACCGAAAGTACTCCGCAGCGAGCAGGAGGAATAACGGTGTGGCGTCGACCGAGCCATAGTAGGGACTGTGAGGGACGTACCCGGTTCGTGCCAGTTCACCGGAGCGCAGCTCGTGCAGAATTTTGCCAGGTTCGGCGTCTCGAACGGCGTCGTCGGATAGCGCTTGATGGCGGCTGAGAAATCGAAGCGTGTCTCGAGCAGGTGTCTGGGTCAGGAGCAGCATCGCATGACACGTTATGAGCGAATCCCGGCCGAAGGGCGCTACAAACCATGGGATCCCGGCCGCCATGATGGCGTCGTCCTCCATGGGGGTGATGAGACCTCTCAGGTCTCGTATCGAAGCGCGTGTTAGTCGCGAGAAGAGGCGGCTATCCGTTTGTATAGTGGTGCAAGAATCTTCCCACTGCTGAGCTGACCGGTGCACCGCCGCATTGGCTGCTTCGAAAGATTGTCGCCGATGAGTGCCGCCGTCAGTGGAGGCGCCCACGGCTATGTCGATGTTGAGATCGTCCCCCGGCTCAAGCCGCAGCTGCCAGCGAAGAGAGGCTCTGTGGTCTCGCAAGACGATGTTGTCTGGGGCCGGGTCCACCCACACGTCGGTCCGGCGCAACACTCCGTCTTCGCCTTGATAGGCAAAGCAGAGTCCCTTTTCGGTCAGCTTCGGAACAAGGGCTGCGCCGCGCGAGATGCGTTGCCGCAGCCCTCGGACTTCGAAGATGTCAGCGAAGTCAGCTGCTACATAGAGGTGCAGGTCGGTGCTGACTGGTTCACGACCGTTGTTTCGCAGGTCGATGTGCTCATACAGCCATTCGGCCAACAGCCGATCTCTATGGAGGTTGAGCGTGAGCTGTGGCACCAAGAGATTATCCCCATCGAACAGATCTGGATTTGACGCATGAACGACCGCCCTGTAGAGAAGGTTGGCGGACGAGGACAAAAGTATTGGAGTCCTGCCGCCAATCGCTACGCGGAACTCCGAAAGGTGACGAGCATCCTCGGCGTAGAGGCCCTCTCCTGTGACAAACCCGGGATAGATGTCACCATCTCTTCGAGAACAAGCGAACAGCCGTCCTTCTTTTAACACCAACAGGTCCCCGCTCGCCTCGGCGAGGACATAGGGCGTTTGCTCTAGAGTCAATTGTTGCTCGCGTCGTAGCTACGAAGTTGCTGCGAACTCATGGATACCGTTTCAAGAAAGACCAGTGTCAGCTGGTTGTTGGCTTAACGTCACCCCCGCAGCGCGCCCGTGCCGTCTTTGTATGCTTAGCCCACTGCCGATTACGTT
>JALZJN010000146.1 GCA_030859735.1 Actinomycetota bacterium
TCTCGAGGGTGAAGGGATGGATATGGTCGCCTACGACAGCCAATGGGGGCGCTATCGAATACGCGTCGATCGGAAAGATCTGGAGAACCGTAAGGACGTGCTTGGCAAGCTGACGGCGCAAGCCCACGAAAACTTGATGAGTTGATTTACTGGCTTTGCGTAATCCTTCCTTACGAGGCCGAGCAACTCGGTCTCCTCACCGAGCCGACCGCAGCCCAGATCACAGAGCACGATGACTATTTCGTGTTCGCCATCGAGAGGGTCGACAGGACGCGGGAAGTGGCAGGAGGGGGCGGCCCCACAGAGCGCGTGTCTCAGGGTGAGTCAGGATCCCACCGCGTCGGCGGCAACGGACTGGGGCATTTCAAACGGAGGCGGGCCCAGTATCTCGAGGCCGCCGTTTCGCTCGGCCGACAGGCGGAGCCGATCAAAATCGACCGGTCCCGAGGCGTCGGTGTCTGAGGACGCGGGCTCACTCGCCCCGCGATAGAAAGCCTCAGCTCTGCCGGGTGCCAGCATCGCGAGCACTCGTGCGGTCTTCGAGGTCACGAGAAAGGCGTGCGGCACTCCCCTCGGAGCGACGCACAGCCCTCCCGCGCGGACTGAGTGGTTCTCCCCATCGACGTGCACCAGCAGTTCGCCCTCGATCACGTAGATGGCTTCCTCCTCATCGGGGTGGAGGTGCAACGGCGTCATCTTCCCTTGCGCCATCATGTCTTCGAACATGAAGAGCGAGCCTCCGGTTTCGGCGGCGGTCGCCTTGATCGTAAACACGCCCCCACCGAAGAACCAGAGTCGCTCCCCCTCGCCTTCCGCCCGAATGACGGCTGTACCCATGATTGACTCCTCTCCCCCGACAGTTAAATGGGACTGTAATCCCATGAGACTACGGTACCATGGTGGGCATGTCAATCCCATATGAGCTGCAGGGACGGAGGCGTCAGAAGGCGCGCACGCGGGGAGCGCTGGTCGACGCCGCCCGTCGCTGGCTGTCCGATGGGATCACGCCGACCGTCGAGCAGGCGGCCGAGCGCGCCGGCATCGCCCGCACCACCGCGTATCGGTACTTCCCGAACCAGCGGGCGCTGCTGCTCGCGACCTACCCCGAGCTTGATGCGCCCTCCCTACTGGACGCCGATGCTCCCCTGGACGCAGCCACTCGGCTTGACTTGGTCACCAAAAGGTTCACACGTCAGGTCCTCGATCACGAGGCGGAGCTGCGAGCGACCCTGCGCGTCGCACTGGAGCCTGACGGCCCGAAGGGCGACGCCCTGCCGCTCCGCCAGGGTCGAGGCATTCGTTGGATCGAGGACGCACTAACCCCGCTGCAGGGTCAGATGCCCGACGCGGAGCTTCGCCGGCTCGTGCTGGCTATTCGGGCCGGGATCGGGATCGAGGCGTTGGTGTGGCTGACCGATATCGGCAAGCTCTCTCGCGACGAGGCAGTCGCGACGATGCGCTGGTCGGCGCAAACCCTGCTGCACTCCGCGCTGCAGGGCCTCGACGCCAAATAGGAAGCCCCACGAGCGGGCGTGGGTCGTGACTCTCGGCCACTCTCCTCGTGATCCAGCACGATTCCCATTGGGGCAGCCTCCAGGCTGCCTTGCCGGAACTTGGCGGTGCGCTTGCTATTCGAGAGTGCGGCAGTGGGATGGAACCACGCGTCATGCCAGTCGGACCGCGCCGGGAGGCGAGTGGCCAACGTGTCCCAGGGAAGTCAAGGAGCGCGCGCCGCGCCGGACGTGCCGAGAGTGGCCGCCCGTCATCAACAGTCGGTCAGGGTGAGCGCGCGTCACCGGAGGTGTCGGGGGTTGGCGCCCCCGTCCCCGTGAATCCGGGCGCTGCCGGTCGGGGCTCTCGAAGCTCCACGACCCCGGCGCGCCGGACAGACCGTAGCCGCGATGGGTCTTTAGGTAGTGGTGCCACCGGCACAGCCGTGCGAGGTTGTCGAGGCGCATCGGCCCTCCATCTGCTCGCGGCCTGATGTGGTCGATCTCGAGATGGCGACGAACGTCGCAGCCGGGCACGACACAAGCCCGGTCACGCATCTCGATGGCGGTGCGCAAGCGAGCCGGGATGGTGCGCCCGAGGTGGGCCACGGCCTTTATGTCGGTGCCGTCGGTAACGAGCGCGGACAGGAACGCATCCCCGGCCAGTGCCCGAGCGGTCGCCACCGGGATCGGGCCCACCCCGGGGATGGCGCAGCTCTCACCCGGCTCGAGAGAGCCCCTGGTGAGCGCCCGGTGATCGACCACGACGTGGACGGTTGCGCCGGGGGTGTGCCGGGAGGGTTCTTGGTCACAGGCCCGGGCATGCTCGGCCATCTCGACCAGCGCGTCTGCGGCATAGGCCGCGTGGGGCTCTCTGAGGCCCTGTCTGCGGGCGGCCTGGAAGACGCGTTCGGTGTAGGGCTCGAGTGCCGCCACCACCACTGCGCCGGCATCTGGGGTCAGCACCGCATCGAGATGGAATGCGCCGTCTGGGTCGCGGAAGTGCCGCAGGCGTCGGCGCTTTCTGATCGCCTCGTGGCGGTCGAGCTCGTCGGGGCAGGCGGCGGCCCTGACCTTGGCGCAGCGCTCCTTGAGCTCCCACACGCTCTCGGTCTTGACCGCAGCCAGAAGCTCCGGTTCGGATGAGGGGCTTGCTGCAGCTGCGGAGACGATCTCTTTGGCCTGTACCTCTGAGAGCTCCCCGGAGCGCAGTGCGGTCTCGGTTGCAGGAAGCCCCCCTACCTGTTCCGCCGTCTCGAGCACCCCGAGGGCGTTTC
>JALZJN010000147.1 GCA_030859735.1 Actinomycetota bacterium
TCCTCGAGCTCCGGCGGAAACAGCCGCCCTCTTGCCGATGTCGCGTGTCACGTTTATCCTTTCCTTGTTCATCTTTCCCTTGCGGTCTCCAGCCTCGCAAGATTCATCCGCTCCGATAACGTCAGGCAAGTGCACCAGGAGGGCAAGAGAAAACATAAGCGCAGGTCAGAGAGCACACTCGATGCCCCCTTAGCTCAGACGGCAGAGCGTCTCCATGGTAAGGAGAAGGTCTACGGTTCGATTCCGTAAGGGGGCTCCAATACGAGGCGGCGTAGCTCAGAGGCAGAGCAGGCGGCTCATAATCGCCGAGTCGGTGGTTCGAGTCCACCCGCCGCTACTTCGGCAGCACTCAACTCCACGGGCCCGTCTGTCGATAAGGGGACATGGCCTCTTCTTTCTGTCCCACCTGCTCGAGCACGGTCGAAGACAAAGACGGCTATTGCCTCCTGGGCCACCCTTTGCGCAAGGCCCCCGAGGAGTCACTGCTGGCGGATATCCGCCGCGAGGTGGACGACGCCTTCGAGGACAGTTCGCTGGGCCTCGAGCCCGTGGGCGCCAAGGAGACCGTCTCGGACCCCGACACCTCGAACCTAGCGCCCTCAACCACCCCAGAGGTGGTTACGGCGACGAAGTTCCCGCAACTCGGCCCCCGCTCCCCTCGCTATCTGCCTCCCGAAGACCCCATCTCGGCCTTCGCACCCCCGCCTCGCATGGACTGGGGGCCGGCCCACACTCCGCTCCGCCGGCTGCTGGGGCGGGCGCCCCGCTCCGAGAGCTAGCCAGAAGCCCCACCTTCGAGGTCCAGGCACGTCCCTGCGGGCCTCCCGATATACTGCTCCTCCAACAATCACCAGCAATCAGCAGGAGGACCAGCCGTGGCCAGCGACCGGCGCGTGCACGTAACGCTCGAGTGCACCAATTGCAGACGCCGCAACTACATAACCGAGAAGAACCGGCACAACAACCGCGAGCGGATCGAGCTCAAGAAGTACTGCCGTTGGTGCACCTCGCACACGGCTCACCGCGAAACCCGCTGAACCGCCTCCTCCCTTTTTGCGGCAAGAGGCGAAAAAAACCTTCGCGCAAGGCTTGAGTCTGGGGCCATCCGCGCCGATGTTTAAGGTGCCTTCTGATGGACGCCCCCACCGTCGGAAGTTGAGGAAAGGCCCCCGGCTAACGCCGGGGGCCTTTCGAATTGCCTTGTTGAGGAGTCTGGCTTAGAAGTCCATGCCCCCCGGGTCGGGCATCGCCGGCGCCGACGCTTTCTCGGGCTTGTCGGCGATGATCGCCTCGGTCGTGAGAAACAATGCTGCGATCGAGGCCGCGTTCTGCAACGCGGAGCGGGTCACCTTGGTGGCATCCACGACTCCGGCCTTGAACAGGTCGCCGTACTCACCGGTGGCCGCGTTCAGTCCCTCGCCCGGGCCCATGGTCCGGATCTTCTCGACCACGACGCCGCCCTCGAGCCCCGCGTTACGGGAGATGACCTTGAGCGGCTCCTCGAGTGCCCGGCGCACGATAGCGACGCCGGTCATCTCGTCCGAGCTTAGCTCGAGCTTATCGAGCGCTTCCTGGGCGTGCAGCAAGGTCACACCACCGCCGGCGACGATGCCCTCTTCGACGGCCGCCTTGGTGGTCTGGACCGCGTCCTCGATGCGGTGCTTCTTCTCCTTGAGCTCGACCTCGGTGGCGGCACCCACCTTGATGACGCCGACTCCACCGGCGAGCTTGGCGAGCCGCTCTTGCAGCTTCTCGCGGTCGTAGTCGGAGTCCGAGCGGTCGATCTCGGCCTTGATCTGGTTGACCCGCCCGGTGATCTCATCGGCGCTTCCGCCGCCCTCGACCACGGTGGTGTCGTCCTTGGTGACGACGACCTTGCGAGCGGACCCCAGCATGTCGAGGCCGACCGACTCGAGCTTCAGGCCGACCTCTTCGGAGATGACCTGGCCTCCCGTGAGGATGGAGATGTCGCCGAGCATGGCCTTTCTGCGGTCGCCGAAGCCGGGAGCCTTGACTGCCGCAGCCTTGAAGGTGCCGCGGATCTTGTTGACCACTATCGTCGCCAGAGCCTCACCGTCGAGGTCCTCGGCCACGATCAGAAGCGACTTCCCGGCCTGCATGACCTTCTCGAGTATCGGGAGCATGTCCTTGACCGAGGAGATCTTCTGGTTCGCGATCAAGATGTAGGGCTCGTCGAGCACGGCTTCCATGCGCTCGGCGTCGGTCACGAAGTAGGGGGAGATGTAGCCCTTGTCGAAGCGCATCCCCTCGACGAGCTCGAGCTCGAGCCCGAAGGTGTTCGACTCCTCGACCGTGATAACGCCGTCCTTGCCGACCTTGTCCATCGCTTCGGCGATGGTCTCGCCGATCTCGGCGTCGTTGTTGGCGGAGATTGCCGCCACCTGCGCGATCTGCTCGCGACTATCCACGTCTCGCGCCGAAGACCTGATCGAGTCGACGGCCGTCTGCACGGCCTTCTCGATGCCGCGCTTGATGGCGATCGGGTTGGCGCCCGCGGCTACGTTGCGAAGGCCCTCGTGGACCATCGATTGGGCGAGCACCGTGGCGGTGGTGGTGCCGTCTCCGGCAACGTCGTCGGTCTTCTTGGCGACCTCCTTGACGAGCTCGGCACCGATCTTCTCAAAGGGGTCCTCGAGCTCGATCTCCTTGGCAATGGACACGCCGTCGTTGGTGATCGTGGGAGCGCCCCACTTCTTCTCGAGTACCACGTTGCGTCCGCGGGGACCGAGCGTTACCTTGACCGCGTCGGCGAGCTGGTTCATGCCCCGTTCGAGCGCGCGACGGGCCTCTTCTTCAAACGCCAAAATCTTCGGCACTAGCTACCTCCTTGGAAAGTTCGCCCCGGTCCACCCGGAGCCGTTAGCACTCAATGTGCGAGAGTGCTAACGATAACCGGAGCGAGGCATGCTGGCAAATGGGGGTTTGGGTGGGACCCCGGCATCCAGGAACCTTCCGTCTGGGGCGCTCAGAACAGAACAAGAGTGGCCGCTGCGGCCATCAGCGCCAGGAGCGCCCCCGCGTTGAGCGCGCTCGGCAGCCGGGTGGCACCCGTCTGCTGCAGTCTGTCCACCACCAGGGCTCCCTGATCGGGATCGAGCGCCCTTGCCCCCGCCAGCACCGAGAGGCCACGTACGGCCCCGAAGAGGGCGCACAGCGCGGCCCCCCACAGGGGGCTCCCGCCGGCCCCTGCCACTACCGCCACCGCAACCAGAGTGCCGAAGGAAAGGTAGGTGAAAAAACCCGCTCCCAGCCCCAGCCCGTAGAGAAAAGAGGCCACCGCAGGTGAGTAGAAGGTGCGCCACCAGTCGGGAACTTGGCGCCGCCGGTGAGGAATGGGTACCGGAAGTCCCGTGGCCTCGCGCAGAAAATAGAGCCCCGCCACAGCCGCCACGACAAGGGGGGCCACACTCTCCCACGGCGCTCCCGCCACGCTTCCCGCCGACCCCAGCACGAAGCCGAGAGCGGCCCCCGCCAGCGCGGCCCCCAATATGTGCACCACCACCGCTCGCCAGTAGGAAAAACAACGGCCCCCGTGAACCGCGGGGGAGATGGTCTCGGCCATCGACAAGCCTCAGGGATCGAACAGGGTGGACAAGCCCGCCACCACCGCGGCGACGGCTGTTGTGGTCGCCAGCAGGGGGTCGATCAACAGCGCACTTCTGTGTCGCGGTAGGCGATACAGAACACCTTGCGTCCGTGGTGGCAATAGCCTCTCACCGAGGCATCGCCGTTGATGCGCGTGTCCGAGTAGGAGCAGCAGTCGTAGATGCGCCGGATCCGCCCCTTGCAACAGCGCGACCAGCCGCCTCCGTAGCGGGGGTTACCGGTGAACGGGAACTTCTTGGGCACGACCTCCTGACAGACGCGGCGACGAGTCTGGGCGTGCGAGGTGTAGATGTCTCCTCGGTCATCCACCGGGTATCCGTGCCGAGGGTGCACCGGGTAGCCAAAGCGATCGACTCGGGTGTGAGGGGCGAAGGGGTGGGGGCAGGAGTTGGTCGTGTAGGTGTGGCCGCAGACGTGATAGGCGGCGGCCCGCCGAGGGCTCAGGGCAACCGCCACCAGAGGGCCGCCGACGAGGGCGACGAAGCCCGTGCCCAGACGGCCGAGAAGGGACCGCCTGGTCGTCCTGTTCGCCAATGCCACCGAAGCCGACTCCAACCCCATTAGCTCACCTCCAACTCCCTCCGGGCTTCGGCGGAACGCCGCAACGCGGTCGCCACCAGGCCCTCGAGCTGTTCCATGTTGTTGACGGTCGCCTTGGCTCGGACCGCTCCGAGCTCGTCGAGCACGACGACATAGGGCGTCCCGGGAACGGCGTAGGTACGTATCGCTTCCGAGGAGACCACCACCGGCGCACGCGTCTTCGTGGCTACCTGTGCCCTTACCTCTTCGTGCTCCGAGGAGGCGTCGGCGATCACCTGTGGCACGAGGCCATGGCTGCGGGCCACAGTCTCGAGCGACGGGAGCACCTCTTCACACACGAGACAGCCGGAAGAGACGAACAGCAGCAGCTGGGCACGCCCCGGCCCCCCGAGGGTCATCGATTGTCCGTCGAGGGTGATGGCCTCCAGAGCGGGAGGAGCCTCCCCGAGAGGCGGCCCCTCGGAGTCTATCTCGAGCGCACCACGCGGCCCGAGCCGGAGGTGGAGGGTGCCGATCTGGCGGGCTAGGGCGACCACGATCACGCACAGCATCACGACGAGCAGCCACAGGAGCCCATATGAAACCGCCCACCAGCCTTGCAACAGTCGCTACTCCCTTCAGCGAAAGACCGTCTGGCCGCCGGTGCCGAGGTCCCATCCGAGAACCTGGGTCGGTTTTCGCGATCTGGAAGGCTACCGTGTGCCCGGCTTCGGCCCGGTCATCTCCGATCCTGGGAACGCGGACCCGGCAGACATCCATACACCGATCTTTGTGAGCAGCCGCGAACCGTGGACATCTTGCCACCGTGGGGCGCTCCCCCCGATAGCATCGAGGGCAATGGCCCTGACGCTCTCTCAGATCTGCGCCGCCCTGCTCGGCGGGGTCTTCGCCTGGGCGGCGGTCGCCAAAGCGCTACGGCCGGGGGCGTGGCTCCAGGCGCTTGATCGCTATGATCTGAGCCCGCCCCTGCGAGTTCCGGCCGCGGCGGGAGTTCCCCTAGGGGAGGCGGTGGTGGCCGGCTTGCTGATCGTCGGACACTTGCAGGCAGGGGCCGCCTTGGCACTTGCCCTGGTTGCAGCGTTCTCGCTTGCATTGGCGCGCCTCGGCACCCAGGGTCAGAGCCGGGTACCGTGTGGCTGTTTCGGACGGGTCACCGACCGCTCCCTGCGCCTGCTCCTCGCACGCAACGCGCTCCTCGCCGCGCTGGCCGCGGCGGTCCTGGCGGTGAAGCCGCAGGGATGGCCGTCGTGGCAAACTCGGGCACCGCTCGGCTCGGACGCACTACCTGCGGCCCTGGTACTCCTCGGGCTGGTTTTGTGCACCTGGACAGGGCTCAGAACGATTGCCGCCTTGCGCGGGCGGAGGCACACTTGAGAACAAGACTCGTGGCCCTGCCGCTGGCTCTGCTGCTGGGTTCCTTCCCCCTGCTGCTGGCGCTGGCATCGCATCGTGACGTGCGCGACGACAACGACGTCAAGGGCCGGCTCGACCTCCGCAAGGTCTCGATCTACGGCCGCCCGCGCGTATGGAACATCCGCACCTACGAAGGCTGGAGCAGCCGTGCGATTTGGGACCGTGGCTACCTGCTCGTTCACCTCGACACGCTCGCCGGCGAGCGCTTCGACTACTACGCTCTGGTGTACTCGAATGGAAGGAGCATGCAGGGCGACCTCTTCCGGGACCGATCGGAGAAGGCCGATTACCGGGTGGCAAGACTGCGGGCGTGGCGCCCGAGCCGGCGCGCGCTCAAAGTGAGGATCCCCCTCTCGAAGACCAATGTCGGGGAGGGCCGCAGCTTCTTTCGCTGGCAGGTCAGGACCCTGTTCACCGGAAGAAAGTGCCGTCGTTCCTGCATCGACCTGGCTCCTGTCGCTCCCGTCAAGGAGCCGCTGGGGCGAAAGCAGGCCTCGCCGGCCCCGTCACCCAGTTAGACGGTGGCACCTCGCCTCGTAATCCTGGGATGGGACTCGGCCACTTTCGACGTCACCGGCTCTCTGGTATCAGACGGCACGCTCCCCGCCCTGGCGTCCTTGCAACAACGAGGGTTCAGTGCGGCCCTTCGTTCCTCGTGGCCGCCGATGACGGACTGCGCCTGGACCTCGGCCTTCACGGGCGTCAATCCCGGCACGCACGGGATCTTCGGGTCCTGGTATCGAGCGCCGGGAGCCTATGAGTGCCGCTACTTCTCCGCGCGCGACCGGCGCTCCAAAGCACTATGGGAGTTGGGCTCTGAAGCTCGCTTCCTGGTGTGGAACGTGCCGATGGCCTACCCCCCGAGTCCGCTTGAGGGAGTGATGGTGTCCGGCTACGGGGCTCCCCCGCGCGCCCGCATGTGCTACCCGGACGACTTCCAGGAAAGGCTCGCCGAACGCTTCGACCTCCTCGATATCGTCGACCGAGCCCCCCATACGTCACTCGAGCGCTTTTTGGAAGACTTGCTTCGAGGCCTCGAGGTTCAGGCCGAGGCGCTGACATGGGCGGCCGCGGAGAGCGGGGCCGACTGCGTGGTCGCCGTCTGGCCCCACGTCGACCGGGTGCAGCATTTCTTCTGGCGTTTCCAAAACTCCTCCCACCCCCTTGCGAGTGCCGTCGAGCGCGTCTACCAAGCCATGGACCGGGCCACCGGTGTGCTGCTCGAGAGGTGGCCGGAGGCTGATTTCGTGGTCGTATCCGACCATGGGGCCGGCCCCCTTCACGGTGACGTGAACCTGGGGGGATGGCTGTCCGACCGCGGCAGAGCGGTTTACGGCAAAAAAAGAAGCTCGCCTCTGCTCCGAGCGGCGTGGGCGCTGCCTCCCCCCGCACGAAAGCTCGGGCGCCGTTTCGCCCCGGACACGGCGAGAAAGGCCCTCGGCGCCACCATCACCGGACAGCTGGGGCCCTTCGACTGGAGTAGGACCCAGGCCTTCTGCGGCATCAATGGGGACCTGTGGCTGAACCTCGAGGGCCGCGAGCCGCTGGGGATGGTGCCGGAGGCTGATGCAGGAGAGCTAAAGGAGGAGCTGGCCGCCGGTCTTCTCGAGCTGCGCGACCCGAGCCGGGACGCTCCGGTTGTTCGAGCCGTGTACCGGCGCGAGGACATCTACTCGGGCCCGGCCACCCATCTCGCACCGGATCTGATGCTCGACATGTGGTCCCAGGGCTACCGGGTGACCCCGGCGCGGGAGCCCTCCGAGCTGGTGACCTCGCCCCAACCGCTGGCGGGCGTCAAGGAAGCGTGGTCGTCCGAGCACCG
>JALZJN010000181.1 GCA_030859735.1 Actinomycetota bacterium
GTCTTTCTCTGCGCGACGCGCGCGCCGCATTCGACTCACTGGACATCCAGGAAGCGGTCGAAGCCGAAGCGGCCGGCCTTTCTGCGCGCCTGTTGCCGGCCTTCGATCCCTACCTGCTTGGTTGGAAGGATCGCGGCTTCATGGTGTCGGAGACTCACAAGCGTCGCGTTCATCCCGGAGGAGGTGTTCTCAGAGCAACCGCCGTCGCGGACGGGGAGGTCGTCGGAACGTGGAGCCTCCATCGCTACGGCGAACGCATCAAGATCCACCTCGACCCGTTCGCGCCACTCTCCACTGAGGTCGAGGACGCACTACGAAGAGAGGCATTGGACGTCGCGCGTTTCGAAGGACTCGCACTCAGCCGATAGCATCCGCCGGGTGACCGAGCGCGTTCTCTCCACCCGCGAGCTGAATCGAGCGCTGCTGGCACGGCAACTCCTGCTGGAGCGGTCTCGACAGGCGCTCCCCAGCACCTTAGAGCGCGTAGCGGGACTTCAGACGCAGTACGCACCGTCGGGATACATCGGGCTCTGGTCGCGCCTCGAGGACTTTCGCCGCCCGGCCCTGACGAAGTCTCTCGAACAGAAACGAGCTATCCAGGCGAGTCTGATGCGCGTGACGATCCACATGGTTTCGGCGCGCGACTACGTGCTCTTCTCCGCGGGAATTCGAGGAGCCACTCGCAAAGGGTGGCTCAGTATCCAACGTCACGCGGTCGAAGCGTCCGACATGGAGAGGGTCGCTGCTCTCCTTCGCGAGCACCTGGAGAAGGGGCCCCTTCGTCGGGCGGAGCTCGTCAAGATCACTATGGAAGCGGGCTGGCCGCGCATCGCTTGGTCAGGTGCGGGCCTATGGCTGGACATGGTGCGCGTACCTCCATCGGGCACCTGGGATCGTCGCCGAGCCGATCTCTACGGGCTCGCCGAAGAGTGGATCGGGCCGCTAGACGCCGCTACCGAAGAGGACGGATTGAAGCATCTTCTCACCCGCTATCTCCGGGGGTTTGGGCCGGCGACGCTGAACGACGCCGCTAACTGGGCGGGGCTTCATGTGACGAATCTACGACCCACGGTGGAGCACACGCGCCTCCGTCGCTTTCGCGACGAGCAGGGCAGGGAGTTGCTCGACCTTCCTCGAGCCCCACTGCCCGACGCCGATACGCCTGCCCCCGTCCGCTTCCTGCCGACCTGGGACGCAACCCTTCTCGTGCACGCGCGGAGGACACAGATCCTCCCGGAGAAGTACCGAAAGCTCGTCTTTCACACGAAGACCCCGCACTCGGTGCCGACTTTCTTGGTCGACGGGGCAGTCGCTGGAACCTGGCGCTACGAAAAGGGCAAGCTCAATCTCAATCCGTTTGCCCGGTTGTCGAGGCCCACGTTGCGGGAGTTGAAAGAGGAGGCCGAGCGACTCGCCGCGTTTCACGCCGACCAGAACAGTGGTCTCTAAGAACGCAAACAACCACCGTGGTCGTCGCTGTGCGGCGCGAGGGACATCATCTGAAGATCGATGTGCGGGATGTGGGGCTCGGAATCACCAAGGCAGACCAAGTCAAACTGTTCAGGCGCTTCTCGAGAGTCGAGTCACGAAACGATCCCAAGATCAAGGGGACTGGGTTAGGGCTCTACATCACCAAGGCTCTCGTCGAGGGTCAAGGAGGATCCATCTCGGTCACGAGCGAGCTCGGGGCTGGATCCACGTTCTCATACACCGTGCCGGCAGCGAACCGACGCTCTGAAGACTGAGCGCTAATTACTCCAACTGGTGGAAAAACCTGCAAAGGCACAATCGAGCCCTTAGTACTACAATCGCGACCGCTCGTCGGCATGCCTTCGCGGGATCCTGGGACTGTCGCGGGTGTTCTTGCAGCGGGGTGAACGTGCCGCACGAGGGTCAACGCCCTCTGTGCCGAAACGGAGGGGAACCATGGCCTTGCAGTCGGGCATGCAGTCGGTAAGGACCATCGCCTGGAGGAGGTCCGGGGGCCGCAAAGGCCGAACGCTTCAGGTGGCCGTTTTGGCCCTGGCTCTCGTCGCCTCGCTGGTTCCGGTTGGCGGCGCGCTGGCCCAAGCGGATAGCCAGGTAACCGCTCTGGCAGTGGAGCAACAGCATGGCTTCTCCACCTTGAGCTGGGACCCCGTCGAAGGGGCCACCGACTACCAGAT
>JALZJN010000204.1 GCA_030859735.1 Actinomycetota bacterium
CGGTACCAGCGCCGCTCGTTGTCCAGGGGGATGAGGAACAGGTTGGCGCGTTCGATATATTCCAGGGTTTCTTGCCCGGAAGCAGAGGGATCGAGCAGAACGGCATCACAAAGGGGGCCGCACAGGCGGTCGAGGATAGACGTGCGCAGCAGGAAAGTCTGGACGCTTTCGGACTGCTGTTGCAGGACTTCTTCGACCAGATAGTCCAGCACGAAATGGTGGCTGCCGGTGAAGGATTCTATGAAGCTGGCGGCGTCTTTATGTCCCTGCATCGAGAGTGCCGCCAGCTGGAGCCCCGCGATCCAGCCCTCGGTGCGGGTCTCCAGTGCGGCGATGTCTTCCGGTGAAAGGTTCAAGCCCATCGCCTGGTTGAGAAATCCGGCGGCCTCGGAGAGGTCAAAACGCAAGTGCGCGGCGCGTAGTTCGGTCAACTGGCCTCTGGCGCGTAACCGGGCCAGGGGTAGATTTGGATCCTCACGGGTGGCGATGATGAGGTGCATCTGTGGTGGCAGGTGCTCGATCAGGAAGGTGAGGGCATCGTCAACCAGTTTGGCATCGATAGCGTGGTAGTCGTCGAGGACGAGGACGAGATCGTCCTCGATGGTGGCGATCTCGTTGAGCAGGGTCGTCAGAAGCGATTCGGCTGGCGGTGGCTGAGGGGATTTCAGCGCACCCAAAATCCCTTCTCCGATATCCACCGCAATGGTCTGCAAAGCGGCGGCGAGGTAAGCCAGAAAGCGTGTGGGGTCGCTATCCGCTTCGTCCAGCGACAGCCAGGCGGCCGGTCGCTCGCAACCGGCGAGCCATTCGCCAAGCAGCGTGGTCTTGCCAAACCCGGCGGGGGCAGAGATGAGGGTCAGTCTGCGGTGCAGACCCTCGTTGAGCCGCTCGATGAGGCGGGGGCGGAGGACAACTTTAGGCTGAGGTGAGGGGATATAGAGTTTGGTTGCCAAAATTGGCGTCGACATGGATCAATTTTAGAACACATACATACTCGGCACCCCCCAAACCGCTTCCCCCGAACACCTGACCAGCGATCTACGTAGGTGCGAGTGGGAGCCTGGATTCCCTGACGCATACCCACCTACCCGGCGACCGTCGGTTGGGGTAGACGGCTTAGCGGCAGGTGTCCGAGCTTCTCTGACAGCGTGAGCGCCATACTTGCTGGTCAGCGCTGCTAGCTTACAGGTTTCCGCGCCGGAGAGCGCAGTCGGTGGGCCGACTGCGCATACGCTGCGAACGGCTCGTCGCCGAGCTTCACCCGGCCTCCGAAGCAGCTATGCACTAGTCAACGCGATGCGTGTTCCCGCTCGATGCGACGCCGGATCCCCGCCAGCCAGCTGCGTCGGATGGCGGCGCTCCCCAGCCTGATCGCGAACCAGTAGCGCCGGAAGAGCTTCGTCGCCTCGGGGTCCGTGCCCACGACGCGCGTCTCCGTGACGATCCGGGTGCCGTCCCCTTCCGGGCTGGCCGTGAAATCGAGGCCGGCCTTGGCGTAGCCCGGCTCGGCGAACGAGATGAAGTCCTCGTACGTCTCGATCGTGTGGAGCGCCTCGTCTCCCGAAAGACGCCAAAAGCGGCCGATGCCTCCCATCACGAACTCCTCGTAGCCCGGCCGCTCGTCGAGGATGAGGAACCCCTGCCGGACGAACTGCCGGAGGAGCGGAACGGCCGGTTCCAGCTCAGCGCCCCGGCCCTTGAGCCGGCTGGGCAGCATCCGGATCGCCATGAGCGGCGCGAACAGCCGGATCTCTCGCGGCGTCACGGCCTTGATCGCCCCATACGCCGCCGCGGGCGCGGCCGGAACCCAAACCTCATGCACGTCGTTGACGTCGTAGCGCGGCATGATCTCGTCGAGAAGCTTCCGGCGAGGCTCAGACCCTGACCGTCGGGCTCCCACCTGCGGCCCCTCAGACGGTCCCCCACCACGCGAGCGCGGCTATGGGCAGGAGCAGCGCCCACTGGGGGAGGCGGATAAGACCCTTGGGCCAGGCGACCGAGAGCGCGATGGCAAGGAACACGAGGCCGAAGCCGAAGTAGTTGAGGGCGATCAAGCGGGCCAGCGCGTCGGTGCTCGCCCCACCCCCAAAGACGGCGAGGTAAAGGAGGACGACCGCCGAGACCGCCTGAACCACGGAGGCGATGTGCCAGCAGCCGTGTAACGTTCGTTTGGACGCCTCGTTCAGCGAGGACGCGAGCAACGGGCGCACCGTATCGGCGTGACCCGCGATCAGGTGTATGCCCGCCGTCACGGCAGCGAGGACGCCGG
>JALZJN010000305.1 GCA_030859735.1 Actinomycetota bacterium
GCTCGGCCCGGAAGCTCGCCCAGGGAACCATGACGGCCAGCGCAACCAGCGGATCGTTCTTCCCGTCCAGCCCCGCGTAGCGCCGGCTCAGATCAAAAAATCCCAGCTGCCCCATGCCCCAAACTCCCGCATTCACAACCCATCCCCAAAAGGAATCACTTTCACCCCGCGCCATAAAGGGCATTCTTCGAGGTGCCCTAAATGCGCCAGTGGCAAGGGGTTATTTTCTGGGCGATGATATGGGACTTGCTTCAGCGCGGAACAGGGTCCTTCCCGCTTTCGGGATGACAAACGGGAGCAATCTAACTACCATCTACACTCGCCCTATCCGATTCAGCGGAACTGGTGTGATTAGTTCGCTCGAATAATTGTTGCGTGTGGAAGGAGGCTCCGCGCGGCACCCGAGCGCGGGGCCTGACCGACGGATCAGAACACGTGTGCCGCCGCGATACGCCCCCGCCGCCTTTGCGTTCTCGCTGCCGTCGCGCTGCCGCTCTTTGATGAAGCGACGTTCCATCTGGGCGACCATGCCAAGCACCGTGAGCACAATGTGGCCCATTTCACCTCGCATTCGTGGATCAGGTTGAGAACGTCACGGATATCACGCCCGAGCCGATCAAGACGTGTGTCGACGACCTCGTCGCGGGGTCGCAAACGACGCGATGGCGGATGCCTCCCGCCGCAACTTGCGGGACGGCTTCTGCGTCGGCAGCCTCAGGTCATGAGGCAGGCCCTCTGCCGCTTCACGGCCTGAGGCTCGCGGCAGCATGATCGCGGCTTCATTCACAAACTCCTCGCCCGTGGGGGATCCTGGAGATTGCCGCATGCTTGGCTGCGCAATCCCTAGGAGTAATCGGCCCCGCTGCTTAAGGCTGGGACAGCTTAGACACAAAAAGAGCTTGGAAGTCTCCGGCAGCAAAATTGTGCACTGCCGGTCCTGGATCAAAGTCTGCTGTCCCGAAAAACGAACCGGCCGTATAAACGCCGCTTGCATCGACAGCAATGCTTTCGCCTCTCTCACCCTGTGCGCCGCCCATTTTCACAGCCCATGCAAACAGGCCGGAGGAGGTGAGCTTCCACACGAATATAGCATCCAGATACCCCTTCATTGTGAAGCTGCCACGACCCGGGTCGAAATCAGCGGTGCCCCTAAAGTACCCTGTAGTATAGACGTCTCCTGCCCGATCCACCGCTATTCCTAACCCTTCACCCCACCTTGTGCTGTTGAGGTTCCTCGCCCATACGAAACTGCCCGTATTGTCGAGCTTCAACACGAAGGTGTTGTTCCTCTCTCCGGCGTTCAGACGATACACGCCTGCCCCCGGATCGAAATCGGCGCTACCATAGAAGGATCCGGTGGTGACGACGTTTCCTGCACTGTCAACAGCTATGTCATAGCCGAGTGCGTATATATCAGTGCCAACGTTCCTCGCCCAGATAAAGTGCCCAGCGCTGTCAAGCTTCAAAACGAAGGCATCGGAGCTATCTCCAGCCCTAAGGCTGAAGACCCCTGGGCCGGGGTTGAAGTCAACAATCGTCGAGAAATTTCCCGTAATGTGGACGTAGCGGTTGCTGTCTACAGCTAGCCCATAAACTTGATCGCCGAACGAATTTCCAATACGTTTGGCCCAAACAAAACGACCCGCGCTATCAAGCTTAGAAACAAAAATATCTTCTTCCCCAGCAGAAGCAAGGTTGGTCACACCAAGGCCGGGGTCAAAGTCTTCAGTACCGCTGAAAGTGCCCGCTACGTAGATGTTGTCCGCATCATCCGTCGCAACTTCGGATCCATCTATTCGGAGATGGGTATCCGGGCCGCCTAGTTTCCTGGCCCACACGAATGCTCCGGCACTGTCGAGCTTGACGACAAAGGTATCAACGCCTGTGGTCGTGAGATTGACGACTTCCGGTCCAGGATCGAAGTCAACGGTTCCCCTGAAGGTCCCAGCAAGGACAACCGAACCCTCACCGTCCACTGCGACGCTCGTTGAAGCATTGGAGCTGCCAACTCTTTTTGCCCAGAGAAGCTTTCCAGCGCTATCGAGCTTTACCACAAAGCCAGCAGGGCTGACAGAGGGCGCGACAGTGAGGGTCGTGGTCCCAGACCCAGGTTTAAAGTCCTCGGTACCGTCAAACACGCCCGTGACATAGAGATTGCCACTGATGTCCAAGACAGACCGGCTCGCCGAATCCCCATGGTGGCCACCCGTTGTGCCCGCCATCCTAGCTGCCCATTCGAAACTCTGGGCCTTGGACGTTGTCGCACCAACAAAGAAGAAAGTGGCCAAGCACGACAGCACAGCTAAGGCGTATTTCTGAAGCATGGCAGACCTCCACGCTCTGCTCCCAGCGAGCTTGAGCCAACGATCAGCTAAAGACCGTTTAACCGTATCGCCGCGGCCTGCAAATCACAAGCGGCGGAAACCTACGTTCGAATATGGCCCTGTAAGGTGTGGAGGTAGGTCCAATGAGGGTCGAGCGAAGCTGGCCCCGACCAAGCCTTGCGCAGGACCAGGTCGTGTCCGTCAACGTGGTGTAATTCGGATGGTGGCCTGAGGTGGTCATTGGTCAGGCGGCCTTGGGTGTAATCTGTGGCGGCTGGAGCTCGATGAGCGGTGTCGCCATCTCGGCCATTCCCTCGATCTGCATGTAGCGGTTCTGGGTCTGCCACTCGTCGTTCTGCTCCATGAGGACGGCGCCGACGAGGCGGACGATGGAGTCCTCGTTGGGGAAGATCCCGACGACATCGGCCCGGCGCTTGACCTCTTTATTGAGGCGCTCCAGCGGGTTGGTGCTGTGAAGCTTGGTGCGGTGCTGGGCCGGGAAGGCGAGGTAGGCGAGGACGTCGTGCTCGGCCTCGTCCATGAGGGCGGCGAGCTTAGGCCAGCGCGGCCGGAGCTGGTCGGCGACGTGGCGCCAGGTCTGCCCGGCGCTCTCCCGATCAGGCTGGATAAAGGCCTGCCGGATGGCCGCGGCGACCATGGTATGCTGGCCCTTCGGAACGTGCCCCAGAGCGTTGCGCATGAAGTGGACGCGGCAGCGCTGCCAGGTGGCGCCGACGACTCGGGTGATCGCTGCAGTGAGGCCGTCATGGGCGTCGGAGATCACCAGCTTGACGCCTCTGAGGCCGCGCTTCACCAGGCTCTTGAGGAAGGGCGACCAGAAGGTCTCGGCCTCGGAGGGGCCGATCCCGAGGCCGATGATCTCGCGGCGGCAGTCGGTGTTGGCGGCGACGGCTATTATGGCCGCCACCGAGACGATGCGGCCACACCCTCGCGCACCCAACTCCACCCTAACCGCCTGCCGCGGTGACCACTCCAGTTCCACCTGCTTTGCCGGCGGGGAATCCACCGTCAAAAGCGCCGCAAATTACACCACGTCCCAGGACGCTAACAGAGGGATTCGAACTGCCACTTGCCAGCCGAGGGCAAAGTCTTCCGGCACAGTAGCAGTTCTTGCACGCCTGTCCCCTTCCCGCTGATCCCTGTTCGCCAAAAACCGGAAGTCCCTTTATGAGTTCATTACCTAGTTGTTTGGTCCCGGAGTGTGATGGTGCAAATTTAACCCGAGAGGGGGAGGATGCACTATGGGAGCAGTTCTTCACGGCAGCGCCCGCACGACGCCGCGAGTTCGAGCCGAGCTCCAAGCGTCGAAAGAGGCGACCCGCGTTCTTGCCGCCCGCTATGGGCTGAACCCGAAGACGGTCGACAAGTGGCGAGGACGCACCACGACAGTCGATCGGCCCATGGGACCAACGCAGGCCCGGAGCACCGTCCTGACGGAAGCCGAGGAGGCCATCGTCCCCGGATCAAGTCCGAGGACCTTCGTTCAGGCGTCGAACCCTCCTGCCGCTCGACGACGTGCTGGGCTGCTTGCGTGAGAGCATACCCAAGCTGACCCGCAGCGCGCTCCACCGCTGCCTTGTCCGTCACGGCTTCAGTCGGTTGCCCGAGAGCGAAGGCGGCAGCTCGAAGCGCGGCTCCTTCGCCGAGACCACCATCGCTACGTCCACATCGACCATTGCGAGCTGCGCCTGGCGGACGGCAAGCTCCATATGTTCCTGGCCATCGATCGCGTGAGCAAGTTCACTCACGTCGCCTTCTTCGACGCCGCCACCAAGATGAACGGCGCCGCCTTCCTTCGAGACGTGGTCGCCACGTTCCCCTACGCGATCCACACCGTGCTGACCGACAACGGCGTGGCCTTCGCCGATCGAAGGAGACGTGGACCGAAATGCGTTCCACGGTTCAGAACGGGAATGGCAAAGCTGGATGCAGACCGGGCGATAATGCGATCATGACCGAATTTGAACAGCACCAGCGCACCTGATTGCCAATTGCGGCACTTGTACCAGCGCCGGTCTGCACTGATGGCTTATGACCACTTTCGCCACGAGTTCGACGCGAGAGCCTAAGCCTTCGCCGTCCGATGTTCCTGCCGCTCTGCCTCCCAAACCTCTCGCGCGGCATGGGCACTCGAAACGCATGCCGCTCGCCCCTACAGGCCTTGCTGGGCTGTGCAGGCATCTAGTACCGCATCACAGAGGTTGTGACGGGTTGAGGCTCGGTCATTTTAGGATGGGCAGGTTCTCCGGGGCGACGAGCAGCTCGATGCTGCGGGCGACCCCGGGCTGGCGGCGAATCAGGCCGACGCGCTCGAGGGTGAGGACCATCTGGTGGACGGAAGGTGGGCTGACGCGGAAATGGCGCTGCATGTCGGCTTCGGCGGGCG
>JALZJN010000229.1 GCA_030859735.1 Actinomycetota bacterium
CCGGGCTCACCGCCGCGGTCTACGCCGCCCGGGCAAACCTCGCCCCCCTGCTGATCGAGGGATTCGAGGCCGGGGGTCAGCTCATGCTCACGACCGAGGTCGAGAACTACCCCGGCTTCGTCGACGGCATCATGGGCCCCGAGCTCATGGAGCAGATGCGCAAGCAGGCCGCCCGCTTCGGAACCGAGTATCTCTCCGAAAACGTCACCTCGGTCGATTTCTCCACCTCCCCCTTTGAGATCAACGTCGGTACCTCCGCTTATCGAACCCACGCCGTGATCATCGCCACCGGCGCTCAGGCGAAGATGCTGGGCATCCCGGGCGAGAAGGAGCTGTTGGGTCGAGGGGTATCGACCTGCGCCACCTGTGACGGGTTCTTCTTCCGAGACCAAGAGCTGATCGTCGTCGGTGGTGGAGACTCGGCGCTCGAGGAGGCCATCTTCCTCACCAGGTTCGCCTCCAAGGTCACCGTGGTTCATCGCCGCGACGAGCTGCGGGCCTCCAAGATCATGCGGGACCGTGCCTTTGCCAATCCCAAGATCGACTTCGTGTGGAACTCGACCGTATCTGAGGTCTACGGCGATACGAAGGTCGCCGGGGCTCATCTTTTCAACCTCGAGACCGGAGAGACCAGCTCGATAGAAGTCGGAGGCGTGTTCGTTGCCATCGGGCACCTGCCCAGCACCTCATTGTTCGAAGGCCAGATCGATCTCGCCGAGGGCTACATCTCGATTCCCGCCGACGACACGCAGACCTCGGTCCCGGGTGTTTTTGCAGCGGGTGACGTGGTCGACTTCAGCTACCGGCAGGCGATCACCGCGGCCGGGATGGGTTGCATGGCAGCCATGGACGCCGAGCGCTATCTGGAGGGCCTGAACACCCACGCCTGACCCCATACTCTCGAGTGACTTGCGAACTTTGGTGCTGCACACACATCTCATGTGGGTAGAGAGGCAAAGTTGCCGGAGTCGGGGCGCCTCCCAGCAGATGGATAGCAGCTAGCGGTCGGGGGAGGCGACGGTGGTGGCTCGCCCCGAACCCGCCAGCATCCTCAGCAATCGTTCGAGCTCCTCTTCGGAGGCGAAGTCGATGGCGATGCGACCCTTGTTCTTCCCCATGGTCACTCGCACCCGCGTCTGGAGACGCTCGGAGAGAAGCTTCTGAGCCTCCGTGGCCACGGCCGGGCGGCCGCCGACAGGACGTCCCGCGCCTCCATCCGAAGTAGACATCTCGCCATAGCGACGGACCAGGTCCTCGGTGTCTCGTACCGACACCCCTTCCTGAGCGACGCGAGTTGCCAGCCGAGTCTGAAAAGGGCTCCCGTTAAGGCCAAGAAGGGCTCGGGCGTGCCCCGCACTCAGCCGTCCCCGCACGACCAGGTCGTGGACTGCCACGGGGAGCTCGAGTAGACGCAACGAGTTCGTGATCGCAGTCCGGCTGCGTCCTAACCTCTCGGCGAGCTGCTCCTGTGTCAGGCCTCCGTCATCGAGCAGTTGACGGTAGGCAGCGGCCTCCTCTATCGGGTTGAGGTCGGCGCGATGAATGTTCTCCACGAGCGCTCGCTCAAGCGAACCGCGTTCATCGGTCTCCACCACCATTACCGGAGCGTGTGTCAGGCGGGCCGCCCGGGCTGCCCGCAAGCGGCGTTCCCCTGCTATCAGCTCGTAACTTCCCCCTCCGGAGGGGCGCACGAGAAGGGGCTGCAACAGCCCCAGCGCAGTTACCGACGCAGTCAGCTCTGCCAAGGCCTCCTCGTCGAACTCGCTGCGAGGCTGCCTCGGGTTGGGAACGATGTCTTCGAGTCTCACCTCGAGTGGCCCCGGGCCGTGATCCTCGCCCACTTCGGGAGGCAGCAGCGCGTCGAGGCCTCGGCCCAGCCCTCCTCGTCTGGTCACGATCCGGTCCAAGGGTCTCCGGGGGGCCAAGCCTCGACGAGGCCCGAGGGCTCTGCGGTCACGACGCCGTAACCTCTGCCCCCCGGTCCCTGCCCGGCAGGG
Source organism: Actinomycetota bacterium (assembly GCA_030859735.1). Lineage (GTDB taxonomy): Bacteria > Actinomycetota > CADDZG01 > CADDZG01 > WHSQ01 > JACDAL01. Next base: position 1,998 of record JALZJN010000229.1, read on the forward strand.
GCGGACGGGCGTTCGGGGCTCTCTCGGAGGGGAGCGGATGTGCCTTGGGGGCCTTCTTCAGCCGCTGCCGCGGCACTCCCCAGAGCGCAACGTTCCTCCAGCTCGCCTGCCACCAGCCGGTAGGAGATCGAGCCGCGTGAACCGGCGTCCAAAGTCACCACCGGCTGCCCGTAGGAGGGCGCTTCGGAGAGCCGCACGCTGCGAGGGACCACAGCCTTGAACACGAGCTCCCCGAAATGCGACCTGACCTCCTGGGCGACCTCGCTCGACAGCCTTGTTCGACCGTCATACATGGTCAGGAGCAAACCCGTGATGCGAAGTGCCGGATTGAGCGAGCGACGCACACGTTCCGCAGTATTCAGTAGCTGGCCCAAACCCTCGAGCGCGTAGTACTCGCATTGCACCGGGACCACCAGCCCGTGTGCTGCGAGTAGGCCATTGACCGTGAGCAGGCCCAGAGAGGGCGGGCAGTCCACCAGGACGATGTCCCACTTTCGCTCGGACGCGTCCACGACTGCCTTCAGCCGCCGTTCGCGCGCCGCCTGCTGCACCAGCTCGACCTCGGCGCCGGCCAGATCCTGGCTGGCAGGAGCGCAGTCGAGACCTGCGATGGCCGTCGGCACAGCAACATCCTCGAGTGCGGCTTCCTGCGAGAGAAGCTCATAGGTAGAGCGCGAGACGGCACGCCGGTCGAGCCCCAGACCGGTGGTGGCGTTTGCCTGTGGATCGAGGTCGATCACAAGCGCGCAATACCCTTTGAGCGCCAGCGCCGCTCCTAGGTTCACCACCGAGGTGGTCTTACCGACGCCGCCCTTCTGGTTGGCAATCGCAATGACCGGCACAGCAGGAGGGGGGTCGGCCGGTTCCAAAACCTTCCACGCGGCTCGACCGGACGCCGTCGTGGTCACAACGTCGTCACGCAGGGCCGGAGCGTGAGCGCCCCTGTTCCATGCTCCGCATGATAGCAAGGCCTCCCGACACCCTCTCGGCACGCTCGGGCAGGCGGGCCTCTTCGGAGGCAAAGATCCCAGCTAGACCGTCCGCTCGCACCAGGGGCAACAGGAGGCGAAAAGCCTTCGCGGGAGCCGCCAGTGCCCGCGCCAACACACAGACGTGACCTCCCGAAAGCTCAGAGCAACGTCCTGCCTCCTGAGCGGTGATTGTCAACACCTCGCAATCCAGCTCGAGGACGCGCACACACTCCTCCAGGAAGGCCGCTCGGCGGGGACGTGGCTCCAGTAGGCGCCAATGGCGGGCGTCGGCCCCTATCGCCAGCGGAATTCCGGGCAGACCGGCCCCCGAACCCACGTCCGCCGCCGGGCCCGGTGATAGGGAGTTCACCACAGGAGCGGCCCTCAGCGAATCGGCGATGTGGCGCTCCTCGAAGCGGGCAAGGTCTCCCGGCGCCACCAGATCGAGCCGTGG
>JALZJN010000256.1 GCA_030859735.1 Actinomycetota bacterium
GCCCAGCGCGAGCGCGCCGTGTCCGATCAGCTTCGGGAGCTCGATGACATCAAGAACTCGTTTCTCCAAGCGGTTTCCCACGAGCTGAGGACCCCGCTCGCCTCGATTCTTGGGTATTCGCTCCTTCTCGAGCGCAAGCAGGACGAGCTCTCTCCCGAGACGAGGGAAATGGCCTTGTCCGAGCTGGCGTTCAGCTCGCGCAAGCTCAACCGGCTGGTCGTCGATCTACTCGACGTCGACCGTCTGAGTCGCGGGATCGTCGAACCCAACTTGACTCCCACCGACGTGGCCGGCCTGGTCCGGCGGGTGGTCCACGAGACGCCCGTGGGCGATCGCAGCGTCCAATTGGACCTCGCCCCCGCCTTCGTGGAGGTGGACGCTTCCAAGGTCGAGCGCATCGTCGAGAACCTCGTCGCGAATGCGGCCAAGTACACGCCCGATCGCTCGACCATTGCCGTACGCTTGGAGACCGGGAACGGGGGCGTCACCCTCATCGTCGACGACTCCGGGCCGGGAGTCCCCGACGAGCTCAAGCGCTCCATCTTCGGCGCCTTCGAGCGAGGGGCCGCCGAGAAGCTTCACTCGCCGGGGGTGGGTATCGGACTGTCTCTGGTCTCGAGGTTTGCCGAAATGCACGGGGGCCGGGCCTGGGTGCAGGACCGCCCTCCTCAGGGCAGCTCTTTTCGTGTCTTTCTGCCCGCCGCGCCGGTGGCGGCGCCGTCTCCAGATGTCGTTCCTCAAGGCCCCCGCGCCACTGCTTAGTCCTCTTTCCCAAGGGCATAACCAGGGGGATGTCACTCTGACGAAGATTCTGGTGAAAGGAGCAGCGCATGGCCCTGTTGCGCAGGAACGAGGGAAAGCTCGACGCTTTGGACAATCGCGACCTGACCGCTTCGGCACTCGTTGCGGTCGGCGCGCTCAACTGGGGCCTGGTGGGGCTCTTCAACGTCGATCTCGTCGCCGGCCTGTTCGGCCACCGCTCGAAGCTGTCGCGCCTCGTCTACACCGCAGTGGGGGCGAGCGCCGTCTATCTGATCGCCCAGGCCCTCGAGGAATAGGCTCCGTCGGCCGTCAGAGGCGCAGGTCGAAGACCTGAATCAGACCGATGATAATCAGATAGGCCGCCACTAAGCGGGCGAGAAGGCTCGGGAAGATCAGGATCAGGACCCCGGCTATCAGCGCCACCACGCCGTTCAGGGCGAAGTTGATGTCGATCTGCTGGCCTTTCTGGGCCAGCTCCAGCGCCCACTCCATGCCATCTCCTTTCGCGAGGGGCCAGGAGTCTACTTGGCCCGGTAACATCGGCTCATGGCAGAGCTACCACTCACCGAGCCCCTGGAGACCAGGGTCGAGGAGCCTGAGGGCTCGCTCGAGCAGCTTGCGTCCGCGGCCTCACCTCACGAGGTCCAGGCCGTGGCGGCGCGCTGGCCCGCCTGTTTGAGCGCGTGGGGCCGTTTGGGAGACGCCGCGCTGGCCGAAAGCAGGCCGGTAGAGGCCTATGCCTATTACCGGGTTGGCTACCACCGCGGGCTCGACCGGATTCGCCGTGCCGGCTGGCGGGGAGCGGGGACAGTACCGTGGGAGCACCACGGCAACCGTGGCTTTCTGAGCTGTCTCGCCGGGCTTTCGGTTGCAGCCGGAGAGCTCTCCGAGGTCGAAGAAGCGCGCCGTTGTCGTTCCTTCCTCGAGCAACTAGCTCCCGATCGGCCGGGCTGACCTCGGCTGGTTCCGTTGCTCGTCATCAGCACGTCGAACCCCGTGGTCAAGAGGGCGCGGGGGCTCAGGCTTCGTAAGAACCGGGAGCGAGAAGCCGCCTTCCTGGTGGAGGGCATTCGCGCCGTGTGGGAGGCGATCGAGCAAGGCGCGCCCATCGAGAGGCTCCTGGTCGCCCCCGACCTTCTCGACAGCGACTCTGCAACCAGCCTGGTGCAGTCGCAGGAACATGCGGGACTGCCTTCCACCCACCTCGGCACCGCCGCTTTCCGCAGCCTGTCCGGGCGCGACCATCCCACCGGCCTGGCCGCCATCGTGCGGACCTCGTTCGCGGCCCTGAGCGACCTGGTCCCGGCCGAGGACTCGATCTTCGTCGCGCTCGACCGCTCCTCCGGCCCCGGCAACCTGGGGGCGATAGTGCGCACCGCCGACTCGGTGGGGGCGGCGGGCGTCGTTCTGGTGGGAGAAGGGGCCGATCCCTACGACCCACAGGCGGTCAGGGCCAGCATGGGCAGCATCTTCTCGGTGCCGCTGGCGCGCATCGCCGAGCTCGAGGAAACCCTCGCCTGGGCGGCAAGCAGTGGTCTGCAGGTGGTAACCACCTCGGCTCACGCCCGGGTCGAGCATCACTCGGTGCGATACCGTCTGCCTCTGCTCCTGGTGCTGGGTTCCGAAGGCCGAGGTCTGGCTCAAGAGGATCTGGCGCGCGGCGAGCTCTCGGTGCGTATCCCCATGAGGGGGAGCGCGACGTCGCTCAACCTGGCTGTTGCGGCGGGGGTGCTGCTCTACGAGATCAGGCGGCAGGAGGGCGGAGGGATGACCAGTTGAGGGTGTTCGTGGTCTCAGACATGGAAGGCGTGGCCGGCATCACCAAGTGGGAGCAGGTCTCGGGGGGCGAGTCGCTCTACGAGGAGGGCCGGCGCCTCTACACCGAGGAGATCAATGCCGCCGTGCGAGGCGCCTTCGCCGCCGGCGCGTCCGAGGTCGTGGTCATGGACTGCCACGGGGCCGGCAAGGGCTGGACCTTCAATTCGCTCCTGCCCGAGCTCTTGGACGAGCGCTGCGAGTTCGTGGTCCAGAGGGAATGGACCGAGTACACCGAGATCCTCGAGCAGGGGTGCGATGCGGCGTTGTTCATCGCCATGCACGCCAAGGCGGGGACTCCTCAGGGGGTGCTGAGCCATACCGTATCGGGCACCGAATGGCGCGAGCTCCGATTCAACGGCGTTTCGGTGGGCGAGACCGGCATCAACGCCGCGCTCTGCGGCACCTGGGGGTGCCCCGTCGTCCTGGTGACGGGGGACGAGGCCACCTGCGCCGAGGGAAAAGCACTGCTCGGTGATGAGCTGCGAACGGTGGCGGTAAAGCGCGGCCTGGGCCGCTTCAGCGCCCGCCACCTATCGCCGGCACGCTCCCGCCGCTTGATCGAGGAGGCGGCGACCGAAGCGCTCCGAGGGGGTGAGCGGCCGCAGCCCTACGATCCCGGCCGCCCTTGTGCCGTCGAAGTTGAGCTCGCCACACCCGATGCCGCCGAGCCTTTCCGCTTCCGGGCGGGCGTCGAACTGCGGGATGCTCGCACTCTCGTCAGCCGGGCCGAGGAGTGGTGGAGCGCCTGGAGGCAGCTTTACTTCTAGCCCGCCGGCGAACAAAGACCTAGACATGGGCCGCCATCACTACTCGGGCAAACTCTTCCACCCGCTCCTCTCCCACCTCCGGCCACGAAACAACGAGATAAGAGAATCCCGCCTCCTTCAACTCCTCGATGCGGCCTTCGACTTGGGATTTCGACTCGGAGATCGACACGCTCGCGGCGCGTGCGATGAGCTCCGGGTCGCGGCCCGCGCGTTCGGCGTGCTCGTCTATGAGCTTCGACTTGCGAACGAGGTCCGCCACCGAGCCGAACCCGTGCCACACATCTGCGGCCCTGGCCACTACGGGAAGGGTGTGGCGCTCCCCGACACCACCGATCCAGATAGGGGGTGTCGGGGATTGGAGCGGCCGGGGGTGATAGCCGGCCCTGTTGAGCCTGTAGTGGCGCCCCAGGTAGGTGACGTTCTCCATGGTCATCAGAAAGCGCATGATCTGGATGGCCTCCTCGAGCCGGTCTATCCGCTCGGCCGGCGCGGGGAAGTGCATACCCAGCCGGCGGTGTTCCTGCTCGTTCCAGGAGGCCCCCATGCCCAGCTCGAGCCTCCCGGAGGAGATGTGGTCGACGGTCACGGCCTGAGCTGCTAGCAGGGCGGGGTTTCGGTGAGTCACCCCGGTTACGAGTGTGCCCAGGCGCAGCCGTGAAGTCGAGGCGGCGAGTCCCGCCAGAAGCGTCCAGGCCTCGAGGCAGGGGCCCGAGGGGTCTCCATAGAGAGGCTTGAAGTGATCGAAGACCCAGCCGCCGTCGAAGCCGAGCCGCTCGGCAAACAGTGCCCTGTGCTGCAGCTCGTTCCAGGTGAGCTGATGCTGAGCGAGGTCGATTCCGAATCTCATCCGTTTCCTCTCATCTTGCCGCGCTCTTTGTCCGCCACGGCCGGCTCCTTCGCGCGATCCTCCAGCGGATCGCCGGTTTTTCGCGCGATCCTCCAGCGGATCGCCGGTCCGCCTTGCGCGATCCTCCAGCGGATCGCTGATGCGTCAAAGCGTTACAGGACATCATCAAGCCACCCTTCAATCTCGGCAGCCAGCTGCTCGTACTTGCCCCAGAAGAAATGATTGGCTCCCGAGATCGTGCGGTGGTCGGCGCGCGCCTTGAAGGCCCAGGCCTCGCAGTCGGGACACGACGCGACCTTGTCGTTGGCGGCGCACACCACGAGTAGCGGCACGTCTATCTCGGCTTCGTCGGCGGGTGGGAGCCCCGCGGTGACGTCCTCACGGGGGAGCACCGCCGGGGCAATGGCCACGCACGCCGCCAGCGAGTTGTCACGCTCGGCGAGACGCACGGCCACCGCCGCCCCGAACGACCAGCCCGCGAGCACGATGGGCACGTCGGCCCAGCGATCACGCGCGCTGGCCACAACCCCGGCAGCATCGTCGATCTCGGCCAGTCCGATCGAGGACTCCCCCTCGGAGGCTCCGATCCCTCGGAAGTTGAAACGCAACACCGGCCGGCCGCGCCGAACGAAGACGTCTCGAAGCGCGAGGAGCAGGGGCGCGTCCATGGTGCCGCCCAACTTGGGGTGGGGATGGCAGAGCACTACTGCGGTGCTCGGCTTCTCGGTGTCGTCGGCCTCGGCCTCGAGTGCGAGCCCGTCGGTGGAGCGACAAAGCAGCTTCTGGGGGCTCACCAGCTGGGCCGGGCTTCGAGCGCGGTTCGCAGTCTGGCGGCGACCTCGTGAGCCTGCTCGTCGCTTTCATAGCGGGTGCGGGGCCAGAAGAACCCGCGCAGCCCGTCCTTTCGTCGGCGGGGCACGACATGGACGTGAACGTGGGGCACGCTTTGGCTGACCCTGTTGTTGACGGCCACGAAGGAACCGGCGGCCTCGAGCCCCTCTTCCATGGCACGTGCCAGCCGGCGTGCTCCTTCGAACAGGGGCCCGATGAGCCCGGTTGGAAGGTCGGTCATCGTCTCGTAGTGACGCCTCGGGATCAGCAGGCTGTGCCCCCAGAACAGCGGGCGGAAATCGAGAAAAGCGATCATCTCCTCTTCCTCGAGCACGATCACGGCCGGCTTCTCCTTGGCGGCGATGGCGCAGAAGCTGCACATGAGCGGAGACTATGCCGTAGGCCCCCCTTTGCCCTAGGTGGTTTGGACAGAACGCTTCCGGGCGGGGCCGGAGGCGGGCGCGGGTTTGGCCCGAAAACGTCCCTAGAGGCCGTTCTTGGGCCAAGGTTGGTTCGGCCGGGTTGCCAGATTCCTCGGGATAAACGAGTCATCCTCATGCGTGATGCTCGGTGATGAAATTGGCGAGATACGGTCGATTGAATGAGACCAAGAGTACTCATGCGAACTCCTCGTCTGAGGATTCAGCGACTCCCCGAGAATGAGTTCTTGATGGTTGACGTGGGGGGTGGTTGCCTGAAGCGATGAACGCCCACGTCTACACCTCTGATGGCCGGCTTATTCGCTCGTTTCATCTGCCAGCTACGGAAGACGTCTTTACGGATTCCGAGGGCTGGACATGGGCCTCTTTCGACGACGAATCAGCCAGTGGAGCCGAGGGGGGCTCGGCGCTTATCACAAAGGGGATCCCAAGTTCTGGCTAGGTCGCCTCGGTCAAGATGAAATTGAATGTGTTGAGGAAGTGCGGATAACTCTGCGGGATCGTCGGGGACTGGCTGACCTCGGGCATCCACCAATCAAGAGCGAGAGAGAGACATGCCCTTCAGAGTCATTGGCCGAAACCATGCACTCCACGTCTTTGCAGAGGAGCACTGGTACCGGGTGACGGTGGAGGATGTTTGTCGCTTCTGTCTGACTCCATGGCGAACGGGCTCGAGTGTCGCCCTGCTCGACCGCCCCTATCTTTCGCCCCGCCTCGGCATGCTCACATTGTCCTAAAGTTGCTTCGATCGAGCCTCGACAACCGGTTTCCTAAACCCGACACGCTCTGTCGGCCGGGGATGTGACCGGCTCCGAGTCAGGCGCGGCTATGTTCGGCGAATGATCGAGGTGGCTCCGGGGACCGTGGTGCTGTTCTCGGACCTCTCCTGTCCCTGGGCCCACGCCGCCGTTCACCGCTTTTGGGAGCAGCGTGCCCGTCTGGGTCTCGAGGACAAGGTCGTCTTGAACCATCGCTTCTTCCCGCTCGAGTTGCACAACGACAGGGGCACGCCCAAGCACATTCTCGAAGCCGAGATCCCCGTGGCGGGAGGCCTGGCGCCGGAAGCCGGATGGCAGGTGTGGCAGGGACCGGTGCACGAGTGGGCGAGCAGCCTCTTGCTCGCAATGGAGGCGGTGCAGGCGGCCAAGCAGCAGAGCCTGAAGGCGTCCGAGGCGCTTGACCGGGCGCTCCGCCGAGCCTTCTTCGCCCACAGCCGCAACATCTCCATGCACCACGAGATCGTGGACGTGGCCGGAGCTATCGAGGATGTCGACGCCGGGCTCGTGGAGGAGTCCTTGGAGGACGGTCGCATGCGCAGGACGCTGTTCGAGGACCGGGTCGCGTCCGCCTCGGGCGAGGTCAAGGGCAGCCCGCACTTTTTCTTGCCGGACGGAACTAACGCCCACAATCCGGGGGTCGAGCTTCACTGGGAGGGCGAGCACGGCCAGGGCTTCCCGGTGATCGATGCCGACGATCCCCAGGCGTTCGAGAGGCTGCTCCAGTCGGCGGCCGATGTGCAGGATTGAGGAGGAATGATGGATGAAAACCTGGTCAGAGAGCACGCCGAGCGTCACGGGCGCGCGGTGGTGACCGGGGAGGTGGCGGTGGCCCTGGCGGACCTCTCCGAGAAGGTCAAGCCGAAGGCATCCTCGGTCATGAAGCGCCTACCGTCCCCACTGTCGGCGGCGGAGGTCGTTTCGGTGGAGCCTGCCACCGAGGGGTACGCGGCTCTGATCCGTTACGCGGGAGACGACGCTCAAGTGGTGGTGCGCTCCACCTGGGCCGAGGTGGACGGCCGCCCTCTCATCGTCGAGCTCGAGGTCGAGTGATGGTTTTCTCCGACTTCGAGGCCGACATCTCGGGCTCACAGCGCAAGGTCATATCGACCACGGTGGCGCCGGTAAGGAGATCCGAGGGCGATTCCGGCATCCCCTTGAGGCGCGGCCGGACGCTCCCTTTCCGAGTGAGCCGGCAGTGGAGCGCGCCCGCCGGTCACTACGGCGAGCGCTTCTACATCGTTGATCCTGAGAGCCGGGAGGTGCTGTTCGAGGGTCCCGAGCACCTGCTGCTGATCTGGGGCCTGCAGGCACCGACCGAGATCTCCGACCGCATCGACGACCCCGTCCCGCTCGAGCCGGGCAGCTACAAGCTGTTCTTTGCGCTCGGCGGAATCTCCGGTGGAGAGGTGGATGTCGAGGCCCACGAGGTGCCCGAAGGCTGAACCTGGTGCCGAGTGGTGGCCAGGTGCTCTATATGCTCACCTGAGTACCACTCGGCACGAGATAGCGTCTGTGCTCTCTTATCCTGGGCAGATGACTCGGCCCCCAGCTTTGTTTGCAGCTCTGGCGATGTTGCTCTCGGCATGCTCGGTCACCGCCCGAAGCGCTCAGCCGCAGTCCCAGTCCTCCGGCGCCTCTGCCCAGACCGATACCTCCGACATCAGGATCGAGGGTGGCGATGAGGCCCCGCCCTCCTCGGAGGTCACCGAGATGGTGCAGCGAGTGCTGCCCTCGGTGGTGAACGTGCGCGTGCGGGGAGGCGAGGGCTCGGGCGTGGTCATCGACCGGCGCGGCATCCTCGTTACCAACAATCACGTCGTGCAGGGGGCCACCGAAGTGTCCGTGGTCTTTCCGGAGAGCGGGCGACGGCTGAAGGGCACCGTGGTCGGCACTGCCGTGGAGAACGACCTTGCGGTCGTGAAGGTCCCAGACACCGATCTCGAGGCCATCGACATCGGGGCATCCTCGGAGCTGCTGCCCGGGGACCCGGTCGTCGCCATCGGTTTCCCCCTGGGTCTCGGAGTGACGGTCACCCAGGGGATCGTGAGCGCGACCACTCGCACGATTGAGGTTCCCGACGGCCAAGGTGGGTCGAACCCGTACGAGGGGCTGCTTCAGACCGATGCGGCCATCAACCCGGGCAACTCCGGCGGCGCGCTGGTAGACGCCAACGGCCGCCTGGTGGGGATCAACTCGGCCGCCGCCCAAGCGGGGGCGGCCGAGAACATCGGTTTCGCCATCGCCATCGACCGGGTCCTGCCGACGATCAACCAGATCCTGTCCGGGCAAAGGCCCTGGATCGGTGTCTACCTGCAGACGCTCGATCCCGGCCTGGCGGGCCAGCTCGGCCTGCCCTCCGACACCGAGGGTGCCGCAGTCGTGGAGGTGGTACGTAACGGTCCGGCCGCCACCGCCGGACTAGAGGCGGGCGATGTGATCACCGGCATCGGCGGCAAGCAGATCTCCTCGGACTTCGAGCTCATCGAGGCGATCGCGCTGAGCCGTCCGGGGGACGAAGTGGCCTTGGAGGTCCTGCGGTCGTCCGGCCCCCGCTCGGTCACGGTACGCCTGGAGCGCCGCCCGGCCTCGTTCCAATAAGCCAACTCCGCGCCGAGTGGTGGTAAAGGGCTACTGTGTGACCACTATCCACCACTCGGCGGTGATTATGGTGGGGGAGTGAAGGTCAAGCTGCGCAACCCAGACCGCGTCGTGGAGGTCGACGGACCCCTCCCGGTGTCAGACCTCCTGATCCGGCTCGACATCGTTCCGGAAGCGGTGCTGGTCATCCGTGACGGCGCCCTGTTGCTGCGAGGCGAATCCTTGGCGGACGACGACGAGATAGAGGTCCGCCCGGTCCTCTCGGGCGGAAACTAGTGGGTCGAGTCCATACCAAGTGCAAGGTGTGCCGTGGCCCGGCTGCGGTGGAGGTGCGCCGCCACAACGCCGCCTTCTGCCCCGAGCACTTCATCGCCCACTTCCGCTCCCAGGTCGCCAGGGCGATCCACGAGTTCAAGATGTTCGAGCCCGCCGACCGTCTGTTGGTGGCGGTGTCCGGGGGCAAGGACTCCCTCGCCCTGTGGGATGTCCTCTTGGACCTCGGCTACGACACCGCCGGCTTCTATCTGGGGCTCGGCATCGGCGGCTATTCCGACCGCTCCAGGGACGCCTGCATCTCCTTCGCGGACGCACGCGGCGCCAAGCTTCTCGTCCGCTCGTTGTCTCAGGAGCACGGTTACACCGTCCCCCAGCTCGCCCGTCTCAGCGGGAGGGTGCCGTGCTCGGGTTGCGGGCTCAACAAGCGTTACGAGTTCAACCGGGCCGCGCTCGAGGAGGGCTACGAGGTGCTCGTCACCGGCCACAACCTCGACGACGAGGTCGCCACCCTGTTCGGCAATGTTCTGCACTGGAACACCGACATGCTCGGCCGCCAGGCCCCCGTCCTAGAGGAGAGGGTGATCTCTTCTGAGAAGGCCTTGGTGAAAAAGGTCAAGCCCCTCGTGCGGCTGGCGGAGCGGGAGACTGCGGCCTACGCGGTGCTGCGCGGCATCGACTACATCGTCGAGGAGTGCCCCTTGGTCGAGGGCAACACCCAGCACCGCTACAAGGACGCGATCACTCTTATCGAGGAGTCCTCGCCCGGGACCAAGCAGCAGATGTACTTCGGGTTTCTGAAGCGCGCCGCGCACCGCTTCGCCGATGAGGCGGAGGCGGTCGAGCTGGTGGCCTGCTCGTCGTGCGGGGCGCCGACGATTGGGGCCGAGAGTGGGGCTCCTCTCTGTTCGTTCTGCAAGATGAAGGCCCGCACCGAGCGAGCCCGGGCCGAAGGCGAGGCGGCCAAGGGGGGAGCCGGGCGCAAGCCATGAGCGCCCCTTTCGCGGCGGGGGAGAAGGCGCTGTTCATCGACCCACGCGGCCGCCGCTACCTGATCACGCTCGCGGTGGGAAGGCAGTTTCACTCCCACCTCGGCACCGTCGCCCACGACGATCTCATCGGGGCTCAGGACGGCAGTGAGCTCAAGGCCTCGAGCGGAGCTCGCCTGAGGGCGTTTCGGCCCACGCTCGCCGACTTCGTGCTCAAGATGCAGCGCGGCGCCCAGGTGATCTATCCGAAGGATGTCGCCCTGATAGCCACCTATGCCGACATCTTCCCTGGGGCCAAGGTGCTCGAGGCGGGCAGCGGCTCGGGCTCGCTGACCCTGGGGCTGGCCCGGGCCGTCGGTCCCGAGGGCATGGTCGTCTCCTACGAACTGCGCGAGGACCACCTCGAGCGGGCCGTGGCCAACGTCGCCTCGTGGTACGGCGCCATCCCGCCCCAGGTCGAGTTGCGCCGCGGCGATGTCTTCGAGGGCGTGCCCGAGCCGGACTTCGACCGCATCGTTCTCGACCTCCCCGAGCCCTGGCGGGCGGTGCCACAGACCACCTCCAGGCTCGCGGCCGGAGGCATCTTCTGCTGCTATCTGCCCACCATTCCGCAGGTGCAGCGGACGGTGGAGGCGGTCCGGGGGGCCGGCTTCGTGCTCGTGAACACCTTCGAGGCGCTCGTGCGCACGTGGAACGTGGACGGCCCGTCGGTGCGGCCCGATCACAGAATGGTTGCCCATACGGGCTTCATAATCACCGCTCGTAAACCGACACTTCAGACAGACAGCATGGAATAGATGCACCGATTGTCCGTTTCGGCGCGGTAGGGTTAGCCGTCAGCCGGGGAGGTGATCAAGGTCTCGTCTGAAGACCTCGAGCGGAGGATCGCTCAATACGACCGGGAGGTGCAGGAGCTTCAGGCTCAGCTCAAGCTGGTGTCTGACGAGCTCTCTCTGACCCGGCGCCGTCTCGACGCGGCCCCCCGCCACATCCACACGCTCGAACGACGGCTGGCCGAGACCAACGCATCGCTCGAGGCCACGCGCGACAACAACGAGCGCCTCGCCTCGACTCTGAAGGAGGCGCGCGACCAGCTCGCCGCACTGAAAGGCGAGGTCGAGAAGCTCACCCAGCCGCCCTCCAGCTACGGAGTGTTCTTGGCACATGAGGCAGACTCCGCCGACATCCACACGAGCGGACGCAAGCTGCGCGTCCAGATCTCGCCCGAGGTGGACATAGCCCAGGCGACGAGGGGCCAGGAGGTCATGCTCAATGAGGCCCTCAACATCATCGCCCTCTGCGACTTCGAGATACAGGGCGAGGTGGTGACGCTCAAGGAGGTCATGGAGGACGGCAAGAGAGCCCTCGTGATCGCCCGCAGCGACGAGGAACGAGTCGTCGAGCTTGCGCAACCCTTGATCGACGCGCATCTTCGTTCCGGCGACCATCTCCTGCTGGACGCCAAGTCGGGCCATGCCCTCGAACGCCTGCCCAAGCCCGAGGTCGAGGAGCTCATCTTGGAGGAGGTGCCCGACATCTCCTACGAGGACATCGGGGGTCTGTCCCCACAGATCGAGGAGATCCGCGACGCGGTCGAGCTGCCCTTCCTCCATGGAGAGCTCTTCAGGGAGCACGAGCTCGAGCCTCCCAAGGGCGTCTTGCTGTACGGCCCCCCCGGCTGCGGCAAGACACTGGTGGCCAAGGCCGTGGCGAACTCGCTCGCCAAGCAGGTGGCGGCTAAGTACGGCCGCTCGGACAGGCGTTCCTACTTCCTCAACATCAAGGGCCCCGAGCTGCTCAACAAGTACGTCGGCGAGACCGAGCGCCAGATCCGCCAGATCTTCCAGAGAGCGAAAGAGAAATCCGAAGAGGGCGTCCCCGTGATCGTCTTCTTCGACGAAATGGACTCGCTCTTCCGCACCCGCGGCTCAGGCATCTCGAGTGACATCGAGTCGACGATCGTGCCGCAGCTCTTGGCCGAGATCGACGGCGTCGAGAGCCTCAAGAACGTGATCGTGGTGGGGGCCTCCAACCGTGAGGACCTCATCGACCCGGCGATCCTTCGGCCGGGGCGGCTCGATGTGAAGATCAAGATCGAGCGACCCGATGAGACCGCCGCCATCGACATCTTCTCCAAGTACCTGACGACCACGATCCCGATCGCCCAGACCGAGATCGAGCACCATGGCTCCCCCGAAGCCGCCGTCGCCGCGATCATCCGGGCCACGGTCGCACGCATGTACTCGGACGAGGACGAGAACCGCTTCCTCGAGGTGACCTACGCCAACGGCGACAAGGAAGAGCTCTACTTCAAGGACTTCTCCTCGGGCGCCATGGTCGAGAACATCGTGCGGCGCGCCAAGAAGATGGCGATCAAACGTGCGATCTCGGGTGAGGCCAAAGGCATCAACGAGCAGGACATGCTGTCGGCCATCCATCAGGAGTACCGGGAGAACGAGGACCTTCCCAACACCACCAACCCGGACGACTGGGCCCGGGTCTCGGGGAAGAAGGGCGAGCGCATCGTCTACATCCGCACACTGGTGTCCGAGCACAAGGACGGCGAAAGCCCCCGCCAGGTCGAGCGGGTCCAGACCGGCCAGTACTTGTAACCGACGGGGCACTAATGGCCATCCCCAAGATCTGCGGGATCGAGACCGAGTACGGCATCTCGGTGCGAGACCACTCAGACTTCAACCCGATCGTGGCATCCTCCTTGCTGATCAACGCCTACGCCAAGCCCGCGCTGCGGCGCGTGAAGTGGGACTACGAGGAGGAGAATCCGCTGCGGGACGCGCGCGGGTTCGAGCGGCCCCCCGCCGAGGGGGCCGGGGTGGAGGACGAAACCGGCCTCGTGAACGTCATCCTGCCCAACGGCTCGCGCTACTACGTCGACCACGCCCATCCCGAGTACTCGAGCCCCGAGTGCTCCAACCCTCACGACGGAGTGGTGTGGGACAAGGCCGGCGAACGCATCCTCGAAGCCTCGATCGAGGCGGCCGGAGCCATCGTGCCGAACGGGCAGGGCATCTCGATCTACAAGAACAACTCGGACGGCAAGGGCAACTCGTATGGCTGTCACGAGAACTATCTCGTCGACAGAAAGACGCCGTTCCCCAGTCTCATCCACCATCTCATTCCCTTCATCGTCACCCGCCAGGTGTTCACCGGCTCGGGAAAAGTGGGGGGGGAGGCGAGCGCGCGCGACATCGACTTTCAGATCTCACAACGGGCCGACTTCTTCGAGGTGGAGGTGGGCCTCGAGACCACCTTCAAGCGGCCGATCATCAATACCCGCGACGAGCCCCATGCAGACCCCGAGCAGTACCGCCGGCTCCACGTGATCGCCGGCGACGCCAACATGGCCGAGCTGCCCACATTTCTGAAGTTGGGCACCGCCGCCCTGGTGCTGCGGATGATCGAGGACGATTTCATCGCCGAGGACTTCAGTCTGGCCGAGCCGGTGCGTTCAATCCGCAAGGTCTCCCACGACCCCTCCTGCAGGGCGACGATCGAGCTCTCGGACGGTCGGTGGCTCAGCGCGATCGAGTTGCAGTGGGAGTACTTGCGGCTGGCCTCGAAGTATGCAGAAGACAACGACACGGACGGTGGCTCGGGCGATATCCTGCGTGCCTGGGAAGAAGTGCTCGAAGGCCTCGAGAGGGACCCGATGTCGCAGTCGCATCGTCTCGACTGGGTAGCCAAGCTGGTCCTGCTCGAGGCCTACAGGGCGCGCGACGGTCTCGCCTGGGACCATCCCAAGCTCAGACTCATCGATCTCCAGTATCACGACGTCAGTCGCGCCCGCGGCCTCTACTACAAGCTCGCGCGCGCAGGCCAGATCGACCGCCTGGTGACCGACGCGGAGATCGAGCGGGCGATCGACCATCCCCCCGAAGACACCAGGGCCTATTTTCGCGGCGAGTGCCTCAGGCGCTACAGCCGGGCGATCGTGGCCGCTTCCTGGGACGCTCTCATCTTCGACGTCGGCGAAGACCCGTTGCGAAAGGTGCCGACCATGGAGCCGGGCCGCGGCACCAAAGCGCACGTCCAGGACCTTTTGGACGCCAGTCCCAGGGCGAGTGACTTGATCTCGAATCTGGGTGCGTGACGGCCGCGGGAACGGTAGCGGTGGTGAAACGCCCTACTCGTGCGTCGCACCACCATTCCGGTGGTCACACGCACAACTTGGGCGAATGACCACCCGGCGAGGTCGCGGTCGCGCTGCCCTACGTCGGCTCCTTTACCATTTCAGTCAGAGGACTCGGCCGGCGCAGTCCAACCGCGCGCAGAGTGGTTGCCGAGACGTGAGAAAGGTGACGACATGAGCTCCGATGGAGGACAGACGAGAAAGAGGAGAGACAAGGAGGAGGAAACCCAGCCACAGGCCGAGGCCGCATCCACCACAGAGGACGCGACCAAGGACGTCGACGAGCTTCTGGACGAGATCGACGAGGTGCTGGAGACCAACGCCGAGGACTTCGTCAGGAGCTACATCCAGAAGGGCGGTCAGTGATCGCGGCGTCCGGCGGGCATTCGGTGACCAACCAGGGCTCGGACTTCCTGCGG
Organism: Actinomycetota bacterium; assembly: GCA_030859735.1. GTDB lineage: Bacteria > Actinomycetota > CADDZG01 > CADDZG01 > WHSQ01 > JACDAL01. The sequence continues at coordinate 14,674 of JALZJN010000256.1, forward strand.
ATGCCGGTGCACGGTCCCGGGCCTTCCTTCTCGGAGCTGCTGCGGACGAGCTTTCCGACGTCGTCTCCGGGCGAGTGCTCGAAAGGACTGCTCACGCCCGAGGGCACCACCGTGCTCGCGTTGCGCTACGAGCAAGGCGTGGTAGTGGCCGGGGACCGGCGCGCCACTGAGGGTTTTCAGATCGCTCATCGCTCGATCGAGAAGGTCTTCGCTGCAGACGACATGTCGGCGGTGGCGATAGCAGGAGCGGCCGGGCCCGCGGTCGAGATGGTGCGGCTGTTTCAGACCGAGCTCGAGCACTACGAGAAGGTCGAGGGCGAGCGCCTCACTCTCGAGGGCAAGGCCAACAAGCTTTCGCAGATGATCCGCGCCAACCTTCCTGCGGCCATGCAGGGCCTCGTCGTCGTTCCCCTGTTCGCAGGTTTCGACGATCGCCGGAATCAGGGCCGGATCTTCAAGTACGACGTCACCGGCGGCCGCTACGAGGAGGACGACTACCACGCCACCGGCTCGGGCGGCAAGGACGCGCGCTCCTCGCTGAAGAAGCGCTACCGCGCGGACCTCAGCCGTGAAGACGCCATCAAGGTAGCCATCGAGGCGCTGTTCGACGCCGCCGACGAGGACGTCGGAACCGGGGGACCAGACCTCATGCGCGGCATCTTTCCCACCGTGAGCGCGATCTCCTCTCCGGGCATCGCCGAGGTCGGTGAGGAAGAGATCAGGTCGCTGTTCGAAGAGCTCATCTCCGAACGGGCCGACGAGGTGCGCGGCCCCGAGAGCCCTCCCGCCGACATGCAGCGCCACGCAGAGGAGGGCTGAGCCGTGCCCATGCCCTATTACGTCTCCCCCGAGCAACTCATGCGGGACAAGGCCGACTATGCGCGAAAGGGCATCGCCCGCGGCCGCTCGGTGGTTGCGCTCGAGTACGTCGACGGGATCCTCTTCGTGGCTCCCAACGCCTCCTCGACCCTCTACAAGATCTCTGAGATCTACGATCGCATTGCGTTTGCCGGAGTCGGCAAGTTCAACGAGTTCGAACAGCTCCGCATCGGGGGCATCCGCCTGGTGGACGTCAAGGGCTACAGCTACTCCCGAGAGGACGTCACCGCCAAGGGACTGGCCAACGCCTACTCACAGAGTCTGGGAAACATCTTCACCTCTGAGGTCAAGCCCTACGAGTGCGAGATCCTGGTCGGCGCGGTGGGGGACAGGACCGAGGACAACGAGCTCTTCCACATCCTCTACGACGGCTCGGTCGCGGATCGCTCCGGCTGGGTCGCGATGGGCGGCGCCTCCGATCAGCTCTTGGGAGAGCTCGAGCAGCGTTATCCCGAGGGCTATCCGGGCTCGGCCCCTGATCTGGCCGCGGCCCTGCACATCTCGTTCGAGGCGCTTCAGACGGTCGAGGAGCGAGAGCTCGAGAGCTCTGGGCTCGAGGTGGCTGTGCTCGATCGCACCCGGGGACGGCGAAAGTTCCGCCGCCTGCGCGGCGAGGCTCTGGAGGAGCTGCTCCACTAGCAGCGAGTGGCGCTACCTCCCCGGCACCCGACTATCCTGTTTGGGTGGAAAGGCGCATTTTCGGGACCGAGAACGAGTACGGCGTCACCTGCACGTTCCGGGGCCAGCGGCGACTGTCGCCCGACGAGGTCGCCCGCTATCTGTTCCGCCGGGTGGTGTCGTGGGGCCGCTCCTCCAACGTCTTCCTCGAAAACGGTGCCCGTCTCTACCTCGACGTGGGCTCCCATCCCGAGTACGCCACCCCCGAATGTGACTCGGTCTACGACCTCGTCGTGCACGACAAGGCGGGCGAGCGCATTCTCGAAGGCTTGCTGAAGGCGGCCGAGGCCCGCCTCCGGGAGGAGGGCATCGCCGGCGACATCTACCTGTTCAAGAACAACACCGACTCGGCCGGGAACTCCTACGGAAGCCACGAGAACTATCTCGTGGGGCGCTTCGGGGAATTCGGGCGACTCGCCGATGCGATGATCCCGTTTTTCGTCACCCGCCAGATCTTCTCGGGGGCCGGCAAGGTCCTCCAGACGGCGCGGGGAGCGTTGTTCTGTATCTCTCAGCGGGCCGAACACATCTGGGAAGGCGTGTCGTCGGCGACCACCCGCTCACGGCCGATCATCAACACTCGCGACGAGCCTCATGCCGACGCCGAGAAGTATCGGCGCCTGCACGTGATCGTCGGCGACTCCAACATGAGCGAATGGAGCTCCTACCTCAAGGTCGGGACCACCGCCCTGCTACTGCGGATGATCGAGGAAGGCGTGCAGATCCGGGACATGACACTCGAGAATCCGATCCGAGCGATCCGCGAGATCTCCCACGACACCACCTGCCGGCGGCGGGTGCGGCTCGCGAACGGCCGCGACGCGTCCGCGTTGGACATGCAGAAGGAGTATCTGGACAAGGCGTTGAAGTGGGTGGACTACCGTGACGACCCTGTACTCAAGGAGATTGTGACTAACTGGCAGCATGCGATCGTCGCGCTCGAAGAGGACCAGACGAGGCTCGAGCGACAGGTGGACTGGATCGCCAAACGAAAGCTCCTGGAACAGTATCGAGAGCGCCACAGTCTCCCCCTGGCACATCCTCGCGTCGCCCTGATGGATCTCGCCTACCACGACGTCAATCGCAAACGAGGGCTCTACTACCTGCTCGAGAACCGCGGGCTCATGGAGCGCGTCTGCGACGAGGCCGACATCGAGCGGGCCACCGAGCACCCTCCCCAGACCACCAGGGCCAAGCTGCGCGGCGAGTTCATCGGCGCGGCCAAGCGCAAGCGTCGTGATTTCACGGTTGACTGGGTCCATCTCAAGCTCAACGACCAAGCCCAGCGCACGGTCCTGTGCAAGGACCCGTTCCGCTCCGTGGACGAGCGGGTGCAGAAGCTCATCGCCTCGCTGTAGTGGCCCGCTGCGGCACTTACCGATGAGCTGACGGTGGCGACTTTTGTCGAGGTCGAGGTGCTGGAAGTCATCGAAGAGAGCGCCGGCCTGGTCCGGGTGCTGGCGTCGGCCGGCGGCCGTGAGCTGGCGTCGGCCGGCGGCCGTGAGCTCGAGGGTGTTGGTTTCCCCTCGATGCTCGGCCCCCTGCGCGTCGGCGACCGAGTGGTCGTCAACACCACGGGTATCGAGCTCGGGCTCGGCACGGGCGGGGTCGGCTTCGTTCTGTGGAACCTCGATGGGGCGGGGCCGCAAGACGGGGGGCCGGGGCACATCGTCAAGCTGCGCTACACGCCGTGGCAGATGAACGTGGCGACGGCGGAGGCGCCCGAGAGCCCTCATCACGAGGCACTGGCAGAGGTTTCCGAGATCGGCGGGATGCCGGTCGTCGCCTGCGGACTGCACTCTCAGATCGCGGGGGTCGCCGCCGGGATAAAAGCGGGGGCCCCGGGGGCGCGCGTGGGTTATCTGATGACCGATGGAGGTGCGCTCCCGCTCGCCTGGAGCCGTTTGGTCTCAGAGACGCGGGCCGCGGGCCTCATCGACTCGACCTGCACCTCCGGGCATGCCTTCGGGGGAGATCTCGAGGCGGTCAACGTCTTCTCGGGCCTGGCCACGCTGAGACACGCGGCCGGCGCGGACGTCGCCGTCGTGAGTCTGGGGCCGGGGGTGGTGGGCACCGCCACCACCCTGGGGTTCTCGGGGATCGAGCAGGGTCAGGTCCTGGACGCAGCCTTCGCCCTGCAGGCCCGGGCCTACGCCTGCCTGCGCATCAGCTTTGCCGAGTCGCGGCAACGTCATAGGGGCGTGAGCCACCACACCCTTACCGCCCTGGGCGTCGCCGCCCGGGAGCGGGCCACAGCGGTGTTGCCACGGCTGGGAGCCGAGGAGATGGACCTCGTACGGCGCCAACTGGCCGCGCTCGGTGACCGCCACGAGCTCGTGGAGGAGGACGGCCGCCCCGGGCTCGAGCTGCTCGAGTCACTGAGGCTGTGGCCGGCGACGATGGGCCGGGGCATCGGCGAGGTGCCGGAGGCCTTTCTGGCCGCGTCGGCGGCCGGCGCCGCGGCCGCCCGGGCCCTGACCCCCTGACCGGACAGCAGGCTCCTCGCTCCCCGCTCCGACCTTTGCGTCCCGAAACGGTGGCAAACGCACACGGTGTGCGCTTACCCATGGTTTTTGGTGTGCAGAGGTCCACGGTCTGCTTTCGCCACCAAGACCGCCGTGCCCGGCCTCGCCCTGCCGGAGCTAACCTCGGCTGATGCACCGAATTGAGCGCCTCATCAATCTCATAGCGGCCCTGCTCGACTCGCCGCGACCGATGCCCGCCGAGGAGATACGCCGTCGGATCGCCGGCTACGACCAGCCGACCGACCAGGCCTTCAGAAGAGCCTTCGAACGGGACAAAGAGTCCCTGCGTGCGATGGGAGTTCCGATCGAGATGAGGAGCACCGATCCGTTCTCCGAGCAGATGGACGCCTACACGATTCCACGGCACCGCTACTACCTGCCTCAGCTCGATCTCGAGGACGACGAAGTGGCCGCCTTGCGGATCGCCTCTGAGATCCTCCTGGGGCCGGGCGATCGGGCCGGGGCGGCGCTGCTCAAGCTGTCTCTCGACGCCCCGCCGTCGCAGGCCGGGACGCGCTTGGTGTGGGGTGCCGACCTTGCCGCGGAGCAGCCGCTCTTGGCGGTGCTCTACGAAGCGGTGACACAAGGCCGGGTGGTGAGCTTCGACTACACCACCGCCTCCGGCGCAGCTGCTCGCCGCGTCCTCGAGCCGTACCGGCTCCTGCATCGAAATGGGCACTGGTACGTAGTGGGGCGCGACCGGCAGCGCGACGCCATCCGGGCCTTTCGCGTGTCGCGGATGAAGCCCAAGATCGCTCTCGCGGACGACGGCTTCGAGATTCCCGGGGATTTCGACGCCGCGGCCCATCTCGGCGAGGCGTGGGAGATCGGCGAGGACGTCCAGCCCGCCGTGGTCCGCTTCGACGCGGGCATGCGCTGGTGGGCCGAGCAGAACCTGGCCTCGAGCCCACTGAGAGAGGCGGACGACGGGGGGCTCGAGGTCGAGATGCCGGTGGGCAACCCCGACGCATTGATCTCCTGGGTGATCGGTTTTGGGGGCGCGGCCGAGGTGGTGTCGCCGGAGGAGGTCAGGGCTCGCCTGCTCGATCACCTCGCCCCGTTTCTGGAGGCTCGGGCATGAGCTCGGCCGCGCCCAGTGCGCTCGACAAGCGCCTCACCCGCATTTTGCTGCTCATCCCCTACCTTCTGAAACACCCCGGGACAACCACCGGCGAGCTCGCCGAGCGCTTCGGGGTCGCCGAGGAGGTCCTGTCGGAGGACCTCCAGCTGGTCTACGTGTGCGGACTGCCCGGCTATGGGCCCGGCGACCTCATAGATGTGAGCTTCACCGGAGACCAGGTCTTCGTGGATACCGCCGACTACTTCGGAGCCCCCCTTCGACTGACCGCAGCAGAGGCGCTCGCCCTCTACGCGGGAGGACAAGCGGTCCTCGAGCTGCCCGGCATGCAGGAGGCCGGGGCGCTGCGCCGCGCGCTCGCCAAGCTGGGCTCGGCGCTCGGCGCCGGGCGGCCGGAATCATCCGTCGAGGTCCACCTCGCCGGCGGCCCGGCCCGCCACATGGAGATCCTTGGGCAGGCGCTCAGAGATTCCCGGCGGGTCCGGATGGAATATTTCTCCGCCTCCCGCGCGGCCCTGACCGAGCGCACGATCGATCCCTGGGGTCTCGTGGCGACGCTCGGCCGCTGGTATCTGGTCGCCTTCGACCATCTTTCCTCGGAGGAGCGGATGTTCCGAGTCGACCGCATCAAGGGGGCCGAGTTGCTCGACGAGGCCGCGGAGGTCCCTCCCGAGTTCGACCCTTCCTCCTATCGTGAGGTCTTTCGGGCGCGCCCCGAGCAGGAGGTGCTGAGCTTCGAGATCTCTGCCGAGACCAGCGGCTGGTTCATCGACTCCTATCCGTGCCGCAGCGCGACGGAGCTCGACGACGGCTGGTTCAGGGTCGAGCTTGTCGCCGGCGGCAGAGCAGGGGCCGCGGCGCTGCTGCTCCGGCTCGGCCCCCACGTGCGTGCGGTCGAGCCGGAGGAGATTAGGCAAGAGGCGCGGACGCTGGCGGCCACGATCGCCGCCCGCCACCGGGCCTGACCCGGCTCCCTGCTCCCGGCTCAGGCGCCCGGGGAGGCCTTCAGACGCACGACATTGCGGCCCGACTGCGGGTGCGGGAGCGCGAAATAGAAGGTCGACCCCTTGCCCCAGCTCGACTGCACCCAGATCCGGCCCTGGTGCAGTTTGACGAGCTGCGAGCACAAATAGAGGCCAACGCCGATCCCGCCATGCTCACGGGTCGAGGAGCTGTCGATCTGCCGGAAGCGATCGAAGATGTGAGGCATGTCGGTCGAGAGGATGCCCTCACCCCGGTCCACTACCTCGACTACCAGCTCATCTTCGTTTTCCAGCTCGCGCGCCCGCACGGTCACCGGCTCGGGCTCCGATGAATACTCGAGCGCGTTCGCCAGGAGGTGGCGGATCACCAGGGTGACCTTGGTGCGGTCGAGAGGCCAGTGGAGTTTGCGAGGCACCTCGAGCTCGATCTCACGGTCGGGGAAGCGTTCCAGGGACTCCTCTGCGACCTCCTCCAAAAGCTCGGCCACTTGGATCTCTTCATACTTGAGGACGGCCTCCCTGGTCTCGACTCCGGAGATGTAGAGAAGGTCCTCGATCAGGCGCCCCAGCTGCTTTGCCTTGGCGTCGATCGTGGCGAGTGCCTCCTTCGTATCCTCCGGGGAAGCCTTGTCACCACGTGCCAGAAGGGTGCGGGCGAAGCCGGTGACGATGGTCAGCGGCGTGCGGAGCTCGTGACCGATCATGGCGACGAAATCACGCTGGGTCTGGGCGATCTCGCGTTCCACGGTGACGTCGTCCATGATCAGGACGCGTCCAGTGGGCGCGTCGGGTAACCGGACGTCGGTGCTGCGGACCTTGTAGGTGCGAGGCGGGTTGCCGGCCACGGCCTCGGCCTGTTGCTCGCCCGTGGCGAGCAGCATCGACTCGATGTGAGGATGGGCGAGGGAGCCTTCCACCGGTGTGCCTGCAGAGAAAGAGGCCGAGACCCCGAACAGCGTCTCGGCTGCGGGATTCAGCGCCACGATCCGACCGTCCGAGCCGGCCAGCACGATGGGGTTCGGCACGCCACTGATGATCGCCTCGAGCTCGGACTCCTTGCGCTGTAGCACGGCGTGGAGCTGGGCCGCGCTGAGTGCGCTGGCGCTCTGCTGCCCGTGCGCCATGAGGAGGTCGTGGCGCTCCGCGGCAGGACCAGGTTCGGGTGCCACAACGATCACACCCTTGGTGCCGCGCGCGGTGCGCAGGCCGACGGCCACGAGGAGGTCGGGCCAGGGTCCCACCACGGTGGTCACGGTTTGGAAGTCGATGGCCCGTTTCACCTCGTTGTGATCCGTGATCTCGCGGATGGTGTCCTTGGTGAAACCCCGAAACATGCCGCGCTCGATCCTGTGGGACTCATCGAGGAGGCAGACAAAACCTCTGGGGGCCGCCGATAGTCGGATCGCCCCGTCGAGGATGTGCTGCAGCAACTCGTCGAGCCCGAGAAAGCCGAGCAAACCGCGGCTCGATTCCACCAGTGCCATGAGGTCCGAGGCGCGGCGCTCGGCGCGCTCGTGCAACTTGGTCCTGTGAATGACGGCACCCGCCTGATCGGCGAACAACTGGCCGAGCCGAAGGTCTTCCTCGTTGAACGCGGAAGCTCGTTGATTGGTGGCGAGGTTCAAGACGCCGTTGGTTCGGCCTTGTGTTCTGAGAGGCACTACCACGCTGGAGTTGATGCTGCGTGCTTTGGGGACGAAGTTTACGAATGCGTCCTGATCAACATCACCGAGCAATAGTGGGCGCCCTGTTGCAAGCACCCTGCCGGCCACACTTTCGCCGACCGGTTGCCGGTGGCCCACGGACACCTCGTTGGGCAGACCGTGTCCGGCCATGAGGACGAGTGTGCGCCCGTCCTCTTCCAAGAGCATGATTGAACCACGCTCGGCCCCCAGCAGCTCGACTGCGACCGATAGCATTTGAGCGACCGCATCTGCAAGGGGCGCTTGAGAAGTAGCGATCTCGGAGACTTCCAACGCCGCCTCCAATGCAGCTTTCCAGCGGTCGGGACTGCGGGGCAAGGAGGCGCGGGCACCAGAGAACAAAGCCATGTCTCTTCTATCGGTGCCGCCTCCGCTTCGTTGAGTCGTCTACGTACATCGAACTAGGTAACTAAATGTCGCCTTTGTCGGGCCGATAAATGACTTAACGAGTTGGTCCACCGAGAAGGGGTTCCGAGATGACCACAATCAAGGCAACATGCCCAGACTGCGGAGAGGTCGATCTGACTGCAGATGACATCCTGCTGAGAATCGGCGCCACACGATCGGTCAACAGTTATGGGTTCACCTGTCCCGACTGTGCGGAGTTCGTCGAGAAGCCGGCCGACGAAAGAGTAGTTCGCTTGCTGCTCTCGGGTGGAGTGGTTCCGGTGCCCGTCCACATCCCGGCCGAAGCCCTCGAGGTCCACGTGGGACCGCCGATCAACCACAACGACATTCTCGAGTTTCACGAGCTGCTCAAGTCCAACGACTGGTTCGACCTGCTGGTGGGTCCTCAGGGCGTGTGAGCTTCACCACCACAACCGGGCCGGGGTCCTATGGGAGGGGCCCCGGCCCTTTTTCGTATGCGCATGCGGAGGGCGTCTTAGGTGCCGGGCCTCTTAGACTGGGCCAATGCCTCAAATAGGACCGCTCGAGATCATGGTCGTCATGGTCGTCGCTCTGCTGGTGTTCGGGCCCGAGAAGCTTCCCGAGATGGCTCGGAATCTGGGGCGCACGGCGTCCCAGCTGAGGCGCATGGCCCAGGACATGAAAGACGAGTTCTCGACCGCGCTCGACGACGACGAGGAGGACCGGCCGGCGCCCGGCTCGGGCAGCTCTCGGCCCCGAGCGGCGGGGGCTCTGCCCGCCGACGGCGACTCGTCCGGGGACTCCGGCGGCGAGTCGGACCAAGAGGCTTCCGGCAACGACTCCGAGGACCCGACCACGGCCGACTCGAACGCCCACGAGGAACGCTCCACCCTGCAAGACGCGACCACAGACGGCTCGGACGGCATCTCAGAAGACGACGAGAGGCCCCCGGTGGAGGCTTCAGCCGGCGGCGGCTCGGAAGCCGATTTCGAGGACGACGATAACGCCTCCATCAAGGACGATCTCGAGCGCCTCAACCGTCAACAGCAGGACGCAGAAGCTGCGGCAGCCACTCCCACGGGGGACCCCAAGATCGAGCGTGGCCGATGAGCGACACAGTCGAGGCCCGGCGCCGCCGGCTGCGTTTGCGCCTCCGGCGCAAGCAGCGCCGGCGCGAGGTAGCGATGTCGGTGGTCGACCACCTGTCCGAGCTGCGCTCCCGCATCATGGTGTCGCTGGTGACGTTCGTGGCCCTGTCGATAGCAGCGTTCTTCTTCTACGAGCCTTTGCTGACCCTGATCAAACAGCCTCTGTGCAGCTTGCCGGACAGGCTCCTTGGGCCTACCGGCTGTCAGCTGAACGTCATCGGTGTGACCGAGGGGTTCCAGTTCCGGCTGAAGCTCACCGCTCTGGCGGGTATCGCCTTCGCCTCGCCGGTATGGGTCTACCAGCTCTACTCGTTCGTCGTTCCGGCGCTGACACCGAAGGAGAAGCGCTACTCGATTCCCTTCGTGGTGTCCTCGGTGACGTTGTTCACCGTCGGCTTCCTGTTCGCTTATCTCACGCTGCCCAAGGGGGTCGAGTTCCTGATCTCCATCGGGGGCCAGGGACTCAACCCGATCATCACCGCGGAGAAGTACCTGAACTTCGTGGGCCTGGTGCTGATCGCCTTCGGCGTCACCTTTCAGCTTCCCCTCGTGCTTATCTTCCTGGGCCTCGTCGGCGCCATCACGGTCGAGCAGCTGCGAGCAAACCGCAAGATCGCGCTGGTGGGGATCTTCGCCCTCTCTGCAATCGTCACCCCGAGCCAAGACCCCTACACGATGTCGATCATGGCGTTCCCGCTCTATGGGCTCTACGAGGTCACGATCCTGATTCTGCGGCGCGTCAAGAAGCCCAGTCCGGCTTAGTACGATTCGAGCGTTATGCCGGTAAAAGGAAAGAAGAAGGCGCAGTCGCGAGGCAGCCAGGGACGGCGGCGGCCCGCCGAGGCTCCCCGCCCGGTTCTGGCGCCCCGGAAGCCTCCCGCCTGGTACCGGACCTGGCCGGGCCGGGCGGTGTTGATGATCGTGGTGCTGGCCCTCGTCGGCGGCGTCTTCGCGGCCATCGCCTCAACTCAGACGGACGACGGCACCGCAGCCCGCGCCGATGCGCTCGACCGCTACACCGGCGAGGTCCGGGGCGCCCTGCAGTCACTGAGGCCTGCCGCCTCGGACATGACTGCCGCCCCCACGAGTCTGACCGAACAGGACGCCCGCAAAGCGCTCGGCGAGAGAGCCGCCTCCTGGAGGCAGGTCATCGAGGGCTCCAGCACCGACCTCTCCCGAGTGCTGTCTCCGGGCGCCGTCCAGAGCGCCCACAGCCTCTTCCTGCAGTCGACGCAGATCTACTTGGCGGCGGCCAAGACCTACTCGCTCGCCTCCGAGGTAGAGGGTGATTCCGTCGATAAGGTGCTGGCTCGCGCAGCCGAGCAACGAGACCAAGGAGGGCAGTTGTGGCAGAGCGCCACCGTGCTGCTCGACGAACGGCGGGCCGAGGTCGATCTGTCGGGTTCGGGGCTGACCCCGCCGAGCCTTCCGCCGGCGCAGCCGCAGGTCGAGCCCGGCTCGGGATCAGGGCAGGGTGAGGGCTCGGGGGCAGGAGAGGGCAGCGGCGGAGGCTGATATCGGCACCCGGTCCGCTCCGGGGGACTTCGAGGCGTCCTACGACTTTCCCTTCGATGATTTCCAGCGCCGGGCGCAAGCCGCTTTGGACCAGGGCCTCTCGGTGCTCGTGGCCGCGCCCACCGGCGCCGGCAAGACGGTGGTGGGGGAGTTCGCCGCCCACCTGGCCCTGAGGGGCGGGGGCCGGACTTTCTATACGGCTCCCATCAAGGCTCTGTCGAACCAGAAGTACGCGGACTTCTGCGCCCTCTACGGGCCGGCGAACGTGGGACTTTTGACCGGCGACAACTCGATCAACGGCGGTGCCCCGGTCGTGGTCATGACTACCGAGGTTCTGCGCAACATGATCTACGAGGACTCCGAGGGCCTCGACACGCTCCACTGCGTGGTGCTGGACGAGGTCCACTATCTCCAGGACCGCTACCGGGGCGCGGTGTGGGAGGAGATCCTCATTCACCTCCCGGTCGAGGTGCTGACCGTGTCGTTGTCCGCGACGGTGTCCAATGCCGAGGAGTTCGCTCGCTGGCTTCAGACCATCCGGGGGCCGACCGAGGTCATCATCGAGGAGCACCGCCCGGTCGAGATAAGACACTGGTACTTTGCCTCGGACGAGCTGCTGCCTATGTTCGTGCAACGCCCGGGCGGGGGCCCCATCCCCAACCCCCAGGCTCGTGCCTTCGACCCCCGGCGCAGCCGCGGGGCCGAGCGCCCCCGGCGTGGTGGCAAGAGGCCCCACGCGCGCCGGAGGCGGATACCGGCACGGGTCGATGTCGTCGAGCGACTGAACGGCGAGGGCATGCTGCCGGCGATCTACTTCATCTTTTCCCGTCGCGGCTGCGATGCGGCCGTCTCGCGCGCAGTCACCGAGAACGTGAGGCTCACCACTTCTCAGGAGCAGCGAGCGATCATGCAGCTCGCCGAACAGCGCACGGTGGACTTCAGCCCCGACGAGCTCGCCGTGCTGGGCTACGACGAGCTTTTCGAGGGCCTCAGGCGAGGCGTGGCGGCCCATCACGCGGGCATGATCCCGCCGTTCAAAGAGATCGTGGAGGACCTCTTCAAGCAGGGTCTGATCAAGATCGTTTTCGCGACCGAGACCCTGGCTCTCGGCATCAACATGCCGGCGCGCACGGTGGTGATCGAGAGCCTCATGAAGTTCACCGGGGAGAGGCACGAGATGATCACTCCGGGCCAGTACACACAGCTCTCGGGACGGGCCGGCCGCCGGGGGATCGACGAGCTCGGCCACTCGGTGGTGCTGCTGCAGCGCTTTGCGTCCTTCGACCAGATCTCGAGGCTGGCGTCGACGCGAACCTATCCGCTGCTGTCGTCGTTCACTCCCTCTTACAACATGGCCGTGAATCTCATGCGCAACTACGACCGCTCCGAGGCCGAGCACCTGGTCAACTCCTCTTTCGCTCAGTTCCAGGCCGACTCCGAGGTGGTCGAGCTCGAGCAGACTCGGGCCCGACTCGAGGGCTATCTCGCCTCCTATCGTGCCAAGGCGAGCTGCGAACGAGGAGACATCGCCTCCTACGTCGAGCTGGACGCGCGCACAAAGGAGATGAAGGAGCAGCGGGGCCGGGCCTCGCGCGATGCGGTCGCCGGCGCCCTCGGCGCCCTGCGCCCCGGAGACGTCGTGGAGCTGCCTGGAGGCAAACGGCGGGGCCGCCACGTGGTGATCGACGTGAGTGAAGCCCAGGACCGGGGGCCGCGCCTTCAAGTCATGTCGGAAGAGCGGGCGGTCACCTGGCTACAGCCCTACAACCTGACCGCACCTCCACGTGTCGCGGGGCGCCTGCGGCTTCCTCCCGCCTTCCAGCCCAAGGACGCGCGCTCACGCCGGCTCCTGGCCCGGCGTCTCGGCCGCCTGCAGGTGGAGGGCGCGCGGCAGCAGAGTGTCGCGGAGGAGACCTCGGACGACCTTCAGCAGGCGCTAGACCAGCACCCCTGCAGGGCTTGCCCCGAGATCAACCGACACCTCCACTTCTGGCGTCGAGCGGTCAAGCTCGAACGCGAGGTCGCCGGGATCGAGCGCCGCGTGAGCCGTCGCTCCCAGACCCTCAGTCGCCGCTTCGAGCGGGTGCTCGAGGTACTGCAACGACTCGGCTGTGTGTCCGGATGGGCGCTGACTTCGAAGGGGGAGACGCTGGCCCGCATCTACAACGAATCCGACCTGCTCGTGGTCGAGGCACTGGAGGAGGGCATCTTCGAGGGTCTCGACTCGGCCGAGCTCGCCGGCCTGCTTTCGAGCCTCATCTACGAGACTCGCGGACCCGAGATGGATGCGGTCGGGGCACAACCCACCCGGGCAGGGGGCCGCGCCTGGGAGAGGCTCGTGCGGCTGTGGGGAGAGATCTCGGCAGAGGAACAGATGCGGGGCCTCGAGCTAACACGCGAGCCAGACCCAGGCTTCTCGCAGCAGGCCTACCGATGGGCCTCGGGGGCCGGGCTCGAGGATGTGCTCGGCCCCGACGATGCCGCTGGAGACTTCGTCCGCTCCATCAAGCAGCTGATCGACCTCGTACGCCAACTCATTGAGGCGGTGCCCGAGGGCGAGTTGCTCGAAGCCCTGCGCGCTTGCGCCGACTCCCTGCACCGAGGGGTGGTGGCCTACTCGTCTCTGGAGCTTTAAGCGCTCTCTGCAGAGCCAGCCCCGCTGAGTGGTGCCTCGCCTGCACAAACGCTCGCCCGCGTGGTTGACTGCCCTTCGGAGATCCACACGAGAGCAGGGGCCAGGCATGCGCATTCTCATGAGCGGTGAGAGCGGTTTCATCGGCAGCGCGCTTCGCCGAGCACTACAACGGGACGGACACGAGGTGGTCGCCCTCTCGCGCAGCGCCCCGGCCGATTCGAGCTCGGTGCGGTGGAACCCCGCGACGGGTGAGCTCGACGCGGCCGCGCTCGAGGGCTTCGACGCGGTCGTCCACCTGGCCGGGGAGGGGATCGGGGACCGGCGCTGGAACGAGGCGCACAAGCGGCGCGTGAGAGACAGCCGGATTCAAGGCACGAGCCTCTTGTCCCGCACTCTCGCGGGGCTCGACAGGCCTCCTGCGCTCCTCCTGTCCCAGTCGGCCGTCGGTTATTACGGAGACCGGGGCGACGCGATCATGGAGGAGAGCGCCCCCGCCGGCGGTGGCTTCTTAGCAGGGGTAGTAAAGGCGTGGGAAGAGTCCACCAGCCCCGCTCGAGAGGCCGGCATCAGGGTTGTGACGACGCGCTCGGGACTGGTGTTCGACGGTGCCGGTGGGATCCTGGTGCGGCAGCTGCTCCCGTTCAGGCTCGGGGTAGGAGGCAAGCTCGGCGGGGGGCGGCAGTGGTGGAGCTGGATCACGCTGGAAGACGAGGTGCGGGCGATGCAGCACTTGCTTGAGGCCGACGTGTCGGGAGCCGTAAACCTGACCGCGCCGAACCCCATAACCAACGCAGAGTTCACCGTAACGGTCGGCCGGGTCCTGTCGCGTCCCACGCTCTTCACCGTCCCCGCCATCGCCCTCGAGGTGATCCTGGGCAAGGAGATGGCGACGGAGCTCCTCTTCTTCAGCCAGCGCGTGATTCCGTCGAAGCTCGAAGGCTCTGGCTTTTCCTTCCGCCACCCCGAGCTCGAGCCTGCTCTCAGGGCCGTTCTCGGCAAATAGTCTCAGGAAGGCCATGTCGGCGGCCGTCCTCCTGTTCAACCGGGACCTGAGAGTCCGCGATCACCCTGCCCTCAGCGCAGCGATCGCGGCCTCCGATCGCGTGGTCCCGCTGTTCGTGCTCGACGACACCATCCTCCGAAGCGACTACGCCCGGCCCAACCGGCTGGCGTTTCTGCTCGACTCTCTGGAAGATCTGCGGGGCGAATTGAGGGATCGGGGCGGCGATCTGTTTCTGCGTTCCGGAGATGTTGTCGCAGAGACGATGACCGTCGTGCGTGAGGCAGGCGCGCGCTCCCTGTGGGTGACCGAGGACTACAGCTCCTATGCCCGGCTGAGGCAACGACGGCTCCGGGAGGCCTGCTCCCGGGACGGAATCGAGCTCGCCCTGCGACCCGGCGCGACCGTGATCGAGCCGGGAGCCATCGTTCCCGATGAGGGCGATCACTTCAAGGTCTTCACCCCCTACTGGCGCAAGTGGAGCACGCTTCAAATGCGGGCGTCGCTGCCTGCGCCGCGCCGCCTGTCGACCCCCTCGGGGCTCATGAAGGGGCGCCTGCCCTCTCTCTCCTCTCTGGTTTCGGAGAGGGTCTCTCCGCAGCTGCCCCGCGGAGGAGAGTCGGAGGCGCGAAAGCGGCTGAGCCGGTGGCTGCGCGCGGGCCTCGAAGGCTACGGAAACCGCCACGACGATCTCGCCGGCGACAAGACATCGCGCCTCTCGCCCTACCTTCATTTCGGGTGCCTCTCTCCCGTGGAATTGGTCGGGCGCGCCGGGGGAAAAGCTGGAGCAGAGCCCTTCATCCGTCAGCTTTGCTGGCGCGACTTCCACCACCAGGTGCTGGCCGCGGCCCCCACTCTTTCTCGCCGCGACTACCGGGACCGCGATCGGCGATGGCGTGATGACCCGGAGGCGCTGCAGTCCTGGAAGGAGGGCCGCACGGGGCTTCCGATCGTGGACGCAGGTATGCGGCAGCTCGCCTGCGAAGGCTTCATGCACAACCGTGCGAGGCTCATCACCGCCTCCTTTCTTACCAGGGATCTCCAGCTCGACTGGCGCCTGGGAGCCGCCCATTTCTGGGACCTGTTGGTGGACGGCGACATCGCCAACAACGCGGGCAACTGGCAGTGGGTGGCGGGCACCGGTAACGACACCAGGCCCAACCGCAGGTTCAATCCGCTGCGTCAATCTCACCGTTTCGACCCGCAGGGAAACTACGTCAGGCGCTACGTTCCAGAGCTGTCGGGCATCGAGGGGGCCGCGGTGCACGAGCCGTGGAAGCTCGCCGAGGACGCGAGAGCCGTCCTCGGCTACCCGGCCCCCATCGGCGATCACAAGCCGCGGTGGTAAATGTCATCGGTCCGCTCGGACAGCCTGGGCAAGCAGGGATAGCTCATGCCTCCCGGGCGGCCGTCTCCGCCAGGACCAGAGCCCCCGTCGCTCCCGCCCGGCCCCCGAGCGCCGCGCCGACGACGAAGTCCGAAGCCTCGTGCTCGGCGAGGCCGGGGTAGCCGGCCAGGGTCTCCTGCAGTCGTGCGCCGACTCGAGGCAGAAGTCCCGGCATCTGACTCACTCCTCCCCCGAGCACGATTCGTTCCGGAGCGATCGTGTAGACGACGTTTCGCAGTCCTGCCGCGAGATAGAACGCTGCCAGCTCGACCGCGCCGGCCAGCTCGGCGCCCCCCAGCTCTTCGGCAGGCCGCCCCCAGCGCGCTGCGAGAGCGGGCCCGGCGGCCATTCCCTCCAGGCAGTCGCCGTGGAAGTCACAGCCGCCTGGGTAATCGTCTCCCGGCAGCCGGGGCACGACCACATGGCCCATCTCCGCGTGGACGAGTCCATGGGCGACCTCGCCGTTGACTACCGCGCCCGCCCCGATGCCGGTACCCACGGTCATGTACACGAACGTGTTGAGCCCGCGGGCCGCGCCGGCTCGGCCCTCACCCAGAGCGGCGCCGTTGACGTCGGTGTCGAAGCCGATCGGAAGGCCCAACTCCCTGTGGAAGCGACCGGCGACGTCGGTATGGGACCATCCGGGCTTGGGGGTGGACCTGATGAAGCCGTATTCGGGATTCGAGCTTCGCAGCTCCACCGGTCCGAAAGAGGCGACGCCCACCGCGTCGAGCGGTCCCCCGGAGGAGACGAACTCGGAGAAAAAGCTGACTGCTGCGGCAAGAGTCTCTTCGGGTGCTCGGGTGGGGAAGCGGGCCTCTGAGACGATGTCCTCCGCGGAGGTTCCCGTAACACAGACGAACTTGGTGCCGCCCGCCTCCACGCCTCCGTACATCATTGTCGGGGAGTAACTATAACCTCAACGCTATACCTCAGAGCTCTAATCTACGTATTAGATACACCTTGCTCAATTGCTCTCAACGCCCTAGCTTGGTAAATGCATTCTAAATAGGTGGACGAAGCCGGACGGGCGCCCGCCCGCAGGGGTTTCGCCGATTGAGACATAGGGGGAAAGCATGCGCAGTGGTAAGTCTATGCCCGCGCGGGCACTGATTCTCATTGCGGCCGTAGTAGCTGCAACGGCCGCGGTTCCCGTCGGGGCTCTGGCTCAGACGGTTCCCGGTTACAAATTGACGCTTACGCCGAGTGGTGGGTTGCGCGAGACGGGCACCGAGCTCGTGCTCAGTGCGAAAGTCGAAGGGATGACCGCCGGAGTAAACGCCGAGGTCGATTTCGAGTGGCGCAGCGAGAGCGCCAACGACCCCGACGCCTCTACCAGCTACGAGACGCCCGACGAGTCCTGCACCGCGACCGACAAGAACGCCGACGGCACGGGCACCTGCACGGTCACCTACGTCGGTACGACCAAGGGCAAGGACGAGATCATGGCCTGGGTCGACGACGACGACGACAACACCACGGCCGACCTCGACATCAACGAGCGTCAACTGGCTTCCGATGACCTGACCGAGCCCGACGACACCGACCGGATCGGCAACTGGTGGTTCGAGGGCGTCGAGGAGGGTGCAGAGCTCGACTGCGAGCCCGAGACCCACACTGGGTTCACCAGCGAGGAGCGAACCTACACTTGCTCGGTTACCGGTCCCTCGGGCCCCATTGCCGGCGCCTACGTCGACCTCGAGAACCTCGGCGGGGCCAACGACCCGGACAACTCGGACGGGCTCGAGGAAGATACGACGAACGCCACCCCCGACTACAACAATGGCTGCAGCTCGCCGTCCAACCCCGAGGGTACGGACTCATCCGGGCGTTGCTCGATAACGATGACGGCTTCCGAGGGTGAGGCCGGAACTGCGGAGCTGTGCTTCTGGGTCGACGAGGACCACAACTGGGCCAACGACTACGAGCCCTTGGGGGTCGAGGAGCGTGACGGCGGCCGCTGCGACGAGGAGCCTCGGGACGAGTCCTCGGGCGGCGACGAGCTCCTGACCGATGTCGTCTCCAAGACCTGGGACGTTCCCGACATCAAGGCCGGTGCCTGCGCCGGCATGAACTACAGCGACAGCAGGTCCAGCGGCACGGGTGGCCGGATAATCAGCGGGTCGCCCTCCGCGGATGTCCTGGTCGGTACCTCTGGGTCAGACGTCTTCTGCACCTTCGGAGGCGACGACCACATCAAGGGCCTGGGCGGGAATGACGAGATCTACTCCGGGCTGGGCAACGACGAGGTTTACGGTGGCGACGGCGCCGACATGCTGGTGAGCGGCTGGGGCCGGGACTTCCTCTCCGGTGGCGGTCAGGCCGATGTGCTTTCGGCCGGCGACGGCGAAGACATCGTCCAGGGTGGCTACGGCCGCGACCAGATCGACGGTGGGGCCGGCCGCGACCGTCTCCTCGGTGGTGGAGACGCCGACCACATCACTGGTGGAACCCAGTCCGACCATCTCGAGGGCAACGACGGCAGAGACGTGCTCAAGGGTGGTCTGGGAGTCGACAGGCTCTTCGGAGGCAAGGGCATCGACAACTGCAGCGGCGGCACCGCTTCCGACCGGGGGTGCGAGATCTAGCACTTTGCAGGTGTGGGTCCGGGGCGAAGGTGAGCTCCGGAACCCACGCCCTCCCGGGCACCAGAGGCCCTCGATGAACCACGAGAAAGGTTTCCGGCACGGGGGCGAGCCGGAGGCAAGAGAGGCTCGGCGCAGCGAGATGCTGCTGCGTCGGCCTCTTTTGTCGCACAATGTCCCCTATGACACGTCTTGTCGTGGCTGCTGCCCTCTTGCTGAGTCTGGCGCTCGGCGCGTTGCGAGAAGCGCCGACCACGGCTCAGGAGGTCGCTCCCTATCTGCCGGTGACCATTCAGGCGGTTCCGCCGATCGAGGGCATCCACTTCCTCTTGGACGGGCGCAGACTGACCACCGATCACAACGGCCTCGCCTACACAAGGCTCCGAAGGCCGGGCAGCCACGTCCTGGCCGCCCCAGACTCTCAGAACGTCGGGGGGGGTGCGCGAGTTGCCTTTGCTCACTGGTCGGATGGGGACTTCCCGAGCGTGAGAACGCTGAGCGTGACAACGTTCACCGCCCTGGAGGTCGGTTTCGATGTGAGCTATGCGACCCTCGTGGACTTCGTCTCGACTGCCGGTGATCCGATCGCGCCCGAGGAAATCAGCTCTCTGACGATCGTCGACGACCGGAAGACAGGGTATTCGCTGGACACCGATGGGCCCCAGTGGCTCTTGGGCAGTCGTGCTCTGAAGAAGGACGGAAGTGTTCGCTCGGAGGAGATCAGCTACGCGGTGGACGCCGTCGTGGCGGGCGGCCGCGACCGGCTTGTGCCGGGCCAGCCGCGCTTCAGCCCGAGCTCCCAGCTGGGCTGGAATATCGTCCTGGAAGGCTCTGGACCGGCTGCGGCGCCGGTGGCGGAGACCTCCGCACCCCCAGGCCCCCGCTCCACCAGGCGCATATCCTTCGACGTGAGAGACGCTCTCTTTGGCTTTCCCACCGGCTCCGCCGTCACTATCGAAGGCCCGGATGGGCGCTCCGAGCGTCATGAGCTGGGACCGGACGCGCGCCTCACGCTGGAGGAGGCCGGCGCCGGCGACTTTCGAGCAACAGCGGTCGGTCCCGGCATATCCTTGGGTCAACGATTCGATCCCTCCCGAGTAGAGCGAGTGAGGCTGAGCGTGATCACCTATCTGGACATAGCCACGGGCCTGCTGACATTGATCTTGGTCGCCGCGGGCATTTTGGCGCTCGCCCGGCGCATCGGCTCCCCGAGGCCGCAGAGGGGCTCGCCTATAGCCAAGGCTCGGCCCTGGTTCTCGAACGTCGGGGGTCGGGCGAAGCCCGCCCGGAGCCGGACTCCGGCGCCGGACGCCGAGCGAAAGGCCCCAGCCGCTTCGGATCAGGGCTCAGTGGCCCGCTCCGTCCCCGAGTCCTCTCCGGCCGTGGACCTCGGCGTGATCTCCGATCCCCCCGCGCCGCCGGTGGCTCCGGCGACGGTCGAGGGACACAGCCGGGCGGTCGAGCTGGCGACGGAGGCGGAGATCGCTCTAGCCGAGGCGCGCGGTCGTGCCCGGGAGATAGTTGCCGAGGCGGAGCACAGCCTGACCGAGGCTCGCAAGCGGGCGCGCGAGATCATGCAGAAGGCGGTCGAGGAGGCGCAGCATCAGACGACCGAGCTGAGAGCTCAGGCGGAGGCCGCGGTCGCTGAGGCGCGTGAGCAGGCCGTCGAGATCATGGGCGAGGCCGCCAGTGACGCCCGAGGGTTGCGAGAGATGGCCGAGCGCGAGGCCGCCGAGCTGCTGCGTCACGCGCTGCGGCGGCGAAACGAGATCCAAGGTGCCGCAGGCCGAGAGGCCGGGGACCAGCGGACGGTTACGAATCTGGATGACTCCGATTTGGAGGACTCAACCGGGGCTTCCGTCCAGCCGCGCCCCGGAGTCACGATCAAGATCTCGGACGTTTCTTTGTTGGAAGACCAGGTCGAGCCGGCTCGCCCTGGTACGCAGCGCGGCTAGACGTGAGCTGTGGTCCCTCGCGCTTGCCGGCCGCGGCGGTGGCCCTGGAGCTGCGACAGCTTCGGCAGATCCCGGTGATCTCGAAGTGAGTGAGATCGGCCTGAAAGCCGTGGCGCTCTTGAAGGAGCTCCTGGAGTGGCTCGACATCTCGCCTCGAGAGACTCAGCGAGCCTTCGCAGAGTGAGCACGTGAGGTGAACGTGGCCCGCCTCCTCGGCCCGATGATATTCGACCCCGCCCTCGAAGTGGGTGTGCGCCAAGACGCCGAGTTCGTCCAACAGAGCCAGCGTCCTGTACACGGTGGAGGTGTTGCATCCCGGCACCCGTTCCTCGATCTTGCGGGCAAGCGCTGCAGGGCTGATGTGTCCCTCCGCCGACAGCGCCTCCGCCACAATCGCTCGCCGTTGAGGGGTCATGCGAAGACCTCGCTGGCGAAGCTCGGCGACGATCTGTTCCGGGTCCTGTTGCGACATGACCCCAGACTAGTGGTACGTCGCGAAAGAAGCGCCAACATCGAGAGCGACCCTGCGCGCCAAATAGAATCCCAATTCCGACCTCGGCGGAGCCGTGGGCAAGGAGCGAGGAGTCGAGCGTACCTGGAGGTACGTGAGCGACAAGCAACGCAGCCATCGGTGATGCAGGGTCGTTCGAATGTGACGATGATTTCCGCGACGGGGCACTAGTGTCCCGAGTCCGAGATTCGTTGACAATATGCTGCCAGCGTCTCGAGGATCTCGTCCGCGGTTTTGTGCCACACGTAAGGGCGAGGATTCTCGTTCCAAGTTTCGGCCCACTCTTTGAGGGA
>JALZJN010000259.1 GCA_030859735.1 Actinomycetota bacterium
CCACTCTCGTGTTCGTGCTCCTTCTCTTTCCGGACGGAAAGCCCCTATCGCCTCGATGGAAGCCGATGGTGTGGGTCGCTGGGGCGGGCCTTGCGGCTTTGCTCGCGCCATTTCTCTTCAAGCGTGGCCGGCTCGACATGGACCAGCAATATCCGGTCGCTAACCCTTTCGGTGTTCACGGATGGGATGCGTTCTTTGAAACCATCCAGGCGGCAGGCCTTGTGGTCTACTTCCTCACCGTCGTTGGGGCCACGATCGGGCTCGTGGTACGAGCCAACCGCTCCACAGGAATTGAACGACAGCAGGTTAAGTGGTTAGGTTATGCGGGCGTGTTCTTGGTCTTGGTGGTGATTGCAGGCTTTGTTATCGGTCCACCGGCAAGTGCACTGCTAGGTGACGGACTTGTGCATAACGTCAGCCTCTTCCTGTTCGGGTTGGCGGTCGCAGGGATACCCACCGCGACCGGCGTCGCCATTTTTCGGCACCACCTCTACGACATCGACGTGATCATCAACCGCACGCTAGTTTACGGCGCACTCACCGCTGTGCTGGCGGTCGTCTATGTCGTGGGAGTGGTAGGCGTCGGCGGGATCTTGCGCGAGGTCGGCGGACAGGAGAGCAACAGCCTCGCTGTGGCCGGATCGACGCTCGCAGTCGCCGCCCTGTTCCGGCCCGCTCGGGCTCGCGTCCAGTCTTTCATTGACCGGCGCTTCTACAGAAGCCGTTACGATGCAACTCGCACCGTCGAAGAGTTCTCTCGCCGAGTGCGCGACGAGGTCACGTTGGAAACAGTGACCTCGGACCTGCTCATGGCAGTTAACGAGACCGTCCAGCCGGAGCACACTTCTCTCTGGCTGCGCCGCGGAACGAGCTGAAAGACGTAGCTGGCCCGGGCTTGCCCCCGACTTTAGGATCATGAAGTGCCACCTACTTTCAAACTGGTTATTGCGCTTTTAGGCGGAGTCATCTATGCAGCGGCTGGGGCGCTCATCGGGTCGATGAACGCCGCACGAAAGCCGGGCTGACCTCCTTCTACCCGCCATCTACCGAACCACCCCGGACTGGGCTGGACGGGGAGAGTCCTCGACCCCTCTTCGACCCTCATTCAGGCTGCTCAGAGGCTATTATCGAACGGGCATGGACGGAGCTGGACGGGGGGTAGCTGTCTCATAACCCGGAGGTCGTAGGTTCAAATCCTACCCCTGCAACCCAAAAGGCCCTGGTAACAGGGCGTCGCTACGCGTCCAGCTCTAAACCCGCCAACTCGCGGAGTCGCCGTCGTATGCGCCCGTTGTCGTCGCCGAGCTCGCATTCTCGTAGCAACCCTTTGACCCCGACGGTAAGGCCGCCCAGCAGCTCGTCACGGTCTAGTGATCGCATGATCGCTCCTTCGAACGCGTCACGATCCTCGGCCGGCAATCGATCGAATCCCCTGCCATAGGACGCGGGCAGGTCATGACGCAGGCAGGCGAGTTCCATCCCACAGCAGCGAAGGTGCGTGATGCAGTACTCGGCTTGCCACCAGTGCTCGCGCTCGATGCATATCCGCGCATGACGCGCCCAGAGCACCGCCCAGCCCAATGTGTGGTCCCGCGACGGGGGCCGGCTGTACTCGGGCTCGTTCGCTTCTCCAAACAAGAGCTTGAAGCGGGGGCTTGTCGAGCGGAACTTCGACGCCGGTGCCACCGAGACGTCGAGCTGGAGGTATTCCGCCAACAGGAACACCCGATAGACGGTGGAATCCGCGACGAGGTCGAACAGATGAACCGCGTCGAATCGCGACACGAGGTCTCTGGTCCAGTCGTCGAGGATTTCCGTCACTGCGACGCCGTCGGTGATGCCGAAGGTTAGGTCGAGATCCGACCAGCGGTCCCCTCCGCCGAGAGCGAGCGAGCCGACCTCGGCCCCCGCCACAACGCGTGCGTCGCCGCGAGCGAGCTCCAGCATGTGGTCGCGCACCCGATCCCGCTCCTCGACGGTGAACATCGCCCAATTATCCGTCCGGCGCCCGGGCCGACGACTGCCTACCCGGAGGATGGCGGACCGAGCCGTTCCCTGCCGGCGGGTGGCTTATACCTTGTGCTACTATGCATATGTCTTCGAGCCATGGGAGGGCGGGTATATGCACATCAACAAGGACCTGGTTGCGGCCTCGGCAACGCCGCTCGTGCTCGCGATCCTGGCCGAGGGTGAGAGCTACGGCTATGCAGTCCTGAAGCGGGTCCGTGAGCTTTCCGGGGGTGAGTTTGAGTGGACCGACGGGAT
>JALZJN010000261.1 GCA_030859735.1 Actinomycetota bacterium
CGTTCACTCCCTTGGTACACCACGCAACCGACTAGGAGACTCGTAAGGCATTCGGCTGCGGGGCGCCCCTGCGCGCCCCGCAGCAAGTACATAGCCAAGTAGTCCGTTTACTCGGTGACGTTTATGACCATCGTCAAGCCACCACCTCCCTGCTCCTCGACGTTGTCGTTGGTGGTGTGGTGCGGGATGTGGCAGTGCACGAGCCACTTGCCCGGCTCCCTGGCCTCCCAGACCACGTCGTAGCGCTCACCCGGGCCGACGTTGATGGTGTCTTTCTCGATCTGGGCCGCCTCGGGGACTGGGTTGCCGTCGGTCTGGACGACCTCGAAGGGTCCTCCGTGGACGTGCATCGGGTGGACGAAGTTGTTGTTCGAGCCGACGAAACGCAGCCTAACCTTCTCGCCGACCTTCATGTCGATGGTCTCGGTCTCGGGGTAGGACTTGCCGTTGATGGTGAAGAAGTTGGGCATGGCTCCCTCCATGAGCATGGCGGGGTAGGTGTAGCCCTCCTTCTCCAGCCACTCCTGGAGCTGCATGGTGTATTCGAGGTCGTAGTCGTAGGACTCTTCGATCGAGGGGGCCTTCGGGTCGACTATCAGCGCACCGTACATGCCGAGGGCCTGCTGGCGGTCGGGCTCCTTGTGCGAGTGGTAGAAGTAGGTGCCCTGCCGCTCTGCGGTGAACTCGTAGGTGAAGCTCTCGCCCGGCTCTATCGGCGCCTGCGTCACGTCGGCTGGGCCGTCCATCTCGTTAGGGAGGACCATGCCATGCCAGTGGACGCTGGTAGCTTCGGCTAGGTTGTTGGTCACGTTGATGCGTACCTGATCTCCCTCGGTTACACGGAGGCGCGGGCCCGGCACTTGTTCGTTGAAGGCATAGGCCTGGACCTGCTCGCCGGGCAGGATGTTCCAGTCGATCACGGAGGCGGTGAGATCGAAGACCTTCGTCCCGTCGTTCGCGATCCTAGGCTCCAGGGCCTGATCGCCGCGAGCGTCGGCGGGGGCAGTGTAGCTCACCTCTTCGGGGTCGACGGCGCTCATCTCGCGCATCGCGGCGGCCGCGGTGTCGCGGGTCATAGTCATGCCAGGCGGCATGATCGCACCACCCACGTCCTCGGCGCTTAAGGAAAGGTTGACGAACTGTGCCGGGATCACCACGCCGAGGGCCAGCGCCAGCACGGTCAATATCGTGACCACCGCGAGCTGCGGGCGCGTGACGTTCGGCTTCATCTCGTGGTGCATTCCAGCGTACCCGTCGTGCTGCATGCTGTGGTTCTCGCGTGTTATCTCTGTTTTATGCTCTTGCACTTTTCTCACGCTCCTTTGTGTCCGTTGGTGGTAGGCGCTTCTGGGCTGGTTAAGGCCATGCCATGGCCCGCGTGGGTGCCGCTCATCGTGACGTGCGGCGCAGGCACCGAGTCGTGCGGAGACGCCTCGGCGGTGCGGGCAAGCTCCTCGTTGGTGGGTACGTGCATAAGGCCGTGCTTGAGGTTGCGGGAGACCATCCAGACGTTTACCGGGTAGGCGACGAAGAAGCCCACGATCACGCCCAAAGACATAACCGCCCAGAATAGGGGTTCGGTGGGCTCCATAGCCCGCATGTCGCGGCCCATCATCAAAAAGATCATCACCGGGAACATCCCGGCAGCCATCATGTTCATCGAGAGCCACTCGGGCATGAAGGAGTTCTTGACGGCCTTAAGGTAGGAGCCGCCCGCCATGTCCTTCATGAACAGCGATTGGAAGATGAACAGGCCAAAGGCGAAGCCCGCGGCGTACTCGAAGATCAGATCTACCCACATCGGCAGTCCCAGGGCTGCGGTGATGACCGCCGCAGCTATGATGCCGGTGGCGTCGCCGGCGATGCAGTGGACGGTGGAGCCGATCCCCTGCTTCCATAAGGGCTTGATGAACTCCTCATGCTCGCCGGGTGCAGGCTCTTTGTCGGTGAGGACGTAGAGGGCCAGGGCTATCGGTCCCATGTAAAGAGTGATGAGGATCCAACCCCACTTCATGACCGTCGCCTCGGGGTTCTTGTTGACGAAGCTATCCCAGACTACGTAAGCCGTCGAGAGGCCAGCCAGGACGAACCACGCGACCGCGACCACGTCGATCAGGCTGACCTCGGTACCCGCTATCTCGATCAAGCCACCCATCACGCCACCCTTCTCTCCGCCAAGACTCCGACCATCATGTCCATGACTCCTTTGTTCGCTGCTTGGCTCCCGCCCCAACGCGGGATGTACCGTCAAGAGTAGAGGCCATCCGACACTTCGCTAAGAGCAGATCTTTGCGGGATGTAGGACGATCTTTTGTTTTCCTTGTCTGCGAGCTACCGTGGCCGAACCTAAAAACGACTGCGTGCTGGCGTTTGCGTGAGTGTGGTGCGATACTCTTTGGTAGGTCTCTCCGGCCGAACCGCCACAGCGACCCGCGTTAGGCCGGGCAGGACGCCATGACTCATTTCGGACACGGAGGGACGATCCTGATGAGCAGAGGACCGACGCGCAAGCATCCGATGTTCGCGCTCGAGCCGACGGCTCCCGACGCGCCCCGTGTCTGCGTCGAGTGGCTCGACCGGGACCATGCGATGGCGCTCTCGGGGCCGCACGGCCATCAGTTCCTCTCACTCATCTACTTCGAGCGAGGCGGTGGGCGGCAGCGGGTCGGATCTCAAGACCAGGACGTCTCTGCCGGTGATCTGTTCTTGATAGCGCCCGGCGAGACCCACGACGCGAGTAGGCTCGGGGACGCGGCGGGTTGGATGGCGGAGTTCTCGGCAGACGTAATAGAGTCTGCCGGCGACACC
>JALZJN010000265.1 GCA_030859735.1 Actinomycetota bacterium
GTCTTACGAGATGATCGTTCCGAGCAGCCTCAACTTCAACGGAGAGCGCTACTTCGAGGTCATCAAAGACAGTTGGGCCGACGTCGGAGTCAAGCTGACTCTCAAGCCTGGAGGGGACACGGGGCAGGCGTACGCTCTCGAGACGGCCGGTGACTACACAAAGTTCGACCTTGCGGCCTGGGACTGGATAGGCTACGTGGACCCCGACTTCATGTTGTCGGTTATGACAAAGGGCCAGTGGTACAGCTGGAACGACACCGGCTACAACGATCCGGCTTACGACGCCATGTACAAGAAGCAGGGCCAAACTGTGGATCAGGACGAGCGTCGAGAGATCGTCTGGAAGATGCAGGCCAAGCTCGCCCAGGAGCGGCCTTACATCCACACGGTGCAGGAAGAGATCATCATGGCCTTTCGAGATGAGTGGGAGGGTTTCTATCCGCAACTGGGCGCTTACTGCAAGTGCTATTACACCAGCCCTCATCTCACTCAGTGATGCCTCGCTGACACCGCCCGAGGATTGCAGGTGAGAGGCGTTGATTACGTCATCCGCCGGACGGGTGCGGCGCTCTTAACTGTTTTCGTTGCCGTCACCCTGAACTTCGTTCTATTCCGAGCTGTTCCCGGGAGCGCGGTCACCGCGCTGCGGTGCTTCCACTGCACGAAGCAGTTCAAGGCTGCCCTCGAACAGGAGTTGGGACTGAATCAGTCCATGTGGCAGCAGTACACGATCTATCTGGGGAACTTGGCCGAAGGTGACCTCGGCACGTCGTTTACCGACCGCCGGTCGGTGTGGCAGAACCTCAGAGAGCCGATCATGAACACTCTGCCGATGCTGGTCATCGCAACGGTGATTTCGATTGTCATCGGCGTGGCCGCCGGGGTGGTGTCTGCGTGGAGAAGAGGGACCAGGACCGATCGCCTGAATACATGGACCGCATTGTCTTTCTACGCTATGCCGACTCAGTGGATTGGCCTGATGGTTGTGTTCTATATCGCCTTGAGGTTCGGATTTCCGGTGGCGGGCATCCGTGATCCGACGCTTGGAATCCTGGAGGAGCCTTCTACATGGACGGTCATCGCCGATCGTTTGCGCCATTTGGCGCTCCCCGCCCTGACCTTGGGCATTGGTCTCTACGGCGAGTACGCGCTCATCGTCCGCTCCTCGATGTTGGAGACGCTGGGCGAGGACTACGTGCTGACGGCGCGGGCGAAGGGGCTCAAGAACTTCAACATCGTCTGGCGTCACGGACTCCGTAATGCGATGCTTCCGCTCGTCACCCTTATAGCCTTGTCGTTCGGCTACATCCTGGCGGGCGCTATTGTCATCGAGGAGGTTTTCTCCTACCCGGGTATAGGCCTCGCGGTAATCAACGCCATCGATCAGCGTGACTACCCGGTCCTGCAGGGTGCGTTCCTGCTTCTCACCTTCGCCGTGATTTTCTTCAATTATGTCGCCGACCTCTTGTACTTCAAGCTCGACCCCAGAGTCACCGCATGACCATCGAGGCTGTGCCGCCGGCCGGCGCAGGAGGTGGCCTTCCGGACGCTGAACCTGCACCCGTGGCGGCTTCGACACCTCGCGGCGCTCTCCGGCAGCTCGTCCTCGGAGATCGGCAGGCGGCCTTTGGCGCGCTGGTGCTGATGCTCTTCGTTATTCTCGCGCTCGCTGCGCCGATCATCTCCCCCTACGGCCCGAGAAGCAAAGTCGGGCCCGTCTACGCTCCTCCGTCGACGGAGCATTTCCTGGGTCTCGACGATGGTGGGATCGACATGCTTACGCTCTTGATCTGGGGGGCTCGCGTGTCGCTCCTTGTCGGATTCGCAGCTTCGCTAATGGCAATGCTGATTGGAGGCGCGGTAGGAATTTTGTCCGGTTACCTGGGGGGCAGGACGGACACCGTGCTCATGCGAGTGACCGACTATTTCCTGGTGATTCCCGACGTGCCTCTGATGATAGTGGCGGCGGCGATCTGGGGGCAGAGTCTTCTTAACATCGTGATCATCATTGCGGTCATCTACTGGACCAGCACCGCGCGATTGATACGCGCACAGGTCAAGAGCGTTCGTGAGCAAGTCTATGTGAAGCGAGCGCGCGCTCTTGGGGCGGGGAACATTCGATTGATCGTCAAGCACGTGCTGCCGCAGGTGACGCCTCTGCTGGTGGCTAACACTGTCCTCACGGTTGCGACCGCCATCTTTGCCGAAACGTACATCGCGTTCTTGGGTTTGGGTGACCCGTCGCAGGTCTCCTGGGGCAAATTGATCCAGAACTCGCTTACCGGCGGCGCGATCTTTAGCGATGCGTGGTGGGCGATCGTGCCTCCCGGCGTCTGCGTCACCCTCGTGATCCTTGCGTGCACGATGGTGGGGCAATCCATGGAAGACGCGCTCAATCCCCGGCTGAGAGTGGGCCATCTCTCGGTTCACAGATTCCGGTTGCGCCGGCTCCCCGAAAGCGCGGGTCCCCAGTGAGCACGCGCGATCCGGTTCTCGGGGTCGACGATCTCCACGTCTGGTTCGATCTCCCCGGCGGAGAGCTGCATGCGGTACAGGGGGTCAGCTTCGAGC
>JALZJN010000266.1 GCA_030859735.1 Actinomycetota bacterium
TTCTGCAAGCTGAAGGAGTTCAAACGCATCGCCATGCGGGCCGACAAAACCGATCAGAGCTTCGCAGCCATGATCCATCTCGCCGCCGCCGTCATCGCCTCGCGATGAATCTCAACAGACCCTAGCTGTCTGGTCCCGGAGTGTGGGGGAATCAGTCAAGCTGATCCTACTTTCCGGGAGGCGTTATGGGACAGGTACTCCACGGCTGCGCCACGACCACGCACGTCGTCCGAGCTGCGATACAGCGATCGAAGGCTCCGCTCAAAGACCTCGCGGCCCAGCACGGGCTGAACGCCAAGACGGTCGCCAAGTGGCGCAAGCGTACGTTCGTCCAAGACGCGCCGATGGGGCCCAAGGCGCCGCGCTCCACCGTGCTGACGGCCGAGGAGGAAGCGATGGCCGTCGCCTTCCGCAAGCACACCTTGCTGCCCCTGGACGACTGCCTCTACGCGCTGCAGACGACGATCCCACATCTGACACGCTCCTCTCTGCACCGCTGCTTCCAGCGGCACGAGATCAGTCGCCTGCCCGAGGTCGCCGCCGACAAGCCCGCCAAGCCGCCCTTCAAGGCCTACCCGATCGGCTACTTTCACATCGACATCGCCGAGGTCCGCACCGAAGAGGGCAAACTCCACCTCTTCGTGGCCGTCGACCGCACGTCCAAGTTCGCCTTCGCTCAGTTGCACCCGGCCGCCAACGTCCAGATCGCCGCCGCCTTCCTGCAAGCCCTGGTCGCCGCCGTCCCCTACGCGATCCACACGGTCCTGACCGACAACGGCGTGCAGTTCTGCGACCAGCCTTCGCGGCGCGACGGCCCGACGGCCCGCTACCGAGTGCACCTGTTCGATCGCGTCTGCCGGGAGCACGGCGTCGAGCACCGGCTGACCAAGCCTAACCACCCATGGACCAACGGCCAGGTCGAGCGGATGAACCGGACCCTCAAGGAGGCCACAGTCAAGCGATACCACTACGAGACCCATGACCAGTTGCGAGAGCACCTCGCCGCCTTCCTGGACGCCTATAACTTCGCCAAGCGGCTGAAGACACTCAGGGGCCTCACGCCCTACGAAGCCGTCTGCAAAGCCTGGGCAGACAAGCCCGATCGATTCAGATACGATCCAACCCACCTCACATCGGGACTGAACAACTAAGGCAGCGGGACGAAAGCGATGCCCCGGTGGAGTTCGTTGTTGAACCGCTCGCTGTCCGAACCGACCCAAAGGCCGGTGGAGGTAGCAAGGAAAGCTTTGCCCCCCATCATAGCTGGCTTTCTAGGCCACCAATTGAGAGCCTTGCCGCTCTCCGCATCAATCGCGCCGATACCAGATCGCTCGACGGCTCCCTCCTCGGGTGAGTTCTTTCCGTATGGGTTATCCAGCCAACGATTGTGACCCTGGACGTAAACCGCAGCCCCGGTCACCACGACGGCCCACAAACTATCGCCGCCAGTGTAATTGATCCAGACGGGCTGGTCATCGTCGGAGACATCAAACCGGGCAGCAGCAGCACAGACGGTGTGGTAAGCAGCATCTCCTTTGGGCCAGATTTCGTCCTCGTAAACCGAGTGCTCCCCTGTCGCAGCGACCACGAAGTAGGCTCCGTCCGGCGAGAAATCGACGCCCTGCAGATAAGCGACACGCCGCGGCTCGTCCGAAGCGCAGGGCTGAGCAAAGCCAGGGTAGTACCAGTCGTCGAGGGTAGCGGCAGCCCTACCCAGATTTGCGACAAACAGGCGCGAACGTGCTTGACCGTCAACCGTCAGGAAATTACCGGTTGCGACTAACTTCGTGCCGCTGGGGTCAATAGCTAGCTGATACACCGCTGTCCTCCCCCACGCGCCTGGAATCGGGTCTGAAATGTTTAGGTCGAAGTAGCCGGTATCCGAGCCGGTCTCAGGGTCCAGCGCTATTAGCTTCTTGGAGATGCTCCCGCCCACGATGAGCATCCAAGTGCCATCGGGGTTCGTCCACATTTGTAGATCTCTCACGATCCCTTTCGCGAACTCCGCATTGAAGATCGGGTCAACCGCACCCGTTTGCGCATCCAGCTTGACGAGCCCATTTCGGACGATGCCGTTCACCGAACTGAACCGACCGCCAACGTAGACTGCGTTCCCAAGTGTCGCTATCGCCCAGACGGGTCCGTTGAAGCTCGGATCAACGTAGTTGGGGTCAAGGGCTGACCTCAGGGTCCCTGCCGTAGAATCGAATGCCATGAAGTTGGAGAGCCCATACTCGGGAGCTCCCCCGGGGCGGGCTGCCTTGTTGAAGAGGCCGCCTACAAAGATCGTGCTGCCAATCTGTCCGATAGTGTCCACTCGTGGCCGGGGAACCGCCTCGGTGGCAACAAGCCAGGGCGTGGCATCCACTGGGTCGAAACTGACCACGCTGTCGTGCTTCATGCCCGCAGCAGCAAGGGCCGGGACGGCCGTCCCCATGACCATGGAAAGGAAAATGGCACGGATTAGCGCCCGCGGACGCGGTCTCACATTGGACATGGTAGCTCCATCCATCGCCGTCTAGAGCCGAACGCCACACATACGCGTCCGGAAGGGAATTTAGGTCCGAGCGCTTCTACGAGTCAACGGTCATGGTAAACGAGAGCGGAAAACACTGCCGTACTGATCGAGCGCGGGTATGAGGAGGCTCGGTTTCAGTTTCCGAGCTGCACATCAATAAGTTCGAGGTGTTTGGTCTGGCGGACCCGCATCGTGATTGCCCGCGCCTTGTTGCGGGAGAACAAGCGGCACCCCCGATTTTCAGCCTGGAACATAGGAGGGCAGAGCAGTTTACACTTCACTCCCAACCCATTGGCCCCCAAACCCCACCAAATCCGGCAAGTTACAGCTAAGTTGTTGAGCCAGAACGAAACCCATGTGTCTCTTAATCAGCGGGTCACAGGCTCGAGTCCTGTTACGCACCACGGGGGTGGGGCGGGTGGTTAGCTCACAGCGCTCTTCGAAGGTCGCGCCATCCTATCCCCTGCGACCGCGTCTTGATCGCAAACGGCTCGAACTATCAAGAATACCTCAGTTGGCTGTTGAACAAGCGATGATTCCTGCTTAGTTCTGCTCGTCACAATCAGGACGAATCAGATGGATATCGAGGACACATCAAGCTTCTCCGAACTCACCGCCGAGATCGTTTCGGCCTACGTGAGCAACAACACGGTCCGAGCAGAGAACCTCCCCAAGTTGATTGGCGAGGTTCATTCCGCGCTTCAACAAGCGCCGAATGGCAAAGCTGAACCCGCGCCAGAGTCGCAACAACCTGCCGTTCCGACCAGGAAATCGATCACACCGGACTAAATCATCTCTCTTGAGAACGGACAGAAGTTCAAGTCTCTCAAGCGACACCTGATGAACTCATACGGGATGACCCCCGCAGAATATCGCAGCAAATGGGGCCTACCAAGCGATTACCCGATGGTCGCGCCGAACTACGCCAAGGCGCGGTCGGAACTCGCTCGGAGCATGGGGTTGGGCCGCAAGGGTTCCAATCCCGAGGAGCAAGCTCAAACTGAGGCGAATGCCCCCGCAGGTTCCCAAGCGACGCGGACGGGCCAAGTTGACTGCTTAGAACAGCGAGAGGTGGCGGCACCGGGCCGTCAAAGTGCCTGCCATCCAAAGTGCCTGCCATCCAAAGTGCCTGCCAGCGAGGCGGAGCTTGCGCGCCTGGTGGCGGGCCTTGAGCGGCCTCTCCACAG
>JALZJN010000273.1 GCA_030859735.1 Actinomycetota bacterium
CGTTAACGGGAAGCGTCGTCCTCTCGAACTCTTCCTGCTCCGGTGCTTGAAGTCGCAGCGCACGGTGAGGTCGCTGTCGGTTGTAATGGTGAATGTAGATCTTAAGGACGTTCTCGAGATGGCGCCGGGAGAAGATGAGCAGCCAGTCCAGGCATTCCGTCCTCACGGTTCGGATCCAGCGCTCGCAGAAAGCATTGGCACGAGGCGCCCTGACCGGGGTGCGTACCACCTTCAGGCCCTCGGTCGCAAACACCTCATCGAAAGGACCGCAGAATTTGGCGTCACGGTCATGGATAAGAAACCGGAGCGGTTCATCTCGCTCGTCGAGGTGGAAGGTGAAGTTCCTCGCCTGCTGGGCAACCCAGGCTCCGTCGGGGCTGGTGGTGCAACCGGCGAGGTGGACGCGCCTTGTCGCGAGCTCGATGAACACCAGCACGTAGATTCGTTTGAGCCACACGGTTTCAACCGTGAAGAAGTCGCACGCCACCATGCCCGAAGCCTGCTGGGTCAAGAACTGTCGCCACGTCGTGCCGCCGCGCCGGGGCGCCGGCCCGAGGCCGCTACGGGCAAGCAGCTTTCTGATCGCTGTGGCCGATACCCTGATCCCGAGCTTCTGGAGCTCGCCTTGGATGCGCTTGTATCCCCATCTCGGGTTCTCTCTGGCAAGGCGCAGGGTCAGCTCCTGAATCTCTGCCGGCAGTGGCGGCCTGCCCGCACGACGCTTGCCGTATCGAGCCCACTTCGAGCGGACCAGCTCGCGGTGCCAGCGCAGCAGCGTCTTTGGGGTCACGAGGAAACGCTCCCAGCGAGCCCGTGGCAGCCGTCGAGCCGCAGCGGCCAGAAATGCCCGGTCGGAAGGTCGAAAGCGGGGGCGTTTGATCTGTCGCCGAAGGACATTCAGTTCGTGACGGAGCACGACGATCTCCAGATCCTTGGCGGCCTCGCCCTGCCCATTTGGGACCAGCAGCCTGAGTAGCATCCGAACCACCAGGTATGCGAGAGATAGAAGCATTGGCCTCCCTTGTCGATTGGCTATCGAGGAAGACTACGAGGCCTGGTCATGGGGGAATCGAGTAAGTGCACCCTTCAGCCGGTGCATGATCGGTCGCTTGCAGGAAACCAGCGCCTCAGGAAGCGGATAGCAATCAACGAACCCGCTTAAGGCCATGAGCTACCGAGTTGAGCTAGGCCTCTACGGGCAGACCCGCTGCCTCCCAGTCGGGCAGGCCCGCATCCAAGACGCTGGTCCGAAACCCTTTCTTGTGCAGGTAACGCGCGGCTTCCGGGGCGAAGGCGCAGAAGGCGCCCCGGCAGTAAGCCACGATCTCCTTGCTCTTGGGGAGCTCCTTGAGCCGCCTCTTCAACTCGGCGACCGGGATCGAAACCGCGCCGGGAACGTGGCCTGCCGCGTACTCCTCTGCCGGCCGCACGTCCAAGACCAGTAGGTCGTCCTTGCGACGCAGTCGCTTGGAGAGCTCTTCCTTGGTCAACAGCTCTATCCCGTTCAGCTCGCCCGTGTATGCGCGCGCGAGGCGATCGACCTCTGCCACTCGTTCGCTCGCAACGCTCTGCAACGAGCGCCACAACGCGACGACGTCAGGCGAGGCGAGGCGATAGAAGATCGAGGTTCCCTGCCGGCGGGGTGAGACAAGGCCGGCTCGGCGCAGGATCTGGAGGTGCTGGCTCGCGTTCGCTATCGACATCTCAATCTCGGTGGCGATGCTCTCGACGCTGCGTTCGCCGTTGGCCAGGAGGTCGACGACCTCGGCCCGTCTCCCGCTGGCCAGGCCTTTGGCTACGCGGGCGAACTCGTCGAACAGCGCTCCCTTGGAGGCTCTGTCTGCCATGACCCTCATCCTAGAGTATTCAAGTCATCACTTGAAGAACGAAGATTCAGCCAGGCGTCGCAACCGGACAGAGCGGTGACGAGAGCCACGATGGCGAGCGCGATCCCGACGCTGAAGAGGTCGGCCAACAGTCCGGCCGCAACGGCCCCGATCATGTATCCACCAT
>JALZJN010000324.1 GCA_030859735.1 Actinomycetota bacterium
ATGGTGTGCTGATCTTGGAGGTTCCCAACATCGACAGCGCGATCGCTCGTCACGCGGGAGTTGGATGGTTCAACCTCCAACCCTCACATCATGTGGCCCACTACGGGCCGGAGATTGTTCGGACCCTGTTCCCAATAGCCGCGTTGGAGGTGAGGCACGTCACGACGGTGGCAGCCGCTGAATACACTCGCCCCCGAGAGGTTCTGACCCGCAATAGCCTCGCGGGTCTTGCCGGGGTAGTGCGGAGGGCGCGGGTGTCGCCGTGGGCTGAGCATCCCTCCAAGCACGAATTCATGCGAGTTGTGGCGAGTCGGACATAGGGCCTTGGGCTTTAGGCTAAGCGCGGCGCGATCAAGGATGGCCCCGCTCGTTGCGGACTTGGACGACGCTCCGGCGGACGGGCAGCAGCACGCTCTCGACCGGAGCGGACTGGGTCGTAGCACCGCCACCTCGCTGTCTACGAGTTACGGGTCAACTTTCCAATCATCGCCAATCGTGCCCGCCTGGGACAAATGAACACGAACGCTGGATCTGACCCGCTGGCCATGCCTACGCAAGTGGCAGGCGAGGTGCGTCAGCGAGCCGCGGAGGGCGCGCTGCTAGTCGGCATCCGCGGCATCGCGGCTCGGGCTGCTGGCTTGCTCGGAAGTGTGGTGCTTGCTCGCACGTTGTCGTCGTCCGAGTTCGGGCTGTTTGCCTTCGGCGCCCTGCTGATGACCAGCGTCAGCTACCTGACCCAAGCGGGGGTGGGGGCTGGCCTGATACGAAAAGACTCCCCGCCGAGCCGTGCGGAGTTGAGTGTCGTGGTAGCAGTCAATCTAGGGCTGGTAGCCGTAATTACGTTAGCCGCTGCGGCCTGTGCTCCACTGCTGGGCCCCGAGGGATTAGTGGTGGCTGCAATGACCGCGCCCCTCTTGCTCACCGCCTTTCGCGCGCCGGGGCTGATAGGGCTAGAGCGGGAGCTGCTGTATCGGCCTATAGCAAAAGTGGAAATCGCGGAAACCGTTTCCTTTTATCTGGTCGCCGTGGTCGCGGTGGTCATCGTGGGGATCTGGGGACTGGTGGTGGCAGCATTCCTCCGGTGCGCGCTAGGCACCGCGATCATGCTTTCGAGTGGTCCGTACGGTTTGATCGCACCTCGCCTGTCGCGCCGAACCCTGCGGCCACTCTTGGGCTTTGGCGCCCGCTTCCAAGGGGTAGCCTTAGCCAACTTTTGCCGTGATCAGGGGGTGCTGGTAGGTATTAGCGCCGTTGCGGGGTTGCCGACCCTCGGGGTCTACACCGTAGCCTCTCGGTTGTTGCAGATACCGCAACTCCTCTTCGAGTCCCTATTCCGGGTCTCCTTTCCCGCCATGACACGGTTGATTGCGACCGGCGATCACGCCCGACGCCTCATAGAACGCGGGATACGCCTCGTTGGCCTGGGAGCTGGGCTAACTCTAGTGCCCCTCGTAGCCGTCGCTCCCGCTGCCGTACCCGTGCTATTTGGACCACAATGGCAGAGTGCGGCGACGATCATCCCCTGCGCGGGGCTCGGGTTGATGATCGGCGGACCCGTCGCCGTAGCCACCGCTGGCTACCTCTACGCGATCGGGGACGCCG
Source organism: Actinomycetota bacterium (assembly GCA_030859735.1). Classification (GTDB taxonomy): domain Bacteria; phylum Actinomycetota; class CADDZG01; order CADDZG01; family WHSQ01; genus JACDAL01. The sequence goes on from JALZJN010000324.1 coordinate 1,603, forward strand.
GCACCGTGTTACGCAGCGCTGTACTGCACGCGTTGGCGTGGTTCATCGTTGCGCTGCCTCTGTATCCCCTTCTCGGCGTTTTCTCGCTAGGTCTCGGTATCCTCGCGTCATCTGGCGTGGAGGCGGCGATGCTGGGTACGCAAGCGGCGCGCCGGTCTGGGGCTTCGATCGTCCGACCGTTGCTCCCCTCTCTGGTGGCAAGTGTCGTGTCAGCGGTTCCCGTGCTCGTAGTAGTGAGCGCCAGCTCACATACGGTGATCGTGATCGTAATCGGGGCTATCTCGGCCGAGGCGATATATCTTGGCTTTCTCCGCTTCGCGGACGCCGCGACAGTTCGCGACCTTGGTGGTCTGATACGCGCCTCGGTCAGACAACCGCGGCTCGACATCGCTGGAGGATCCGGGTAGCTACGTCGTTAGCACGGTTCAAGGCGGCCGCCAAGCGCTTGCTTGAGCGGGCCCAACCGTCCCCTAGAACAGGGAGAAATGCGAGTCGTCGACCCGCAAACCCCGCAGAAGATCTCCGTGGAGATGCAGCAGAGCGCCGCGAAGGGGGCGGACGGCAACGGACTTGCTACGCGCGAGGGGAAGGGCCCGCTCGCCGAAAAACGTTAGGGCTTACGAAGGTCGCAGGTCCCTCCGCGCTCGCGGCCCCGGCTCACCAGCCGCGAGCGCACCAACCAAAGGACTGCTCTCGAAAGCAGCCACACATCCTCGTTGACGACCTGCGTGCCTCCATGTCTCACCTGCGCGCCTGGTGGGAGGCTAAGGCGGCTCGGTGTGTCGCCGCCGCCTACAGCCTGATCATCGCCTAACCGAGAGGGCACGCCCTCCTCGTCGCGTGATGGCGCTGCAAGCTCGCAGCGTGGCCCCTAGATCAACCAGGCCTCTGATTGAATGCCGCCGGGTGTGTGGCATTGGCGGCATCGTCGCCTCGGAGGGAATCGAAATTCCTGATGGCGCGCTCGACGCCATGACGCGGCGCCTCCAACACCGGGGGCCGGACGACACCGGCGTCTATCGAGGATCGGCTGCCGATACCCAGATCCGGCTTTGCGCCACGAGACTCGCGATTCGCGATCTGACATCCCGTGGACATCAGCCAATGGCCGGCGCAAGGACGGGATGCGTCGTCGTCTTCAATGGAGAGCTGTACAACGCAGACGAGTTGCGGCGCGGCCTCGAGCCGTACCGAAAGTTCGCGAGCAGCTCGGACACGGAGGTGGCGCTCGCAGCGTACGAGCTCTGGGGGAAAGACGCTTGCAGGCAGTTCAGGGGCATGTTCGCGTTAGCGATATGGGATCCTCGGGATGCGTCGCTGCTCCTCGCTCGCGATCCGTTGGGTGTTAAGCCGCTCTACTACCAAGCGTCCAGCTCTCGCTTGGTGTTCGCGTCGGAGGTACGGGCATTGCTGGCGGGTGTCGCGAGGCCGCCCCACCTAGATGTGCGCTCGCTCGACGGATACCTCGCTACTGGCACGGTACAAGAACCCGGGACGATCATCGAGGGTCTCCGCATGCTCTCCACGGGCAGTAGTTTGAGATGGCGCGCCGGGAAAATCGCGGTCGAGTCCTTCTGGTCGATAGACGACTACTTCGACGATCCACTGTCGATATCGGCCAAGGAAGCAGGTGAGCGCGTGCGTACGGAGCTGGAGGGCGCGGTGCGTCGCCAGCTTGTGTCGGACGCCCCCGTCGGCGTCTTCCTAAGTGGCGGTATCGACTCGTCTGCTCTAGTGGGTCTGAGCGCAACCGTGGACCGACCACCGACGACCGTTTCGGTGGTCTTCGAGGAGCAGGACTATTCCGAGGCCCCGTACATCACCGCCGTCAGTGAGCGGTGGGGGACCGACCACCGCGAGGTTTCGCTTGGCGCCGAAGACTTCCTCGAGCGTCTGCCGGCAGCGATCGCCGCGATGGACCAGCCGACCTTCGACGGGGTGAATACCTACGTCGTTTCGCAGCTCGCGAAGGAGGCAGGTTTGACCGTTGCTCTGTCTGGACTCGGAGGGGACGAGCTCTTCGCGGGCTACGAACTCTTTCACTCCGTGCCCAACCTCGAGAAACTCCGGCGTGTCCTGCCTCGGGTGCCAAAGCCGCTGGCCCTCCGGCTCGCGAAGGCACGCTTCGGGGCCGGCGACCGCAGCCGAAAGCTTAGCCGCTGGCTGTCGGGCGAGGTGCCTTCGGCGTACGTGCTGCAGAGGGAGGTCATCGAGCCGGCACTCAGAGCTCGCTTCTTCGGGAAGGACAGGTGTTCGGAAGAAGATGATGCAGAAGCGATCGCGCTCGATGCGAACGGGGTGTCGCGACTGGAGCTCACGCGCTACATGCGCAACGTGCTTCTGCGCGATGCCGACGTCATGAGCATGGCGCACGGCTTAGAGGTACGCGTCCCGCTGCTCGACCAAGCGCTAGTCGAGCTGGTCACCAGGTTGCCAGCCAAGCACAAAGTCGTCTCCGGCCGGGAGAAACCTCTACTCGTCGATGCGGTTCGCGATTTGCTTCCGCCGTCCATTCTCGACCGCCCGAAAATGGGCTTCACTCTGCCGTTTGAGGCGTGGCTACGGGGTAGGCTTCGCGACGAAGTTCGGGATGTGCTGCTCGATCCAGGCGTAGGCGGGCAGATCGGAGCGGCGCTAGCGCCTGACGCAACACGGGAGATCTGGCATCGATTCGAGCGCGGTGAAACGAGCTGGAGCCGTCCCTGGGCCCTGTATGTGGCAAAGGTGTGGGGCGAGCGTCACCTGTAGGTGGGC
>JALZJN010000001.1 GCA_030859735.1 Actinomycetota bacterium
TTTCCGGCATAGAAGGTCGGGTTGCTGGAGCCGCCGCCGCAGGGCGTCGCGACCTCAGTCAGATCTGGATCGGCGGCGATCGCCACCGGGGCGCCGACGGCCAGCGTTGCCGCCACCAGCGCCGCCAGAATCAGGCCCGGGCGAGTTCGCCCGCGGCCTCTAGGACGTGTATTCACAAAAAGCCCCCCTCAAGTCAACGCCACCCCAGGCCGGCACGAATGATGTGTGGATGAAAGTGCCGAGTTTGTAGGTTTCCGTAACCTCAACTGTAGGCGGGCTCTCCCTAGAGCTGAATAGCCCAAAAGGGTGGTCTTTCGGGTGGTTTGGCGCGGGCGTGCGGTCCGACGACGTGGCGCTGGTGCTGTTCGCGCCTCGGCCCCCTCCTTTGATAGGGGAGGGGGCCGAGGCCGGGTTTTCAGGTGGCGGAGCGGGTTAGCAGTAGAAGGTGCGGCGAGCTTTACTCGGGCGGTGGTCGACATCGCCCTTGAAGCGGACGATCACCCGGCAGCGCTTGGCCTTCTGCGGCCGGCGGAACTTGGTGCGGTAGACGCTCTCACGGATCCCGTCGGCGTTGCGGTCGATCCCCGAGCCCAGCAGCGCCCGCTTGGTGCGCACCGAGACCCAGGCGCCGCTGCGCCGCTTCTTGAGCACGACCTTGACCTTCTTGCCGCCGTGGGCGGGGGTCAAGAGGCCCTTGACCTTGATGCGGTGGGGGCGCTTGCGGGCTCGGAGGCTCAGCTTGGAGGCGGCCGGGTCGTCGTTGGTGATCGTGCCGACGGCCGCGCCGTCTCCGAGGTCGGCGTTGGTTGTCGCCTGGACATCGAGGTGGAAGCGCTCGGCGGGCTCGTAAGCCGTGTCGCCCATGACAGAGACCCCGGCGGTTCGGGCCGTGTCCCCGGCAGCGAACGTGACCGAGCCGGTGGCGGCTGCGTAGTCGCTGCCCGCCACTGCGCTGTCGTCGGAGGTGCCGTAGGTGACGGTCACCACCTGGCTCGTGGGCCGGGACAGCGACAGCGAGAAGGCCGCGTCAACGGTGCCGGAGTTCCCTTCGGCGACGGTGGTGTTGGCCACCGACACCTTCGGGGTGGGGTCATCGTTCTCGATGAGCCCGCGGCCGTTCACGTCGGCCAAGACGGCGTTGGTAGGCCCGGACAGGGTCACTACGAAGTCTTCGGCCGGCTCGTTCCAATCGTCGCCCTTGACGTTCACCGTGACGCTCTTGGTCAGATCTCCTGCGGCGAAGTTGACGATGTCGTCGGCAGACACGTAGTCGTCGGGGGCGATGGCCGAGCCGTTGGAGGTGGCATAAGAGACGTTAGCTGCCGTGGCGCTCAGGTGCGAGAGCGTGATGTCGAAGCTCGCGGAGACCATGCCCGAGTCGCCCTCGGTAACGGCGGCGTCGGAGATGGACACGGCCGGAGCACCCTCGTCGTCGATGATCGTGCCCGTGGGTGGGACGCTCGGCGGCGTGGCGTTCAATACGTTCGAGAGGTTCAGCGTGAACGACTCCGAGCCGGGGGCCTCAGTGATGGTGTCGCCCACGACCGGGACGTCGACGGACTTGGTGCGCTCCCCGGCGGCAAAGGTCACAGTGCCGCTGGTCGACAGGTAATCGGCCGGCTGGGTGGCGGAGCCGTCGGCGGTTGCATAGTTGAAGCTCACGACGGTGGTGGAGGCGCTCGACAGCGCGAACTTGAAGGTTGCAGGGGTGTTACCGGTGTCGCCCTCGCCGAGGATCACGTTGTCTACCGACAGGACGGGCAGTTGGTCGTCGTTTGTGATGGTGCCCAGACCGCCACCGGGCTTGATGCCCGCTCCGCCCACAGGGTTCGTGAGGGCAATGGCGAAGGTCTCGTTTTCCTCTCTAAGGGTGTCGCCGTTCACCCACACGGCCAGGCGCTGGCGCTTGCCGCTTGCGAACGACAGGGTACCCGGAGGGACACTTGCGTAGTCGTTGCCATCGGTGAGGCCGTCCACGAGTGCGTAGTCGACCGCCATGTTCTTGTTCCAGGCGCCCTTGACCTGAAGGGCGAACAGCATCTGAGTCTGGCCGGAGTTGCCCTCGGCCACCGTGACGTTGGAAATCGAGATCGAGGGACTGGGCCGCGCCGCGAAGGCGGGAAGGCCGGCGCTAGCCAGCAGCGCCGAGGCCGCGACCGCAGAGGCGGTCATTCGATGTGTCAGCTTTCCGATCATGTTGCTACTCCTCCTCTTGGGCGTGTTGCGTTCTGTGCCCCTTGCTTCGGCGGTGGGCCGAGAAAGGGCGATACGCAAAAGGGGAGATCAGGGGCGTTTCTAGGCAGGACGTCGTAGGCGCGAGGTGGCCCTCGGCCCCCTTTCTAGGCAAGAAGTCGTAGCGCGCGGCCCCCTGAAAGCCGCCCTATATACTGAGGAGGCCCCCCATCCGGGGGCGAATTCACGTCAGGAGGAGATCCCCTATATGTCGCAATCGCAGGACGAGGCTGCTCAAGCCTCGACTAACGAACCCGCCGGCCGTGAGGGCTCGGAGCAGACGCTGCCCGACGGCTCCGGCGGCGTCATCACCCGGACCGCACCGTCCCCCTCAGGCGAGACCTATCTCGGCGGCACGATCGTCGAGAACGACGTCGGTGACTCTGTAGAGGAGCTGATGGCGGCCATCGAGGCCACGATCAAGCCCTTCGACGAAGGCGACATCGTCGCCGGCGAGATAGTCAAGATCGACAAGGACGAGGTCCTGCTCGACATCGGCTACAAATCCGAGGGCGTCATCCCCTTGCGGGAGCTGTCCATTCGCAACGATGTCGATCCTCACGATGTGGTCTCTCTCGGTGAGGCGGTCGAGGCGTTGGTCACCCAGAAGGAAGACGCCGAGGGCCGCCTCATGCTCTCGAAGAAGAAGGCGCAGTACGAGCGCGCCTGGGGCCGCATCGAGGAGATCAAGAACCGCGACGGAACCGTCGAAGGCCCCGTGATCGAGGTGGTCAAGGGCGGGCTCATCCTCGACATCGGTCTGCGTGGCTTCCTGCCCGCGTCTCTGGTCGAGATGCGACGGGTGCGCGACCTCCATCCCTATGTGGGCCGTGCTCTGGAGTGCCGGATCATCGAGCTCGACAAGAACCGCAACAACGTGGTGCTGTCGCGCCGCAAGTTCCTCGAGGAATCGCAGGCCGAACAGCGACAGGGCTTCTTGACCTCGTTGACCAAGGGTGAGGTGAGGACGGGAACCGTGTCCTCGATCGTCAACTTCGGAGCCTTCGTCGATCTCGGGGGCGTCGACGGCCTGGTGCACGTTTCGGAGCTGTCCTGGAAGCACGTGGATCATCCTTCCGAGGTGGTGGAGGTCGGCAAAGAGGTGCAAGTCGAGGTTCTCGACGTCGACCTCGAGCGCGAGAGGGTGTCGCTGTCCTTGAAGGCGACGCAGGAGGACCCTTGGCGGCAGTTCGCTCGCCAGCGCCAGATCGGCGAGATCATCGAAGGACGTGTCACCAAGCTTGTTCCCTTCGGCGCCTTTGTCGAGCTGGACGACGCGATCGAGGGCTTGGTGCACATCTCGGAGCTGGCCGAGCGCCACGTCGAGAAGGCCGAAGACGAGGTCAAGGTGCACGACCGCATCCCGGTCAAGATCATCGACATCGATCTCGACAGACGACGCATAAGCCTCTCGCGCAAGCAGGCTCTGAGGGCGGGGGCGGGCTCCCAGGACGAGGAGATTGCCCACGAGATCGAGCTCGAGCCGGACGCCGAGGTTCCGGATGCAGCATCCGATGACCTCGCTCCCTCCGCCGAGCCGGCGGAGGGGGGGGTGGGGATCGCGACCGACACGGTGGCGCCGGAGGTGGCCGATACCGCGGAGCTCGCCGGCCAGGTGGCGCCTCCCGAGGAGCGCGAAGAGGCCGAGGCTTCCCGCCTGATGGCGCCCGACTCTCCGCCCGAGGGTCATGAAGGGGTGACCGCGGCGGAGGGCGACAAGCCCTCCACGGAGGTGCGAATTTCCCAGGAGGAACGAGAGGAGGGCGCCGTCCCCGGGGCGGCGGTGGACGAGCTGGTCGCCGAGGAGGCCTCCGACGAGGCTGCCGAGAGCGGCGATGCCGAGTCTCCCGCGCCGGAAGAGACGGGCGAGCCAGGCGGGGAGGAGTCGATCGAGTCGATCGTCGAAGACCTCAAGCGACGCGGCGGGCGCTGATGCCATGCCCCTCATGACGTGCTGCTGGTAGGCGTTACTGGGGGAATAGGTTCCGGCAAGTCGCTCTTCTCGGCCCTGCTGGCCGAGCGGGGGGCGCAGGTCATCGACGCCGACGCCTACGGGCGCGAGGCGCTTCAGCCGGGTCAACCCGCGTGGCACTCGGTCATAGCGCAGTTCGGCCGGGAGCTGCTGGTTCCCCAGAGCATGGAGATCGATCGCCAGGCGTTGGCCGAGGTGGTCTTCAACGACCACGACAAGCTGGCGGCTCTGAACGCCATCGTCCATCCCGTTCTGTTCTCCGCCATTGCCGATTCGGTCGAGCGGTTGTCCCAGACAGATGAGGTCGTGGTGATAGACGCCGCCATCCTGGTCGAGACCGGCATGGACAAGAACCTCGACACGCTCATCGTCGTCCACACCGACGAAAACGTGCGACGGGAGCGGCTCCGAAGCAGAGGCATGTCCTCCGCCGATATCGAGGCCCGCATGAGCGCACAAGCGAGTACCGTCGATCTCCTCGCCAAAGCCGACATCGTTGTATGCAACGACGGCACACTTGACGAACTCGTCCGCGAAGCGGATCGCGTGTGGGTCGATCTCTCGAGCCGCTCGTTCTAGTGAGCCACCAGTGAGAGGCATAGACATCGTTTTCTTCGATGCGGGCGAGACTCTCCTTCACCCGCACCCCTCGTTTCCGGAGCTGTTCGCCCTCACCGCCCAGGCCAACGGCCACGACGTCTCGGTCGCAGACGCGACTGAAGTCCAGCTCCGCCTTGCTCCGCATCTGGTGGAGCTCGCTGAGGACACAGGCGTGGCGAACCCGTCACTCCAGTCCGGGGACTCGCTACGCTTCTGGAGCTTTCTCTACCGAAGGCTGTTGAAGGAGCTTGGGATCGAGGACGAAGATCTCGTCTCGGCTCTCTATTCCACCTTCTCCGACATCTCCTCCTATGCCTTGTTCGACGATGTCCTGCCCGCGCTGCAGCGCCTCGAGGCAGAGGGCTATCGTCTCGGCTTGATCTCGAACTTCGAGGGATGGCTCGAGGAGATGCTGGTCGAGCTCGAGATAGGCAACCTCTTCGAGGTTCGCATCGTGTCGGGGATCGAGGGAGTGGAGAAGCCGGACCCGCGCATCTACGAGCTTGCCCTTCAGCGGGCGGGCGCCGAGGCCCACGCGGCCGTGCACGTCGGCGACTCTCCTGCGATGGACGTGGAGCCGGCGGCCACAGCGGGGATCAGGCCCGTCCTCCTGGACCGGCTCGGGCGCTATGGCGACCAGCCTGGAACCGTGATCTCGAGCCTGAACGAGCTCGCCGGCGTGATGTCGGATCTAGCACGCGAGCCAGAAATTCCTCCCGGCCGTCCCCACCGAGGCTAGCCGACTTGTCGGAGATCGTGTTCGCGTCTGCTACCCGCCAGGCGCAGCTCATCAAGCGAGGCGAGATCTCCCCCGTGGAGCTGGTCACCGAGTACCTCGAGCGCATCGAACGGTTCGACGGCGACATCAACTCGTTCGTGACCGTGACCGCAGAGAGAGCGCTCGAGGAGGCCCGCCGGGCACAACGCTCGCTCTCTCAGGAGCATATTCCGCCCTTCGCCGGGGTGCCCATCACGATCAAAGACCTGACCGAGGTCGAGGGAGTGCGTTTCACTGCTTCGGCCAAGCCGTTCGCCGACAAGGTCGGGGTAATGGACGCGGCCTCGGTCAGGCGGATCAAGGACGCGGGCTTCATCATTCTCGGCAAGTCGAATACACCCGAGCTGGGGACGTTGTGTGTGACCGAGTCCGACTTGAACGGCGCCTGCCGCAACCCGTGGGACCCGTCCCTGACGTCCGGGGGCTCGAGCGGGGGAGCGGCCGCCGGGGTAGCGGCCGGTTTCAGCCCCATCGCACACGGCTCGGATGGAGGCGGTTCCATACGTATTCCAGCGTCCTGCTGCGGCCTCTACGGGCTAAAGCCCTCACGAGGGCGCGTCTCGAGTGGGCCGGGCGGCGGCGACCTCGCGGGTCTCGGTATCCAGGGACCTTTAGCACGCACGGTCGAAGATGCGGCCGGCCTGCTCGACGTCATGGCCGGCTATGAGCTCGGGGATCCTTACTGGGCGCCTCCTCCCGAGCGGCCTTTCTTACGGGAAGTGGGCGCGCCGCCCGGCCGGCTGCGTATCGCGGTCACCACCCAAGCTCCCAACTTCGCGCCCGTGGCCGAGGAGGTCAGGGCCGCCACGATGGAGGTGGCCGAGACGCTCGAGGGGCTCGGTCACATCCTCGAAGTGGCGGCGCCCGAGTGGGCGGATCCCGAGATCACGCCCTTGTTCGTGACGCTGTGGCAGGCTCGCAGCGTGGACGGGTGCGAGCCGCAGGAGCTCGAGCCGATCAACCGTGCCCTGATCGAGGGCGGGGCGCAGACCTCGAGCCTCGAATATGTGCGCGCCCTGTCCCAGCTGCAGAAGAAGGCACGAGGCATCGTGGCGTTTTGGCGCGACTACGACCTTGTCTTGACCCCGACCCTGGCCCTCCCCCCCGTTCCCGTCGGGTGGGTGTTCGAATCCGAGAGTCCCTGGGAGCAGTTCGCCAGGATGGGGCTGTTCATTCCGTTCACCCCCCTGATCAATCTCACCGGGCAGCCTGCCTGCAACCTCCCCCTGCACTGGACCGAAGACGGCATACCGATCGGTGTTCAGCTGATCGGCCGGCCGGCGGGCGAGGCCATGCTGCTGCGGGTCTCGGCACAACTGGAGGAAGCGAGGCCGTGGGCGCACTGTCGCCCCCCCGGATTACGGTAGGGGGATGCCTCCGTTCAAGGTAGAAGCAGACTTCGCGCCGGCCGGGGACCAGCCGGATGCGATCCGCGGCCTGGCCGAAAGCGTCCTGGCCGGCAACCGCTTCACGACCCTCCTGGGAGCTACGGGGACGGGAAAGACCGCCACATTGGCCTGGTCGTTGGAGCAGATCCAGAAACCAACTCTGGTCATAGCGCCCAACAAGTCGCTCGCCGCTCAGCTCTGCAACGAGTTCAAGCAGTTCTTTCCCTCCAATGCAGTTGAGTACTTCGTCTCCTACTACGACTATTACCAGCCCGAGGCCTACGTCCCCTCGAGCGACACCTACATCGAAAAGGACTCGTCGATCAACGAGGAAATCGAGCGTTTGCGACACAGCGCCACCAGTGCACTGCAGCAGCGTGACGACGTGCTGATCGTCGCCAGCGTGTCCTGCATATTCGGGCTGGGCTCTCCCGAGGAGTACCTCAAGCAGGTCGTCGACGTGGCCCGAGGTGGAACCGCGGACCGCGATTTCATCTTGCAAAAGCTCGTGGATATCCAGTACGAGCGCAACGACCTGAACTTCGTGCGCGGCAAGTTCCGCGTTCGCGGCGACACCATCGAGGTCTTTCCCGCATACGAGGAGAAGGCAATTCGCATCGAGCTGTTCGGTGACGAAGTCGACCGCATCGTGCTGCTCGACACCTTGACCGGTGAGATCAGCGGCGAGCTCGACCACGTCACGATCTATCCCGGCTCCCATTACGTTGCCTCGCGTGAACGGATGGCCTCTGCAATTGTGGCAATTGAACAGGAGCTTGCCGAGCAACTCGACATGCTGCAGCAACAGGGCAAGCTTCTGGAGGCCCAGCGCCTGCGTATGCGCACCGAGTACGACCTCGAGATGCTCAGAGAGGTCGGTTTCTGCAACGGGATCGAGAACTACGCCCGCCACATCGAGGGCCGCCCCACCGGCAGCAGGCCCTCCACCTTGATCGACTACTTTCCCGACGACCTCTTGATAGTGGTGGACGAGTCACACGTAGGAGTGCCCCAGCTCGGCGGCATGTACGAAGGCGACATGAGCCGCAAGCGCACGCTCGTCGAGCACGGCTTCAGGCTGCCCAGCGCACTCGACAACCGGCCCCTGCGCTTCGACGAGTTTCTCGACAGGGTCGAGCAAGTCGTGATGATGTCGGCCACCCCGGGGCCGTTCGAGCGGCAGCGCAGCGCCGCAACGGTCGAACAGATCGTGCGGCCCACCGGGCTGATCGACCCCGAGGTCGTGGTGCGGCCCACCAGGGGCCAGATCGACGATCTTCTGGACGAGATCAAGAGACGTACCGATGCCTCCCAGCGTGTGCTGGTGACCACTCTGACCAAGAAGATGGCCGAGAACCTCACCGACTATCTGTTGACCTCGGGCATCAGGGTGCGCTACCTGCACTCGGACATCGGCGCCGTCGAGCGCATCGAGATCCTGCGCGACCTGCGCCTCGGCGAGTTCGATGTGCTGGTGGGCATCAACCTTTTGCGCGAGGGACTCGACCTGCCTGAAGTCTCCCTGGTGGCGATCCTCGATGCCGACAAAGAGGGCTATCTGCGCTCTCAGACCTCGCTGATCCAGACCATCGGCAGGGCGGCGAGAAACGTCGACGGCCAGGTCATCATGTATGCCGACGAGGTCACCGACTCCATGCGCCGGGCGATCTCCGAGACCCAGAGGCGGCGCCAGATCCAGCTCGAGTACAACCAGGAGCACGGGATCGATCCCCAGTCGATCCGCAAGGCGGTCACCGACATCCTCATCGAGGGCATGGGCCGCAGGCGCACCGACGCGACGGTGCCGGTGGCTTCGAAGAGCCGCCGCAGCGAGCCCTTCGGGGGCAGCCCCGACGAGCTGCAGAGGCTGTTGTTGCAACTCTCGGAGGAGATGCACCAGGCGGCGGAAGACCTTCGCTTCGAATACGCGGCCCGCCTGCGGGACGAGATCAAGGAGCTGCGCCGGGAGCTGCGCGAGGTCGGCTGAGCCCAGCGCGAGCCCTGTTAGGGTCGTCCGGCAGGCTTGAACGACCAGTTGGAAGACCAAAGGGGGCCTCCATTGCGCCGTATGTTGGCTGTGTGCGCGACCATCGCGCTTGCCGGATCGCTGTTGCCGGGCTTCTCCGCTGCGGCCGCCTCATCAGGTTAGGCGGGGGGCAGGACCAGATCGGACGTCCGGCATGTCGGGCCCGACTACAACAAGGGACGCCGTCTGCCCCTCGCAGGGAACCTGCGGCGCATCGCCAAGGAGGCTCGCTCTGAGCTGCGAGGGGCGCAGTTCGCTCCGCCGGTGGTGGGGGACGACCGTACGTGGCTGGCTCTCGACGACGCCCAAGACTCGATCTACCTCAAGGACTACCGGCTGCGGGGGATCGGAGACAAGGTCGAGGTGTGGGTCGCTCACGATGTCGACGAGGTCTCCAGGAACGTCAAGTTCCAGCCCAACGACTGCCGCAACGGCGAGCGCACTACGATCACCGACCAGCAGGTGGACTACCTCATCAGCGAGTTCGACACCAACATGTACCCCGAGGAGACGCAGGCGTTCTCGGTGCCACCCGACCGGACGGGAGCCAACGCGGTGCTGCCCGAGATCGTCGATCTGCCCGCCGACTACTACTCGGGCGATGGAGACAGCACCGTCGTGCTGATCGACAACGTGCGCGACGACAACTTCTACGATTACAACAACACCGAAGGCAACACCTACATCGCAGGGTTCTTCTATTCGGTCTTCAACGAGCTCGTCGACCGCAACGTCATGACGATCGACGCCTTCGACTGGCTCCACCGCACCGGCGCCACCCCACCAAACGACCCGTCGACCGACAACTGCACCAATGCTCCGGCGCGCCCGTTCCTCTACGAGAGTGTGTTCGCGCACGAATACCAGCACCTGCTCGAGTACTACGAGGACCCGGACGAGACCTCGTGGGTGAACGAGGGCCTTTCCGACTGGGCGCAGACGCTGACCGGATACGTGGATCCCAGTGTGCCCATCACCGACCAGGACTTCGACTCCCATGTCCAGTGCTTTCTCGGCCATCTCGGCACCGAGACTCCCGCGAACCCGATCCCACGGCGTGGCGGGCCCGAGAACTCTCTGACCGCGTGGCAGGACCAGGGAGCGGACGAGATCCTCTGTGACTACGGCGCCACTTACACGCTGATGGAGTATCTCCACGGTCTCTACGGCGACGCCTTCATGACCGCACTCCATGTGGGCGACCGCAACGGCCTCAAGTCGCTCGGGTCCCGGCTCGCCGCCGTGGGCGGCGGCACCGCGGCCGGCACCGTCCATCGCTGGGCGGCCATGGTCGCGCTCGACGGTGTTCTCGACGACGGCGCCACGCTCACCGGAGGTGCGGCGGCCGACTACCAGACGCCGACCCTCGACGCCACGATCAACTGGGACGAGACTCACGCCTACTCCAAGGTGGGTGCTCCTCCCAACGGGTCTGACTATGTGCGCCTGCGCAACGCCGCCGGCGCGTACCTGGACGCGTCGCAGATCGACGAGATCGCCTTCGACGGAGCCTCTGCGCTCGCCCCGCTTCCCATCCAGTGGCGAGTCGACGACGACCCGCCTCAGCGTGACTCGAAGGCGCTGTACTCCGGGTCGGGGACCAACTTCGACCGCTCGATCGTCCGTCGGGTCTATGTCCGTAAGAACAAGCCCACCGTGTCGTTCCGGACCAAGTGGAACACCGAGGTGGCCTGGGACTTCGGCTTCGTCCAGGTCTCGACCGACGGCGGCAGGACCTACACGAGCCTCAAGAACGCAGACACAACCTCGGTCACAGATCCCGGGGCGATCCCCATAGTCAAGCAGAACGTTCCCGGCTTTACCGGCAACTCCAAGGGCTGGAGGAAGGAAACCTTCAACCTCGAGAAGTACGCAGGGCAGAGCATCCTGCTGTCGTTCCGCTATGTAACCGACTCGGGAGTAGACCTACCGGGATGGTGGATAGACGACCTCAAGATGGGCGGAAAGCTCATCTTCCGCGGGCAGTCTCTAGCCGAGTGGAGGACCGCGACTCAGGTGCGGCCGAAGAAGGTGACCGGTTTCACAGTGCAACTGGTTGCCTACAACGACGCTCATGGGCAAGCGTGGATCTCAGAAGTCCCGCTCGACGATGCCTTTGCCGGCACGCTCGATGACGCGGCCGTCAACGCTGCCGTCGGCGGCCAGGCACAGACCGTCGCCGCCATCGTTACTTACGACGAGCCGACCGAGTTGATCTCTCCGCCGCAGTACGCGCGCTACAGCTTGACGGTCAACGGGGTGGAGCAGCCCGGGGGCTGATCGTTTACAGATCCGGCCAGACTGAGCCGAGCTCTGCGCACGACATGGTGGCCCGGTCGCCATCCCGCCGATGCTGCCATCGTCGCCCTCGCGGTGCCGGCCCTGGCGGCGCTCGCAACCGACCCGCTGTATTCATTGATCGATACGGCTTTTGTCGCGCATCTCGGCACGACTCAGCTCGGCGCTGTCGCCGTCGGCAGCGCGGCGTTCAACGCATCCTTCTGGATCTTCTCTTTTCTCGCCTATGGGGTAACTCCCGCCGTGGCGCGTTCTGTCGGCGCAGCCGACGCCGAGGCCGCCGCGCGGGTCGGATTCCAGGCGTTGCTGCTGGCGCTCGTTCTCGGAGCCGTTGTGACGATTGTGGGTCTACTGCTGTCCCGTCCGATCGTCGTTGCCCTGGGGGCGGCGGGTAGCATCACAGAGCCTGCCGGTGACTATCTCCGGATCCGCTCGCTCGGCGCGGTGCCGGTCCTCGTCGCCCAGGTTGCACACGGGTGGCTCAGAGGCGTGCAGGACACCCGCACGCCCATGTTCGTGACCGTCGCCGGCACGACTCTGAACCTCGTCCTGGACTATCTCTTCCTGTTCGTCCTGGGTTTCGGTGTGGCCGGGGCGGCGTGGTCGAACGTGATCGGCCAGAGTGCCGCCGCCGCCGCCTTCCTGTTGATCTTGCTCCCGCGCTGGAAGGGTGCTTCCCATCGGGCCGACGTGGTGGTGCTGACCGCGCTTCTTCGGGTCGGAGGCCATCTCGTCGTCCGCACCGGATCGCTTCTTGGGGCCCTCACCTTCGCCACCGCGGCCGCTGCAAGAATGGGCCTGATCGTCCTGGGTTCGTGGCAGATCACGATGCAGGTTTTCATGCTGCTGGCGCTCACCCTGGACTCGGTCGCCATTGCCGCCCAAGCCCTGGTGGGCCGCCAACTCGGCGCCGGTGATCGTTCGGGAGCCGATCGGCTCGCACGACGACTGATGAGCTGGGGACTGTGGGTCGGCTGCGCCTTGCTCCTCATCTTGCTCGTTATCCGCGTGCCCTTGGCCACTGCCTTCTCCAACGATTCTGCGGTCGTGGCCGCCACCGCCTCGTTGTTGCTGTGGCTGGCTTTGGTCCAGCCGCTGGCCGCCGTCGCCTTCACCCTCGACGGGATACTCATCGGCGCCTCCGACATGGCATTTCTGGCGCGCTCGATGGCCGTCTGCTCGCTGCTGTTCGTGGTGGCGGCGGCGGTAGCACTCGAGGCGGACTGGGGCGGGGCCGGACTGGCGGCCGGAGCAACCCTGTGGCTGGTGGCGCGCAGCGCATGGACCGGTGTTCGTTTGCGCAGCGGCCGCTGGTTGGGTGAGGCTCTCAGCCCCCTTGCAGAGCGACGCGAAGCTCGCTGAAGCAGCGCTCGATGTCGCTTTCTGAGTTGAAGAAGTGGGGCGAGATGCGCAACGCATCTCCCCTTCGATCGACGACCACATCCCGGGCGAGCAGCGCATGCAGGACGCGCTCGGCCTCTTGAGGCCCTCCCGGCACGCGCACCCTGATGAGCCCACCGCGCTGCTCTGGAGCGCGCGGCGACAGCAGCTCGAGGCCGAGATCGTCCGAGCACTCGACTACGGCGGCGGTGAGCTCCAGGCTGCGTGCACGGATCGTCTCGACCGAGGCCTCGAGGATCAGCTCGAGTCCCGCTGCAGCGGTCCATGCCTGTGGCAGCGCGAACGTTCCCGTCTCGAAGCGCCGGGCGTCCTCTCTGAGCACGAGCTTGCTGCGGTCGAAGCCGAACTGGTCCTTCGTCCCGAACCAGCCCACCACCGCCGGCCGCAGACTCTCGACAAGCGAGCGGCGGCAGTAGAGGAACGCCATCCCCTGGCCACCGCACAACCATTTGAGCGTTCCCGACAGCAAGAAATCGATGCCGAGGGTGTGGACGTCGATCGGCAAGACGCCAGAGCCGTGGAAGTCGTCGACCACCACCCAGGCCCCCTGTTCGTGCGCCCGCTCGACGATCGGCGGCAGGTCGAGGATGAAGGACGATTCGAACAGGACCCGGTTCACGTTGACGATAGCGGTGCGCTCGTCGATGAGGTCGAGATAATCCTCGCTCTCGACGCGAATCCCGTCGGGCGTCGGCACCACTTTTGGGAGAGCGCCGCGCGGCTCCTGAGCGCGCCACACGTAGTGGTTGGTGGGGAAGTCCATGGCCGACAACACCACGTGGCGCCGCTCGCGCCAGTCCATGCAGCTTGCGAGCGAGGAGAGGCCGGAGGACACCGACGGCATGATCGCTATCTCGTCCGCGTCGGCGCCGATCAGTCGGGCGAACGCGCCCCGGCACTGCTCGAGGCGGGGGAGACCGTGGTCGAGCCACAGCTCCTCCGGTCCGAGTCGTCCCCACAGGTCGAGGTGCTCTTCGGCTGAGACTCTGGCACGGCGAGAGAGGGGGCCGAGGGACGCGGAGATCAGATAGTTGCGGCGGGCGAGAATGGGGAACTCGTCACGGTAGGAGGAGAGATCGACCATCCCCAAACGCTACGCTTACCGGCCGGCAGGAATGGTCAGCTCTCCTTGTGGCCCAGTTCTTCGAGGACCTGAGCCCGGATCGACTCGATCGCGAGCCCGCGCCGAACCAAGATCTGCGTGGCCAGCCCTTGCCCTTCTCTCAGCAGCCCGAGGAGAACGTGCTCGGGCCCGATGTAGTTGTGTCCCAGTCGCAGCGCTTCCCGCAGCGACAACTCCAGCACCTTCTTCGCTCGCGGTGTGAAAGGAATGTGACCGAAAGCGCCCGTGTGCCTCTGCCGCCGCCGTCCCCAGCGACGTCGTCCGCACGGTTGGGAGGAGAGTGCGCGGTCGAGGGCGCCGGGGCCGAACGCCTCCTCGACCCGGCGGCGTACGGCGTCGAGGTCGATACCGATGGCATCGAGAGCGCTCGCATCGGGCTCGGCCGGAGCTCCCGTGCCGAGGATCTCGACCAGCTCGACGCGCACGGCCTGCGACTCGATCCCGAGCCCATGCAACACTCGTCCGGCGACGGTCTCGGGCTCCGCCAAAAGTCCCAGGAGAAGGTGCTCCGTACCGATGTAGTTGTGATTCAGCCGGCGGGCCTCGGCCTGAGCTTCCACCACAGCCCCGCGGGCCGCGACTGTGAAACGTTCGAACATGATCAGCCCCTCTTCCGCAACAGCTTGCGACCTTCGGAGTAGCGCTTGTGGACGGCCTGCTTGCTGACCCCGAGAGCGCATGCGATCTCCTGCCACGACCATCCGTGGGCGCGAGCGTTGCGCACCTGCAGCTCTTGGAGATCTTCGAGCAGCAAGCGCAGCGAGGCTACGGCTCGCAGGCCGACGGCTGGATCGCGGCTGCCGGCGTCGGTCGCAAGTTGGGGGGTCGAAGTGTTCTTTTCCATGCGGTCAACCTACATTGACCCTCCGCATTTGTCAACACAGGTTGACGACTTTCTCTTGCGAGTGATGGGTGGCTGCACGGCAATCTTTGACGACCACTCGGCGGGCTAGGCTTTGACGAAACCAACGTTGTGGGGAGAACGCTTGGCAACTCTGCGCATCAGGACCTTCGGCGATCCCGCCCTGCGCCAGCGCGCCCGGTCCATCGACCAGGTAACGCGCCTTCACCGCAGGCTGGTCGCAGACATGCTCGAGACGATGCGTGCCGCCCCCGGTGTCGGGCTGGCGGGCCCCCAGGTCGGCGTGATCGAGCGCGTGCTCGTGTGGGAGGTCGACGAGGAGTACGGAGCCATCATCAATCCGGTCCTGCTTGATCCCTCCGAAGAGATGCTGACCGCAGAGGAGGGCTGCCTGTCCTTGCCGGGCCTCGCTTACCCGGTTGAACGCCATGCCCGCGTCACTGTCGAAGGTATCGATCAGCGGGGACGGCCGCTGCACCTAGAGGCCGAGGACTACCTTGCGCGTGTCTTCCAGCATGAGGTGGACCACCTCGACGGAATCCTGTTCATAGACCGCCTGCCCGAGGAGCTCAGACGAGATGCGCGCCGGAAGCTGACACGTCAGGCGCTGGGGTTCGAGACCGTCGAGCAGGCGAAGGAGTCCCTCTGAGGGTCGTCTTCTTCGGAACACCCCAGTGGGCGGTGCCGAGCCTCGATGCCTTGGTCGGGGCGGGCATTGAGATAGCGGCCGTCGTCACCAAGGCGGACCGCCGCGCAGGCCGGGGCCTGGGGCTTGCGAACCGCCCGGTAGCCGACAGGGCCCGGCAGTTGGAAGTGGCTCTTTATCAACCCGAGAAACCTCGGGCGCAAGAAACCAAGAGCTGGCTCGAGTCTCAGAGGGCCGACGCCGGAGTCGTGGTTGCCTACGGGAGCATCCTGCCGAAAGAGCTCATCGAAGTTCCGCCGCTCGGGTTCGTCAATCTTCATTTCTCGCTGTTGCCTCGCTATAGAGGCGCGGCCCCCGTTGCTCGCGCCGTCATGGACGGGGTCACGGAGACCGGTGTCTCCACCATGGTGCTCACCGAGGGCATGGACGAAGGCCCGGTGCTGGGACGGCGCCGGGTGCCCGTCGGTTCCGATGAGACCTCGGGCTCGCTGGGGGGCCGGCTCGCACAGATCGGGGCCGGGCTCCTCGTCGAGTCGCTCAGAGACTACTCAGCGGGCGCCTTGAAGCCCAAGCCTCAGAACCACGCGGCAGCAACCTATGCCCCCAGGATCACGGACGAGGAGGCGCGCATCGCCTGGGCCGCGTCTCACCGGCGCATCCGTGATCTGGTCCGCGCTCTCAACCCGGCCCCCGGAGCATGGACCACACTTCGGGGCGCGCGCCTCAAGGTCCATCGGACGGAGTCCCCATCCGAATCCAGGAAGCTGTCTGCAGGCGAGCTGCTGGCCGGTGCCGAGCTATTGGTGGGGACCGGCGACGCGGCGCTCGCCCTGGCCGAGGTGCAGGTGGCCGGACGGCGCAGGATGACGGGTGCCGAGTTGGCGCGCGGTCTGCGGCTGAAGCCCGGCGAGATTCTCCACTAGCGGTGCTGCACTAGTGCTGCAGCTGTCGCCGTCGATCCTGACCGCAGACTTCAGCCGGCTCGGGGAGGAGATCCGGAGCGTGGCCCCTTATGTGGACTGGTTTCACCTCGACGTCATGGACGGACATTACGTCCCCAATTTGACCTTCGGCCGGAGAGTGGTGGAGGCTGTGCGGGCTTCTTGCGAGTTGCCGCTTCACGTCCATCTCATGGTTTCGGAGCCCCACAAGTTCATCAACGAGCTGGCCGCGGCCGGGGCGACCCGCATCTCCTTTCATCCCGAGGTCACGACCGATCCCTCGGCGGAGATCGCAGCTATTCGGGCGGCCGGCTGCGGCGCGGGTCTGGCGGTTCGCCCCGATTCTTTATTACATTTCGTCGCGAAACACCTCCATGAGCTTCAGGTAGTCCTTATGATGACGGTCGAACCGGGATTCGGAGGCCAGGCCTACCTGGAGCACACGGTCCCGAAAATAGTGGAGGCAAGAAAGCTGCTGCAAGACGAGGGGGCAGCTGCGGATCTTGAGGTGGACGGTGGGATCAAGCTGTCGACCCTGGATAGGACCGTGGCAGCCGGTGCCAACATAATAGTAGCGGGCAGCGCGATCTTCGATGGGTCGGACGCCCCTGCCGCCGCGCGTGCTCTCAGAGCCAGGCTCGATGAGATAGGGGGCCGACGATAGCCCGCGACGCGCCTCTGGTGCTCGTTGTCGACGACGACCCAGATCTCGTGCGCTTTGTCGAGGTGAATCTGCGCTTCGAGGGCTATGAGACTGCGAGTGCGGCCGATGGTAAGGCTGCCTTGAGAAAGGCCGTCGAGCTGAGGCCCGACCTGGTTCTGCTCGAGGTCGGCCTTCCCGAGGTCGACGGCTACGAGGTCGTGCGCCGGCTGCGCGCCGACGTCGTGACCCAGCAGATCTCGATCATCATGCTCACAGGCAAGTCTCTGTCGGCCGACAAGGTGGTCGGCCTGACCGCGGGCGCCGACGACTACATCATCAAACCGTTCGATCCGCTGGAGCTGATGGCGAGGGTCAAGTCGACGCTTCACCGGGCGGACGAGCTGCAAGCCGCCAACCCCCTCACGAAGTTGCCCGGTAACGCCCGCATACAGTCCGAGCTGAAGGAGCGGGTCGCGATCGGGTCGCAGTTCGCCCTCCTGTACATCGACCTCGACAACTTCAAAGCGTTCAACGATCACTCGGGTTTCCTTAGGGGCGACGAAGCGATCAAACTGCTGGCCGAGTGTCTTCTGGGCTCGGCGGGCTCCTTTGGGGGCGAGGCTCCCTTCCTGGGCCACGTCGGCGGAGACGACTTCGTGGCGGTAATCGATGCCCCCGTTGCGGAGGCCTTCGCGCAGGAGATCGTGTCCTGCTGGGACCGGCAGGTTGCCGATCTCTACGAGGCTTCAGACGTCGAGCGCGGCTACATCGAGGTCATGGACCGAAGGCGTCGAAAGCAACACTTCCCGCTCAGCCGAGTGTCGATCGGCATCGCCTCGAACCTGCACAGAAACCTCACCAGCCATTGGGAGGCGGTCGAGATAGCCACCGAGATGAAGCAGTTCGCCAAGCGTCAGGAGTCGTCCAGCTATGCCTTCGACCGGCGTCAGGACCAGGCCATCGTGCTCGACGAGCCGGCCCCCGTCAACATAGAAGAGGGAGTCGAGTAGGCGTCGCTCGACTATACTGGGCCCGTCTCTTTGGGGCAGGGTGAGAACCCCGACCGGCGGTGACAGTCCGCGACCCCCAGGCACAAAGGTGAAGCCTGGGGCCGACTCGGTGGAATTCCGAGGCCGACGGTAAGTCTGGAGCAGTAGCTCACAGCGAGCGACGCTCACAGGATGAGTCCGGATGGTAAAAGAGGCAGGCGGCGGCCATCCGGGCTGCGCGTGCTGTGCCCCAATTTGATGAGAGGGGCACGATGACCGCAGCGGACGAGCGCTTCATGGCACGGGCCATCGAGTTGGCGCGCGCCGTGCCCCGTCCCTCTCCCAACCCCCGCGTCGGAGCCGTAGTCGTGCGCCACGGCACGATCGTGGCCGAGGCCGTGCACAAGGGGCCCGGACGTCCGCACGCGGAGCGCACTGCGCTGGAGGGCATCGATGCAACCGGTTGCACTCTCTACGTGACGCTCGAGCCCTGCTCGCATCAGGGACGAACCCCGCCCTGTGCCCCTGCGGTGGCAGAGGTCGGCATCCATCGAGTGGTGGCCGCAATGGAGGACCCGGATGAGCGAGTGAAAGGACGCGGCTTCGACCTGCTCCGGGCCGCGGGGGTCGAAGTCTCCGTGGGGGTCCTCGCCTCGGAAGCAGCCGCGCTCAACTCGGCATGGATGCACCAGCGCACCACGGGCCGGCCCCGCGTAACGCTCAAGCTGGCACTTAGCCTCGACGGCCGGATCGCCGCTTCGGATGGCTCGGCCCGCTGGATCACCGGGTCCGCGGCGCGCGCCCATGTGCATACTCGGCGGGCCGAGGCCGACGGCATCGTAGTGGGGGCCGGGACCGTCGCCGCAGACAACCCTCAGCTCAACGCCCGCGGCTCCGCAGAGGTCTGCCAGCCTGCGCGCGTAGTCGTCGACGCGGTCGGTCGCACGACGGCCCTCGCCAGAGTGTTCGCCACTGGGGCTCAGGTCATCGTCGCCACCACCAGGCGGTGCTCACACGAGACTCAGACGGCGTGGAAGGAGACCGGCGCGGAGGTTGTGCTGTTGCCCGCCGACCGCTCGGGAGTGGACCTCGGCGCGCTCGTGCTGGAGCTCGGCCGGCGGGAGTGGCTGGAGATCTATTGCGAAGGCGGCGCCCGGTTGGCCTCGTCGCTGCTGAGGGAGCGCTTGGTGGATCGATTGGAGCTGTACTACGGCCCGGTGCTGCTGGGCTCCGGGCCCGGCATCTCGGGGCTGGGCATCGAGGCGATGACGCGGGCCGCCCGCTTCAGACTTCTGGAGACCCGCCGTTTCGAGGAGGACGTGCTCATGGTCCTCGAGCGCGGTGAGCGCTGATGTTCACCGGGATCATCACGGAGCAAGGAATCGTCAAGAAGGCGCGTCTTAGAGGTGGTGCACTGAGCCTCGAGATCGCGGCGCGGACGACGGCGCGCAGGCTTGGGGTGGGGGACTCCGTGTCTCTCAACGGTGTGTGCTTGACTGCGATCTCCACAAACAGGCGGCGCTTCGAGACACAGGCGATTGCGGAGACCGTGGCGCGTTCGACCCTCGGCTCTCTCGCGCGCAACTCGTTCGTGAACCTCGAACTTCCTGTGCGACTCGCCGACCGGCTCGGGGGTCATCTGGTGCAAGGGCACGTCGACGGGGTGGCGCGCGTCATTCGCGTCGAAATCGAGGACTCCGCCCGCAGGGTGTGGCTCCGTCCGGAGTCGGCGCTCCTTTCTTACATCGTAGAGAAGGGATCGGTTGCCCTCGACGGTGTCTCGTTGACCGTAGTAGAGACGGGAATCGAGACTTTTCAAGTTGCCTTGATCCCACACACCCTCGGCCAGACGACTCTCGATGGGCTGCAACAAGGTTCGGCGGTCAACGTCGAGGTCGATCTCATCGCCAAATACGTAGAAAGGCTTTCGAGGCCGCATACGAGTGAGGAAAGGACCGGGCATGGGTTTTGATGCCATAGAAGAGGCGCTTGATGATCTACGCGCCGGAGGCATGGTCATCGTCGTGGACGACGAGGACCGCGAGAACGAAGGCGATCTCATCATGGCCGCCGAGAAGGCCACGCCACGGAGCGTCGCCTTCATGATCAGGCACTGCTCGGGGATCATCTGCGTGCCGCTCGAGGCGGCTCGGCTCCAAGAGCTGAACCTCCCGCTGATGGCACCGGGAGAATCCGATCCCATGGGCACTGCGTTCACGATTTCGGTAGATGCGCGCAGCGGCACCACGACGGGTATCTCGGCCGCAGATCGTGCTCAGACTGTGCGCAAGTTGATCGATCCCAGCGCGCGTCCGCAGGACCTCGCTCGTCCCGGCCACATGTTTCCTCTGCGCTATACCCCTGGGGGGGTGCTGCGCCGAGCGGGTCACACCGAAGCCGCCATCGACCTGGCGCGCCTTGCAGGCCTCTATCCGGCCGGCGTCCTGTGCGAGATCGTCAACGAGGACGGCACCATGGCGAGACTCAAGGAGCTGGAGGAGTTCGCCGTCACCCATGGGCTCCGCATTGTTTCGATCGCCGATTTGATCGCGCTGCGCAGGCGCCGGGAGAAGCTCGTCACCCGTCTGTCCGAAGCGCGCATCCCGACTCCCTTCGGCCCCTTTCGCGCCATCGCCTACGAGTCTCACGACGCCCGTACCCACATGGCCTTGGTGAAAGGAGATCCCGCTTCAGCCCCGAACACGCTGGTGCGGGTGCACTCGGAATGTTTCACCGGCGACGTCCTCGGCAGCGTCCGTTGTGACTGTGGTTCGCAGCTTCACGAAGCGATGCGTCGCATCGACGAGGAAGGGACCGGCGTGCTCGTCTACATCCGGGGCCATGAGGGCCGCGGCATCGGCTTGCGGCACAAGCTCGATGCCTATGCCCTTCAGGATTCGGGCTTTGACACGGTCGAGGCGAACGTTGAGTTGGGCTTCGAGGCCGACGGACGCGACTACGGCGTGGGTGCACAGATTCTGACCGACCTCGGAGTGACCAGCATGCGGTTGTTGACCAACAATCCGGCAAAGCGCGCCGGGCTTGAAGCCTACGGGCTCAACATCTCGGAGAGAGTGGCGTTGGAGTCGGACCCGAATCCCGAGAACTTGCGCTACCTAAAGGCGAAACGCGACAAGCTGGGCCATTTGCTGGAGGCCTTCGACGACGACACCGAGCATCTGGTTCTGGATGAGGCGCTGGATGTCGCCGGGGCTTCTTATTCCTCTTCCCATGAGGAGTCGCGATGAAGACCTACGAGGGAGGCTTCGAAGGCCGCGGCCTGCGGGTGGCGATCGTCGCGGCTCGTTTCAACGAGACGGTTGGTCTCAGACTTGTGGAGGGAGCGCGTGATTGCCTCACGCGGCACGGTGTGGCAGAGGATGACATCTCGATTGCGTGGGTTCCGGGTGCCTTTGAGATCCCGCTGGTCGCCGCGCGCATGGCCGGCTCCGGCGAGTTCGAGGCCGTGGTCTGTGTGGGAGCGGTGATCCGGGGGGCCACAGCCCACTTCGACTACGTCGCCGGCACCGCCGCGCACGGCATCGCCCGCGCGTCCCAGGACACCGGCGTGCCGATCACGTTCGGCGTCTTGACGACTGAGGACTCCGAGCAGGCGGCCGAACGTTCGGGAGGCAAGCTCGGCAACAAAGGCTTCGAGGCGGCTCTGGCCGGCCTCGAGATGGTGAACCTGCTGAGCTCCTTGCCCAAGCCGCAGCTCTAGGAGGTCTATGGGGTAACACGCGGCCGCTGCCCCGTCTCTCTCCGTTCCTAAACGGGGCAAATGCACACGGTGTGCGTTGACCCACGGATTTTCGTGTCCAGAGGTACACGGTGCGCGCTTGCACCCCTGTCCGGCACCCCGATAGCAAAATAGTCGAACCCCGCCGCCGATCCACCAGGTTGGTAGGGGCAGACCCGAACAAGGGCCGCCCCCGCTAACCCGCCATACACTCCTTCCATGCTCAATCTCGTTATTCCCAAGGGCTCGCTCGAGCGCGCCACCTTGGCCTTGCTCGAGGACGCCGACTTGCGTCTGCAGCGCGCCTCGGAGCGCGAGTATCGCGGCACCATCGACGATCCCCGCATCGACTCCGTGGCCGTGCTGCGACCCCAGGAGATTCCCACCTACGTCGAGGAGGGTTTCTTCGACATTGGCATAACCGGAGAGGACTGGGTCGCCGAGACCTCCGCCGACGTGGTCAGGGTCACTGCGCTCGAGTACTCCAAGCAAACCGACCGCCCGGTGAAGGTGGTGCTGGCCGCGCCCCGGACGGCGGGCCTGCGCAGCGGGGCGGACGTCCCACCGGGGGCGCGCATCTCGACCGAGTTGCCCAACCTCACCAAGCGATACTTCGACAAGCTGGGCATCCCGGTGCGAATCTTCCTTTCCTATGGCGCGACCGAGGCGAAGGTCCCGGAAATCGTGGACGCCATCGTCGATCTCACCGAGACCGGAGCGACCCTGAGGCGTAACGGGATGGAGATCGTCGACGTCCTGCTCGAGTCGCGCACGCAGCTCATCGCCAACAGGGCAGCGTGGGCCGACGACGACAGACGGAAAGCGATCGAAGAGCTCACGATCCTGTTGAGGGGGGCGATCGACGCGCGCGGCAGGGTGATGGTCAAGCTGAACGTCGACGAGGAGAGGCTCCAGAAGGTGTCCGAGGCGCTCCCGGCGATGCGGGCACCAACTGTTTCGGCGCTGGCGGAACCTGGTTACTTCGCGGTCGAGGCGGTGGTGGAGAAGGCCGCCATCAACAGACTGATTCCGATCCTGAAGGCACTGGGGGCCGAAGACATAGTCGAGCTTCCGGTCACGAAGATCGTCCCCTGAAGCTCAGGGCTGTGGCGCCGGTGGTGGCTGGGCCACGACTTGGGCGTAGGCCATCTGAAGCTGGGCGAGGGTCTGCCGCAGAGGCCGCTCGGCCTCGCCGAGCTCGGCGGCGCAGCCGTTGACGAGGGCTCCGAAGCCGTCTATCGCAACACGGGCGTCCGCCACGTCGCCCCTGTCGAGCTTCACCCCCGCCACCTGAGCGAGCCGCACCGCGGCGTCTGCGACCCAGTCGCGCGCCGGGACTCTTAGGATCTCGTCCACGGCCCGCTGGGCCTCGGCTTCCTGCTCGGGGGTCCACAGGCCGGCCGAGTCGTCGCCCGGCTGTGCCTGCTCCGGCGGGCTCTGTGGCACAACCGGCGGAGGATCGGGAGGCGGCTCCGGGATCGAGGCCGACTGGGAGGCCCTGGGTTCGGCGGGTGTCTGGGAGGGCGTGGCGGCACGGGCGGATACGCGCTTGTCGACCACGCGCGGCCGCCTCACGCCCCCCTGCTCTTCCTCTCTCTCCCGTTCCTCATCCATCGCCCTCAACTTTAGCCGACCGGCACGGGCGCCTCTTGGCGCGTCTGGAGGGGCCCCGCGGGACGGGTCTATAATCAAATAGAGATTAGCCAAGCGGGGACGTTTTTGGTCCCTCACCTCCCGGCGGAATTGCCCCGCACTTGCAGGGCCGAGTCGTGAGGTCGGAGATCCGGCGTGGGCGCGACCACCCGGACCGGTGCAAGCCGGTGACGTCCGTGCTTGGCGTCACCGGCTTTTTCGCGCTTATGCCCGTATACGAGAGGAGCAAGCGAATCGCACAACAGGAGCTGAGAATCAACGAGCGCATCCGGATCCCCCGCGTAAGGGTCGTCGCAGCGGACGGCGCCCAGGTCGGGATCATCGACACTCGGGAAGCGCTCGAACTGGCCCAGGAGCAGGATCTCGACCTCGTAGAGGTGGCACCCCAGGCCGACCCGCCCGTCTGCCGCATCATGGACTACGGAAAGTTCAAGTACGAGCAGGCGGTCCGGCAACGAGAGGCGAGAAAGAAGCAGTCGCAGGTCGTGGTGAAGGAGATGAAGATGCGGCCCAAGATCGACCGCCACGACTACGAGACCAAGAAAGGGCACGTGGTGCGTTTTCTGCACGACGGGTCCAAGGTCAAGGTCACGATCATGTTCCGCGGTCGTGAGATGGTTCATCCCGAGCTGGGACGAAAGCTTCTAGATCGGTTGTCCGAAGACGTCGTTGAGATCGCCAAGGTGGACGTTCCACCGAAGCTCGACGGGCGCAACATGACGATGGTGCTGGCTCCCTACAAGGAGGCCATAACCCACAGGCCCGCTTCGGAGAGGCCCAAAGAGCCCGCATCGGCTCGGTCACAGCCGGCATCGGCTCGGTCACAGCCGGCACCGGCCCCGTCAGAGGAGCCGGCGGAAAAACCGGCGGCGGCCTCGCAGGCGGCCCGTCCATTCAAGGTAACCAGAGCTGAAGGAGGTTGAGCCATGCCAAAGCAGAAGTCCCACAAGGGAGCAGCCAAGCGGTTTGAGATCTCACGCACCGGCAAGATCCGGCGTCGCCGGGCTTTCGGCGCTCACCTCTTCGAGCACAAATCTGCGAGCAGGAAGCGACGGACCCATTCTCCCGACACAGTCTCGAAGGCCGACCGTAAGCGCATACGAACGATGCTCGGCGGTTAGCCCGACACCCAGTATTCCGCCACACACCAGCACACAAGAGGACCACAGAGGAGGGGCTCAGTCGTGCCACGAGTCAAACGCAGCGTCGCAGGGCGCAAGAAGAGACGAGAAGTACTGCGGCAGGCCAAGGGTTACTACTCGGCGCGAGGAAAGCACTACCGCGCCGCGCGCGAGCAGCTCTTACATTCCGGCGTCTACGCCTTTCGCGACCGCAGGGCGAGAAAGGGCGACTTTCGCCGGCTGTGGATCATCCGCATCAATGCCGCCGCCCGGCAACACGGCATGTCGTATTCGAACCTCATTGCAGGGCTGCGGCTGGCGGAGGTCGAGCTCGACCGCAAGATGCTCGCCGAGCTGGCCGTGAACGAGCCCGACGCCTTTGCAGACGTTGTGCGCGTCGCCCGCGGCTCCCTGGAAAAGGCGTCCTGAGCCGGCTGTTCTAGGCAGCTAGGTGAGCCACCGGCTCGTCACCAGTTCGGCGAATCCCCGAGTCGCTGCCGCGCGCAGGCTGCGGCGGCGTTCTCAACGACAGGCCACCGGCCTCGTTCTGGTCGAGGGCGAGCGAGCGATCTCGGATGCGCTCGAGCTGGGAGTCGTCGAGGACCTGTTCGTGACATCCGAGGCCGAGGGAGTGGCCGCGGCAGCAGAGGCAAGAGACCTCCGGCCGTTGTGGGTGTCCGGCTCGGTCATGAGATCGCTTTCCGACACGGTGACTCCTCAGGGTGCAGTCGGAGTTGCCCGCTCGCCGCTGATCCCGGTCCCCGATTTTTCCTCTTGGGATCTCGTTCTCGTGCTCGATGAAGTGAGTGATCCGGGCAATGCAGGAACGTTGTTGCGAACCGCAGTCGCCGCCGGTGCTTCAGGTGTGGTTTTCACCGAGGGCTCTGTGGACCCCACCAACCCCAAGACCGTAAGGGCTTGCGCCGGCGCTCTCTTCAAGGTCCCCGTGGCGAGTGGCGTGAAGCTCGAGCAGGTGGTGGACCTAGCTTCCGGCGCCGGAGCGACGGTAGTGGGGGCCGCGGCCTCGGCGGAGAGATCTCTCTATGAGACCGACCTGAGCGGCCCCCTCGCGGTAGTCGTGGGCAACGAGGCGCGCGGCCTGTCCGAAGATCGGCGGACACTCCTCGACGAGGCCCTGAGCATCCCGATGCCCGGCCCCCAAGAGTCGCTCAACGTCTCGATCGCGGGAGCCCTGGTGTTGTTCGAGGCGGTCCGCCAGCGCCTCCACGCCTGAGCTCTTCACCCCCGGCAGCTCCGCCCCCCGTTTATCCTGTCCGCCATGGCATCCGATCAAGGTTTCGCCGAGATGATTTCCAAGATCGCGCACGAGCTGCGTTCGCCGCTCACCTCGGTCAAGGGCTTCTCCGCCACGCTGGTCAGGCGCTGGGACTCCTTCACCGACGAGCAGCGCAAGCAGTTCGTCGAGACGATTCACGAGGACTCTTTGCGCATGGCGCGCGTGATCGCGGAGGTGGTCGACCTCGCCCGCATCGAGTCGGGGCGACTCGAGCTCAACCCCGCCGAGGCCCATCTCCATTCCTTGTGCGAGAGAGCGGCGAAGAACATCGCTGCGCTCGCCGGCTCCGACCGAGTGGTTATCGAAATTGATCTTGACCTCCACGTGTGGGGCGACTTCGAGCGCCTCGAGCACGTCGTCTCGAACCTCATAGAGAACGCGGTCAAGTTCTCGGACGAGGGCAGCATTTCGGTCTCGGCTGAGGCTCGCCCCGACGGCACAGTCGCGATGCATGTCACGGATCAGGGAGTCGGTATCGATCCGGACATGCTGGAGTCGGTCTTCGATGGTCCGGCTCAGCGTTCGAGACGGGCGACTCCCAGTGGCTCTGGACTGGGCCTATACCTCAGCAAGCGGTTGGTGGAGGCCCATGACGGCACGATCTCGGCGGCGAGCGAGCCGGGCGCCGGCTCGACCTTCACGGTAGTGCTGCCCGCGACCAATGGGACGGCGTGAGCCCCTCCGAAGCCGATGTTTCGCGGCTCCTGGCGGAGGCGGTAAAGAGCGGCCTTACGAGAATCGCCGAGGCCTCCGACCTGGCCTCGCTGGGGCAGGCGAGGGCGGCCGTTCTGGGAAGAAAAGCGCCGTTGGCGCAGGCGCGCTCGGCCCTCGGAGGCTTCGAGGCGGAACAACGGAGGGAATTGGGGCGGCGCGCCAACGAGTCGCGCAACCGGCTCGAGGAAGCTCTTCAGGAACGGGAGCGCGCCTTTCGGGCGGGAGAGGAGAGAAAGAGGTGGGAACAGGAGCGGCTGGACGTCACGCTGCCCGGTGACGAGCCCGCGCTCGGCGGCCTGCACCCGCTTACCAAGACGATCTGGGAGATCGTCGACATCTTCGTGGGGCTCGGTTACCGGGTGGCGGACGGACCCGAGGTCGAGCTTGCCTCCTACAACTTCGACGCGCTGAACTTCGACCAGCAGCACCCCAGCCGCTCTGAGCAGGAGACCTACTACCTCGACGACGACCGGGAGGTGCTGCTGCGCACGCACACCTCTCCCGTCCAGATGCGGGTAATGGAGGAATCGGAGCCTCCCATCTACGTCGTATGCCCGGGGCGGACCTATCGGCGGGACGTGCTCGACCCCACCCACCTCAACTCCTTCGCCCAGATCGAGGGGCTCGCAGTCGACGAGGGCATCACGATGTCGGACCTCAAGGGCACCCTGCAGGCATTTGCCCGCGAGCTCTTCGGGCGGGATCTCGACATCAGGCTCAGACCGCACTTCTTCCCCTTCACCGAGCCGTCGGCGGAGATGGACGTCCTCTGTTTCGTGTGCCGGGGCTCGGGCTGCCGCGCCTGCAGGCAGGAAGGGTGGATCGAGATCCTCGGCTGCGGCATGGTCAACGTGCCGCTGCTCGAGTGGGCGGGCTATGACACCGAGCGCTACACGGGCTTCGCCTTCGGGCTCGGGGCCGAGCGTGTGGCGGCGTTGGCTCACGGCGTGCCCGATATCCGCTACTTCTACGAGAACGACCTGCGCTTCCTCTCAGCCTTCGAGGGCATGGCGTGAGAGCGAGCCTCAGATGGCTGTCCGAGCTGGTCGACATCGATGTGTCTACCGACAAGCTGGTTGAGCTGCTCAACTTCTCGGGCACGAAGGTCGAGGCCGTCCACGCCATCGGCGCGGAAGTCTCGGGCGTCGTGGTGGCCGAGGTTGCCGCGGTCACCGAACACCCCCACGCCGACAACCTGAGCCTGGTCGAGGTGAGAGGCGCGGACGGCTTCCACCGAGTCGTCTGCGGGGCCTCCAACTTCGCGGTCGGAGACAGAGTTCCTTTTGCGGAGGTGGGCGCTCGCCTGCCGGGCATGACCATCGGGGCCCGCAAGATCAGAGGAGAGCCCAGCGAGGGGATGCTGTGCTCGGCCGCGGAGCTGCAGATCTCAGACGACCACTCGGGCATCCTGATACTCCCCCCGGAAGCCGAGCTCGGGGACGACATCGTCAGCCTGCTGGGCCTCGACGGCGACCTCCTCGAGCTCGAGATAACACCCAACCGCCCCGACTGCATGGGCATGGTCGGCCTGGCCCGCGAGGTCGCCGCTCTCTTGGGCCGCGAGCTCAAGTGGCCGCCCGAGCCGGAGCCGGGGGACGCGTCGCTGACACCCGCGGTCACGGTTGAGATCGCCGACCCTCAGGGCTGTCCGCGCTATGTCGCCCGTTATCTCGACGAGATGGCCATCGCGCCTTCTCCCCTGTGGCTTGCCTCCCGGCTCGTTGCCCACGGGATGCGGCCGATCTCAAACGTTGTCGACGTCACGAACTACGTGCTGCTCGAGACCGGCCAGCCGTTGCACGCCTTCGACGCCGCCACGATCGCCGAACGCAAGGTCATCGTGCGGCGTGCGGGTGAAGGCGAAACTCTGGTGACGCTTGACGGAGCCGAGCGCCGCCTCGAGAGCTCCGACCTCGTCATTGCCGACCCCTCCGGTGCCATCGGTCTCGCCGGCGTCATGGGAGGGGCCGCTACTGAAGTGTCCGAGTCCACCACTGCCGTGGTCCTCGAGTCCGCCTGCTTCGAGCGATCGTCGGTGGCGCGCACCGGCAGGCGCCTGTTTCTTCGGACCGAGGCCTCGGTCCGCTTCGAGCGCGGATCCGATCCAGAGATGGCGCCTGTGGCGGCGGCGAGAGCGGCCGCCCTCATGGCGCGGCTGGCAGGGGGCCGGGCAGCCGCCGAGGCCGTCGACGCCCAGCCTCGGCCCTTCGAGCCGAGACGGGCCACGCTGCGCCCCTCTCGCACAGACCATCTACTCGGTATCGAGGTGGCTTCGGAAGTGCAGCGCAAACACCTCCGATCCCTCGGCTTCGGAGTCTCGAGCAGTGCATCGGGGCTAGAGGTTTCGATCCCCAGCTGGCGCCAGGACGTAGCCAATGAAGTAGACCTTATCGAGGAGGTCGGGCGGCTCGAGGGCTTCGACCGCCTGCCGGCCACGCTTCCTGCAGGCGTACGGGGGGGCCTCGAGCCGGAACAGGCTGCTCTGCGTGCGCTGGCACGATCTTTGAGCGCATGTGGGCTGCACGAGGCGTGGACGCCGACATTCATGAGTGCCGGAGCCCTCGACGACCTCGGAGTGTCCCGAGACGACATTGCGCGCGCGACGGTGCAGCTGATCAATCCCATGAACGAGGACGAGCGCAGGCTGCGCACGACGCTTCTGCCAGGACTGCTGCGAAGCTGCGCCAGAAACCTCGCCCACGGGGCGCCCGGGGTCGCCCTGTTCGAATTGGCGCGCGTCTACCGGCCGGGCACGGGTGCCCTCGTAGACGAGCCCGGCACGTTGGCGGCGGTCCTGTCCGGCCGCCGCTCGGCTGCGACCTGGAGGCACAAGGAGACGCCCTGGGACTTCTTCGCCGTCAAGGGAGTCCTGGACGCGGCCCTGAGGTCGCTGCGTCTCGGCCCCCTAACGTATGCCGCGTCCGGCGGCATGCCGTGGCATCCCACCCGCGTCGCCGCCGTGAGCATCGGCGACGCCGGTATCGGAGTCGTGGGGGAGCTGCATCCCGAGGTCTGTGAGCGCTTCGAGGTCGCCGGGCAAAGCCTCGCTTTCGAGCTGGACCTCACTCGGCTGCTGGCGGCCCTTCCCGAGCGGCCCAAGGTGGCCGAGCTCCCACGCTTTCCGCCGATCTACATGGACCTGGCGTTCGTGGTCGACTCTGCGGTCCCGCAGGCGGCACTGCGGCGTGCGATCGAGGAGGCGGGACGCCCGGAGGTCACGTCGGTGGTGCTATTCGACCTCTATGAAGGTGAGCAGGTGCCGGCAGGCGGAAAGAGCCTCGCATACGCACTCGAGCTCAGGAGCAGGGACAGGACACTGACCGACGAAGAGGCGGCTGCAGTCCGGGCCCGCATCGTCTCGGCCGTCGCCGAACGCACCGGAGGGGAGCTGAGGTCATGACCGAGCCACGGCACTTTCTGTCCTTGGGACAGCTGTCGAGAGACGAGCTGAACGACCTGTTGGACGCCGCCGACGCGGTCAAGGCCAAGCCCCGCTCGCTCGCTTCGAAGCTGAAGGACAAGCAGGTGGCGCTGATCTTCGAGAAGCCCTCGACGCGGACGAGGGTCTCCTTCGAGGCAGCGGTGAATGCGCTCGGGGGAGACGCGATCATCCTGCGCGGCGACGAACTGCAACTGGGCCGGGGAGAGACTCTCCAGGACACCGGCCGGGTGCTGTCTCGCTACGTCGACGCGCTCGTCGTGAGGACGTTCGCCCAGGAGCGGCTCGAGCAACTTGCCGAAGGTGCCTCGGTCCCGGTGATCAACGCCCTGTCGGACTTCTCGCACCCGTGCCAGGGACTGGCCGACCTGCAGACGATCAGGGAGAGGAAGGCCACGCTCGAGGGCGTGTCGCTGGGCTACCTCGGAGACGGCAACAACGTCGTCCACTCGCTGATGTTCGGCGGAGCGTTGGCCGGCATGCACGTGCGCGTGGCCTCGCCCAAGTCCCACTCACCCTCCGCGGAGGTGGCGCGCAGGGCCGAGCTCAGTGCGGCTCAGAGCGGGGGGAGCGTGGTGGTCACCGAGGTTGTTGCGGAGGCCGCCTCGGGGGCCGACGTGCTCTACACCGACGTGTGGGCGAGTATGGGCCAGGAGGGGTCGTCGGAAGCTCGCGCCCAAGCCCTGGAGCACTACCGGCTCGATCGGGCCGCGCTCGAGCTCGCCGCCGACGACGTCATCGTGATGCACTGCCTTCCCGCGCACCGCGGCGAGGAGATCGAGGCCGAGGTCATCGACGGACCTCATTCGGTGGTGTGGGATCAGGCCGAGAACCGTCTCCACACCCAGAAGGCGCTGCTCGCCTGGCTCCTCGGCTAGGTTTGCGTGGAAGCCGCAGGCTAACGCGCTCTTTCTACGAGCGCGACGCCCTGATGGTGGCACGAGATCTCATCGGTTGCCTCATCGTTGTGGACCTCGGCGGGGTCCGGTCGGCCCTGCGCCTGATCGAGACCGAGGCCTACCGGGGAGCGCTCGATCCCGGCTCGCACGGATACCGGGGGCCGCGTCCGAGAAACCTCTCTATGTTCGGCCCCCCCGGCCGCCTCTACGTCTACCTCTCCTACGGAGTGCATTTCTGCGTCAACGTCGTCTGTGGGCCGGAGGGAGTCTCCGAGGCGGTCTTGCTTCGAGCGGGCGAGCCGGTGGCCGGAGTGGGGGCGATGCGGGCCCGCCGAGGTGGGATTGAAAGCGACCGGCTGCTGGCGTCGGGGCCGGGGAGGCTGACACAGGCTTTGGGAATCACCCGCGAGCATGACGGGGCGAGCCTGCTGCGGGGCGGTTCCATGTGGTGCGCCCGGGACGAAACAACCGAGCGGTTCCAGGAGGGCGCGATCTCGCAGACGAAGAGGATCGGATTGGGAGCGGGGAAAGGCGACGACCTGCCGTGGCGCTTCGTCGTGGCCGGCCACCCGCGCGTTTCCCGGGCTCGCTAGCGCCTCGCCCCTGCCCCCGAAGCTCAGGAAACCCCGAGGAGGCCGGAAACCGGTTGCCCAGACGCAAGACCCCGAGCTTTGGTACATAAACGGCCTATAGGGGCGGTTTCGTACCAAAGTTGCCGCGACTTTCGCACAGACCGTCAGTCGTTCTTGCGCTTGCTCTCTGGGTTGACGTAGATCGTCACCACCGAGCCTCGCTCTGCCTTTGTCCCCGAGCCCGGGCTCTGCTTCCACACCACGCCCTCGTTGTCCTCGGCGTCGTCCTCGTTGGACTCGGCCTCGACCACAACGTCCACCTCGAAGCCGCGCTCCTGCAGCTGGTCCGTGGCCTCCTCCGCGCCGAGTCCCAGGACCGCGGGCACCACTGCGCCCTCCTCACCGTTCTTCGAGACCACGATCGTCACGGTTGAGCCGGTTGCGACGCGCGTCCCGGGGGCCGGGTCGATCCCGATGACCGTGCCGGGCGGGTACTTGAACGTGGGCTCCTCGACCGTGGAGATGGGGAAGCCTGCGCCCTCGAGGATTCCCACCGCGTTGTCGACTTTGAGGTAGAGGACGTCCGGCACCCGCGCCGAGTCGCCCGGCACGTAGCACGTCTCCGTGGGAGCGCTGCCCGACTCGAAACTGGCGGCCGCTCTCTTGTCGAGCGGGGTGAAGTCGTTGACGAGACAGCCGGTGCGAGTGTCGATGACGACGGTGACGAGGTCGGAGGGCACCTGGAAGGAGCTCGCCGGGACCCGCGCTAGAGCCCGTTGCATGAAGTTCGACCAGATCAGCGTCGGCCACGTACCCCCCGACACCTGGATCCGGGTCGTGCGGCAGATCTCCTCACCCTGGGCGTTGCGAAATGCCGGGCACGCCGGCAGCATCGAGATCGGGCCCGAGGGATAGCCGACCCACACCGACGCGACCCGGTCGGGCGTATAGCCGACGAACCAGGCGTCGTGGTAATCCTGCGCCGTGCCGGTCTTACCGGCGGCGGGGCGCCCGATCTGGCCGTAGGCGGAACCAGTGCCGCGCTGTATCACCTGCGACAGGGCAGAGGTCGCGATGTAGGAGGCGGCCGTGCCGAGCACTTCCTTGGGTTTCGATTTGTCGCGATAGAGGACTTCGCCGGAGCGATCGGTGATCTTGGTGATGGCGACCGGCGGGTGATGTGTGCCGTTGGTAGCAAGAGTCCCGTAGGCCGACGCCATACCCAGGGGGTTGACCGTGTTGGTTCCCAGCACGGCCGAGGGAACAGCCGACAGACTTGTGTCCACGCCCATCTTGTCGGCGGTGTCGACCACGCCCTGAGGACCTACCTCGAGGCCGAGCTGGGCGTAGACGACGTTGACCGAGAACACGGTCGCGTCCAGCAGGGACATGCTGCCGTAGGGCGCCTCCTCGTAGTTGCAGGGACGCCACGGCCCCCCGTTGTCGGCGTTCGGGAAGGTCATACAGGCGGGGGCGTCGTAGGTTTGAGACAGCGATGTCCCTCGTTGGAGAGCGGCCGCCAGGGCGAACGGCTTGAACGAGGATCCCGCCTGTCGCCCGCACCCGGGTGCCCGGTGCTCGAGTCGCTTGGCGCCGCAATCCTGCACCCGGCCGAGGTGGGGCTCGGCCTGGATCGCAAGGTTGAGCTTGGCGAAGCGCTCCCTCTTCTTCTCGGAGAAGAAGTCCCGGCCGCCCACCATGGCCTTGACCTCCCCCGTCTTGGGCTCGATCGAGACCAGAGAGGCATAGGGGTCGCGTCGTTCGGTGAGCACGGATGCGACCGCCTTCTCCGCGGCTCTTTGCTCCTCGAGATCCACGGTCGTGTAGATGCGCAGGCCCCCGGTGAAAAGGGCCTGCTGCCTCTTCTTCCAGGTCTTTGCGATGCCCTCGAAGCGAGGGTCGAAGGTGATCAGGCGCTGGACGTAGTCGACGAAATAGGGGGCCGGGTAACGTTTGCGGTCGGGGGCGGCATTGAGTCCCAGCTTCTTTCGCTTTGCCTTCACGACCACGTCGGGCTCGGCCCAGTCCAGCTCGGCCATCTTGGTCAGCACCAGGTTGCGCCTCGCCTTGGCGGCGCGAGGGCGGTTGAAGGGGCTGTAGTTCTCGGGCGAGCGCACGAGAGCGGCCAGGAGAGCCGACTGACGGAGGGTGAGCCGGGCGGCATCCACTCCGAAGTAGGCCTTGGCTGCCGCTTGGACGCCGTAGGCGCCGTTGCCGAAGTAGACGCTATTGAGGTAGCGCCTGAGGATCTCCCGCTTGGGAAGACGCACTTCGAGCTGCCGGGCCAGGGCAGCCTCCTGGATCTTTCTGTCAAAGGTCCTAGCGGCGATGTCTCCGGGAGAGATGATGACGTTCTTCACGTATTGCTGTGTGATGGTCGAGCCGCCCTCCTCTACTCGCCCGGAGCGGAGGTTGGCAACGGCGGCCCGCAGAATCGCCTTGATGTCGACGCCGTCGTGCTTGAAGAAACGCTCGTCTTCGATTGCCACTATCGCCCGCCTCATGTGACGGGGAATCGTGTTGAGCCTCGATATCACGGTCCGGTTCTCGACTCCGTGGAGGTCGGTCAGAAGGGTGCCGTCGGAGGAAAAGATGCGCGAGGACTCGGCGGGACGGTAGGTCAGGTCCGACTTTTTCAGCCGGGGAAGGTCGGTCAGCTGGGCGCACGACGCCATGATGAGCGCGGTGAGTGCGCACAGGGCAAGGAGTGTTCGGCTGTGGGAAGTGGACATGGAACCAGCTAGTTTACCGGTGCCGCCCGTTTCGGGCGTGGAATACCATTCGCGCCTTATGGGCACCATGAGCACCGCCTACGAACGTTTGGCCTCCAACGCGGAGCACGTCATCCCTGCCGAGGACCTCCGGGCCCGGATCGAGGGAGGCCGGCGCCTGCGGGTGAAGCTCGGAGTAGACCCCACTGCCCGGGAGGTCACGCTCGGCTGGGCCGTGCCGCTCCGCCTGCTGCGGCGCTTCCAGGACGAGGGCCACACCGCGGTCCTGATCATGGGCGATTTCACGGCGCGCATCGGCGACCCCTCGGGGAAGTCCGAGACCCGGCCCCAGCTGTCGGTCGAGCAGGTGTCGGCCAACGCCGAGGCGTGCGTTGCCCAACTGCTCGATATCCTCTCTGAGGACAACCTCGAGGTGCGCTGCAACTCCGAATGGCTCGAAGGCCTGGACCTGGGCGAGGTCCTGAAGCTGACCTCCCGGGCCACCGTTGCGCAAATGCTCGAGCGAGAGGACTTCTCAGCTCGTTTCAAGGAGCACCGGCCGATCTCGATGATCGAGTTCATGTATCCCTTGCTGCAGGGCTACGACTCCGTGGCGATCGAAGCCGACGTCGAGCTCGGCGGCACGGACCAGCTCTTCAACCTGTTGATGGCGCGCGACCTTCAGAAGGCGTACGGGCAGGAGCCGCAGATCGCGCTGACGATGCCGCTGCTGGTGGGGCTCGACGGCTCCGCCAAGATGTCGCAGTCGCTCGGCAACTACGTCGGCATCAGGGAGCAGCCCGAAGAGATGTTCGGAAAGCTCATGAGCATCCCCGACCATCTCGTGGGCCAGTACGCGTCGCTGGCCGCGGAGCTGGACTCCGAGGAAGCGGATGCGCTGGGCGGCGTCGCCACCGCCGGGGGCCCGCCGGCGGCCGCGGCCAAACGGCGCGTGGCGCGCGCGGTGGTCGAGCTCTATTGGGGGCCAGGGGCCGCCGCGGGGGCCGAGGCAGCTTTCGACCGGCAGTTCAGGCTCCGTGAGGCGCCCGAAGATGTGGCGGAGGCCGCCATCCCGCCGGAGGCCATCAGGGGCGATCGGCTGGACCTTTCGCGCGCTTTGGCGCTCCTGGGGCTCGCCGGTTCGCGCGCGGAGGCCCGCCGGCTGATCGCCCAGGGCGGTGTAAGGCTCGACGGTACGGCGGTGGGGGCCGAGGAGGTATCTACAGCTGAGGCCTCGGGGGCGCTCCTCCAAGTGGGAAAGCGCCGCTTCGTCCGCCTGCGTTGAGGCCTTTGCCTGCCAAAAGGGTTTGACCCCCGGCTTCGATGCTGGTACATTCATCTGTGCCCCACGGCAAGAAACGTTGGAATGGGCACCTCACCGAGATTTCATTGATGCGAGGTTCCCCCGAGAGGACAAGGGAGTTGTCAATAGGCACCTGAGGATTTGACAGGTAGCTCGATGACTCGCCGGTGCCTCTTGGCCCGGCGTTTTGCTTGTCCGGGGGAGAAGTCGCTCTTTGAGAGCTGAATAGTGTGCCTGCCGAGAGACTCGCAGATGGTCGTCTAGGCGATCGTCGTTTTGAGTGAGTTGATCGGAGATCAGTGGACCCATGTCAAGGACGAGCAAGCGCTACTTGAACCATTAGGTGGGCTTGTGAGTGCCTTTGACGGACGTACCAATGAAATAAATTCGGAAATACGTCTGAACCTTCAATTAAGCGATCCGCTGGAGGATCGCGCAAGAGAAGTGCTTCAAGCGTTCTCCGGGTTCAATTCTCTATGGAGAGTTTGATCCTGGCTCAGGACGAACGCTGGCGGCGTGCTTAATACATGCAAGTCGAGGGACGAAACCAAGATGGGCAACCATCGAGGCTGAAACCGGCGAACGGGTGAGTAACACGTGGGTAACGCACCCCAGACACAGGAACAACAACGGGAAACCGTTGCTAATGCCTGATAAACCCTGCGTACCGCATGGCGGGCAGGGCAAAGCTCCGGCGGTCTGGGACCGGCCCGCGTCCTATCAGCTTGTTGGTGGGGTAATGGCCTACCAAGGCGATGACGGGTAGCTGGCGTGAGAGCGTGACCAGCCACACTGGGACTGAGACACGGCCCAGACTCCTACGGGAGGCAGCAGTAGGGAATCTTGCACAATGGGCGCAAGCCTGATGCAGCGACGCCGCGTGAGGGATGACGGCCTTCGGGTTGTAAACCTCTTTCAGCGGGGACGAAGCGAAAGTGACGGTACCCGCAGAAGAAGGTCCGGCCAACTACGTGCCAGCAGCCGCGGTAACACGTAGGGACCGAGCGTTGTCCGGATTTATTGGGCGTAAAGCGCGCGTAGGCGGCTGTCCACGTCGGATGTGAAAGCTCGGAGCTCAACTCTGAGAGGCCATTCGATACGGGACAGCTAGAGGCAGCTAGGGGAGAGTGGAATTCCTGGTGTAGCGGTGAAATGCGCAGATATCAGGAGGAACACCGGTGGCGAAGGCGGCTCTCTGGGGCTGTTCTGACGCTGAGGCGCGAAAGCTGGGGGAGCGAACAGGATTAGATACCCTGGTAGTCCCAGCCGTAAACGTTGGGTGCTAGGTGTGGGGAGGCCTTCAACCCTTTCCGTGCCGAAGCTAACGCATTAAGCACCCCGCCTGGGGAGTACGGCCGCAAGGCTAAAAC
>JALZJN010000012.1 GCA_030859735.1 Actinomycetota bacterium
GGCGACGTGGCCCCGAACATCGACAGCCGCCTGGTCGTCGACCTGCGCTGGTTCGGGATCGTCGAGCCCCGCTACGAGAGCCGCATCGCCTTCTCCGACAGGCATCAGGACTCCTTCGGCATGCCGCAGCCGACCTTCAAGTGGATTCTGAGCGGCGAGGATCGACGGAAGCAGCACAGGATGATGGCGGACATACTGCGCGCGGCCGAAGCGCTCGGGGGCTTCCTGCCGGGGTCCGAGCCGCAGTTCGTCGCGCCAGGACTGCCGATCCACGTCACCGGCACCACCCGCATGGGCACGAGCCCCGACGACAGCGTGGTCGACACGAACTCGCAGGTTTGGGGCGTCGAGAACCTGTACCTGGGCGGCAACGGCCTCATTGCACGGGGTTCGGCGAGCAACCCGACCCTGACCAGCATCGCGATGGCCGTCAAAGCCACGGAGCACATTATCGGCAACGCATAGGGAAGATAAGGATCGGCTCGGCCAACCCTGGGAGGGTCTGAAGATGTTCGACAGAGACAAGGTGTATCTGGGGATCACCCCCACCGGCTGGACGAACGACGACATGCCGGGGCTGGGGGACGACATACCGTTCGAGCAGTGCGTCAGCGAGATGGCGCTGGCCGGCTTCGAGGGCTGCAGCGTAGGCCACAAGTACCCGAAGGACCCCGAGGTGCTAAAGCGAGAGCTCGGGCTGCGGGGCTTGAGGGTCTCGGAGCCGTGGGCGAGCACGCTTTTCACGGTTGCGGAGATGGAGGACCGGACGGTCGAGGGCTTCCGCCAGCAGATGGCCTTCATCAAGGAGATGGGCGGCACCGACGTGGTGGTAGCGGAGCTCGGCCACGCGGTGCACCAGCAACCGGTCTACGTGCTCGCCAACAAGCCGATCTTCTCGGACGAGCAGTGGGGTCGCATGGTCGAGGGGCTGAACCGCCTCGGGCGGATGGCGGCCGAGGAGGACATGCGGCTCTGTTACCACCACCATATGGGCACCGGCGTGCAGACGCGGGCCGAGGTGGACCGCCTGATGAACGACACCGACCCCGAGGTAGTGCACCTGCTCTTCGATACCGGCCATCTGTACTGGGCGGGCGATGACCCACTCGACATGGCGCGCGCTTACGCAGACCGCATCAAGCACGTCCACCTCAAGGACATCCGCAAGGATGTGCTCGACCACTGCATGGAGCGCAAGATGAGCTTCCTGGAGTCGGTGATCGAGGGGGCGTTCACCGTGCCGGGCGACGGGGTCATCGATTTCGAGCCGATCTTCCGCACGCTCGCGGACGCCGGGTACGAGGGCTGGCTTGTCGTGGAAGCCGAGCAAGACCCGCACAAGGCGAACCCGCTCGAGTACGCCAAGAAGGCGCGCGCCTACCTGCGCCAGGTGACGGGGCTCTGAGAAAGAGAGGCGAGGATGCGACACCGCCTTATAGATGAGACCAACGGCAGACGCACCTTCGTGGTCGCGCTGGAGATCGGGGAGGAGGTGGTGAGCACTATCACCGGGCTCGCCCGGGAGTTGTCGCTGGGCAGCAGCAGTATGACGGGGATCGGGGCGTTCCAGGAGGTCCGGTTAGGCTGGCTGGATTGGGAGCGATCCGACTTCAGGGAGAACGTGATCGACGAGCAGGTCGAGCTCCTGTCGCTGGTCGGCAACATCGCCGACTCGGAGGAAGGAGAGCCCAAGCTCCACGCGCACGTCGTCGTCGCACGGTATGACGCGACCACTAGGGGCGGGCATCTCGTGGAGGCGATCGTACGCCCGACGCTGGAGCTCGTGATCGTCGAGTCCCCGGAGCACCTCCAGCGGCGTCACGACGAGAAGACCGGGCTCGTCCTTCTCAAACCCTGACTTAGGCGGAGGTTACGATGCGCTTCGGGATCACTGGACTTCTGTTCACCGATACGTTCGACGAAGGGGACCTGCCTCTCCTCGAACGTTGCCGCGAGTTCGGCTTCGACGTACTGGAGATCTGCCCGGTGGAGCCGGACCGCTTCCCTGCCCGGCGCGTGCGACAGCTCGCCGACGAGCTGGATATGTCTATCAACATCAACTACGCGCTCCCGGAGGAGGCGAACACGATCTCGCCTGACCCTGAGGTGCGGCGCCGGGGGGTCGAGCTCTTGAAGAAGCTGGTAGACCTCTGCTCCGAGGCGGGGGCGGAGATCTACTGCGGCGCGAACTACTGTGCCTGGAGGTACTTCACCGGGCGGCGGAGAACGGAGGACGAGTGGAAGTGGGCCGTCGAGTGCTACCGCGAGGCCGCCGAGTACGCGCAGGACCGCTCCGATCTCATGCTCGCGGTCGAGGCCCTCAACCGGTTCGAGTCGTTCTTCCTCAACACCGCGGCGGACACGCTCCGCTTCGTCGAGGACGTAGACATGCCGAACGTGAAGGTCCACCTGGACACCTTCCACATGATCGGTGAGGAGGACGACATCGGCGCCGCGATCCGCTCCTGCGGCGACCG
The DNA here is from genome assembly GCA_030859735.1 of Actinomycetota bacterium. GTDB lineage: Bacteria > Actinomycetota > CADDZG01 > CADDZG01 > WHSQ01 > JACDAL01. The sequence continues at coordinate 2,478 of JALZJN010000012.1, forward strand.
CCTCGGCTACTTCCACGCCTGCGGCAGCCAGCGGGGCATCCCCGGCCGCGACATGGTCCCCTGGCGGGAGACCCTCACGGCGCTGCGCGATTCCGGCTATCAGGATTGCATCACCATCGAGTCCTTCAATTCGCGTCAGAAGTTCGCGCCGCTCGTCGGCATCTGGCGGGACCTCGCAGACTCGCCCGAGCAGCTCGCCACCGAGGGCCTCGCCTTCCTGCAGGACGTCTACCGGGATGTCTACGGGGATGAGGAGAAACCATGATCGAGGACAATTTCGTGATCCCTACCGGATGCACCAGCGCAGGGAGAGAGGAGGTAGAAAGAGGCTTGTAAATCGCGTTGCTGTTAGAGTGTAGATACAAACGCTCAGGCTCAAGGGAAAGGAGCAGCCTATGGCAACCGTGGAGGTCATTCACTTCCGGATGCGGGAAGGCGCGGACGAGCAGGAGTTCATCCGTGAAGACGAGCGCGTCGGGAGGGAGTACACCCCCTACCAGCCCGGCTTCGTGGGACGGGAGAGCGCCAAGAACGACCAGGGCGATTGGGTGGTTATCGTCCACTGGGATAACGCACAGAATGCCGAAGCGTCCATGGAGAAGTTCCCCAACGACCCCACGGCCCAGAGGTTCATCGCCCTCATGGACAGCGACACGTTCAGCATGATTCGCTACGAGGTCGTGCTTGACACCTAGGGTGCCATCGCAGTCGTCTCTCATCAAGGGCGCGAACGTTAATGCCCGGAGAACGCGCGACCCAGAACGGGGCGTCTCCGGACGGAAAGGAGACCGGGCGGAAGTGAGAGAACCAGAGCGCCTGCGCTCTACACTGCATACCTCCTGGCCACCTCGCTTCACATTACGACGGCGACCCTGGAGGCATCCTGGGACAGGGTGACGAACACGTCATGTGATAAGCGGTTTGGCCGCGGATTGTTGGCGAGCCGAGCAGAGAGAGGCAAGAAAGTAGGAGGATGGACACGAGGCGACAAGAGACTCGCGCAGCAGAGGCGGAGAAGATCCCGGCGTTCGAGTGGTTTTTCGAGCAGGAACATTTGCTCACCGAGCGGATCCTTGACTGTGGGACGGAGATCGTCCGGCAGCTCAGAGCATTGCGAGCGAGTGACTCGATCCCCCAGGATCTGTATACGGCGATGGCGATCCTCGTCTACCTCAACGAGAACTTCGCCGATCAAACTCATCTCGCGCAGGAAGAAGCCGCGATTCCAATCGCCATCGCGCGGGGGATGAACCCGAAGCACGCCGAGTGGGTCTCTAACGATCATGACCAGGGCCGCGCGTATGGCCAAGCGGCAGGCGTAGCGTGGCGTCGTATCAACACCGGAGACGAGACCGACCTGCCGCATGCGATCGACGATTTCGCGCGCTGCATCGAGGGGTTGGTCAAAATGTTCGCCTATCATGCGGAGCGGGAGGATCACAGCTTCTTCCCGGAGATGGCCCGCTATCTCAGCGAGGCCGACGATGACCTGATCATGCGCGTGATCACGCATATCGGCCCCCCGGATATCTCGCCATACATCGCCCTCGTTGTAGACATGGAAGAGGCGCTCGGCATACAGCCGTCCGGTTCGACTCCGGGTGCACAAGAGACCGTAGATACGAGCACTGGAGTTCGAGGAGAGGAGCAGGTTACGACGACCGTGGAGGTCATTCACTTCCGGATGCGCGAAGGCGCGGACGAGCAGGAGTTCATCCGCGAAGACGAGCGAGTCGGGAGGGAGTACACCCCCTACCAGCCCGGCTTCGTGAGCCGGGAGAGCGCCAAGAACGACCAGGGTGATTGGGTGGTCATAGTCCACTGGGATAACGCACAGAACGCCGAAGCGTCCATGGAGAAGTTCCCCAACGACCCCACGGCTCAGAGGTTCATCGCTCTCATGGACAGCGACACGTTCAGCATGATTCGCTACGAGGTCGTGCTTGACACCTAGGGTGCCATCGGGGGCGCGAATGATGATATCCGGAGGGCGCACGAACCGGAACGGGGCGCCTCCAGACGGAAAGCCAGCTTGCGAGGGCAGGGTCTACGACAGCGATCCTGAAGGCAGCGTGGGGAAGGTCGGCGACGACGCCATGTGAAATGCGGATTGGCGACGAGTCCAGCAGAGGGGCAAGAAAGGGAGGCGGATGGACGCGGGACGACAGGAGACCCGCCCGGAGGCGGAGAAGATTCCGGCATTCGAGCGGTTGTTCGAGCAGGAACATCTGCTTACCGAGCGGATCCTTCACTGTGGGACGGAGATCGTCAAGCGGCTCAGAGCACTGCGGGAAGGTGAATTAATCCCCCAGAACGTATACACAGCGATGGCGATCCTCGTCTACCTCAACGAGAACTTCGCCGATCAAACTCATCTCGCGCAGGAAGAGGCTGCGATCCCGATCGCCGTCGCGCGGGGGATGGACCCGAAGCACGCCGAATGGGTCTTTAACGATCATGACCAGGGCCGCGCGTATGCCCAAGCGGTGGACGTAGCGTGGCGTCGCATCAACGCCGGGGACGAAACAGACCTGCCTTATGCTATCGACGACTTCGCGCGCTGCATCGAGGGGCTGGTCGAGATGTTCACGTATCATGCGCAGCGGGAGGATAAGCTCCTCTTCCCGGAGATGGCCCGCTATCTCAGCGAGGACGACGATGCCCTGATCATGCTCGTGATCACGCACATCGGCCCTCCGGACATCTCACCATATATCGCCCTCGTTGCAGAGATGGAACAGGCGCTCGGCATGAAGTCATCCGATTCGACTTCAGGTGAACATGACTGAGAATCAGCCTGCGCCGCTCGTCGCCATCTGGCCGGACTTCGCCGACTCGCCCGGCTACTGCAGAAGGCGGAACCCACCCACCGAACCAAGGGAGGAACCATGATCCATGACGTTTTCGTAATCGACGGCGTCGG
>JALZJN010000029.1 GCA_030859735.1 Actinomycetota bacterium
ACAACGGCGACCGGGAGGGTCTCCCGAGCTCGATCCTCGAGGCAATGGCCTGCGGCCGGCCGGTCGTCACCACCGCGGTGGCCGGAATCCCGGAGGCGGTCATCCATGAGCAGACCGGGCTCGTTGCGGAGCCTCGTGACGTCGCCTCGATAGCGGAGCAGCTCGAGAGATTGCTGAGCGACGAGCCCTTGCGCCGCCGCCTGGGCGCGAACGCACGCGCCGCAATCGTCGAGCACTGGGGAGCGGAGGCGGTCGCCGAGGAGCTGTCGGCGGTCTTCGCGATCGCATCGGATCGCTCGTGAGCGGCGTGCTCGCGCAAACGGTCGTCGCGGCCGAGGAGTCCGCCCAGGTTGAGACGGCGTTGAACGCGCGGCTCGTGGCCCGGCACCTCGAGGCTCTGGAGGAGACCTCCCGAAAGGGCGCCCTCCGAACGTGCCGCGTGCTCGATGCGAAGTACGAGCCGGGCCGGCGTTGCACGATTCTGTACGAGCTTGGGGATCGCCACGTGCTGGGCGTGATCGGCTGGGGAGCTCCGGAGTTTGGAGTCGCGGACTCGGGAAGATCGATCGAGGCCCTCGGCATGCACGTCTACGACTTCCCGAACGACCCATCGATCCCCTGGCTCGCGATGGTCCTCGTCCCCGGAGCGATGGAAAGAGTCCTCGCCGAGACTCTTCCCGAGTGCGTCGATGGGGGGGCGCGGCCTCTGCGCGCGCCCGTCACTCTCCTGCGCTACCGCCCCGGCAGGAGATGCACACTGCGCGTCGACGTCCGTCTGCGGAGCGATGACCGTAGCAAGGACCGCGTCCTCACTTTCTACGCAAAGCTGTACCACGATGTCGGGAAGGCCGAAGCGGTCTTCCGAGAGAGTCGCTCCTCTACTCGGAGACTTCACTTCGAGCTTCGGCCTGCCGCGTCGCCCGGCCCGTCGCTTTCGTAGCTCCACTGGGGTTGGTTCTCCAAGAGCCTCTCGAAGGGGTGCCTCTCGATGCGTCTTTGCGCCGGAAGCAAGGTGATGCCGGCGAGGGCCTCGGCGAGCTGCGAGCCGTAGCCGAAGCGGTGGCGGCACTCCACCGCTCCGGAGTCGTCGTGGAGCGGCGTCGGCCCATCGCCCCTGCGGTGGCGCGCCTGGGGGTCCAAGCCCGGGCGGCCGAGATCGTGTCTCCAGACTTCGGAGGACGGATGCGAGAGCTGGCCGGCGCGCTCGGCGGCTCGTTGCCGGACCTCGCTCGCTGGGGAGAGGAGACGAGCTTGGTGCACGGTGACTGCAAGCCGAGCCAGTTCTTCGTGGGACCCGTGGGCGTGGCGATCCTGGACTTCGACCATTGCGGGATGGCGGACCCTGCCTCCGATGCAGGCAACTTCATCGCAACGCTGCGCCAGCACGCGGTGCGTCACGAGTTAAAGGCGCGGGCGGCGCGCATGTGGCCTGCGAGAGGACCGTGGTTGCGGGGTTTGAAGCAAAGCTTTGTGAACGCGTACCTCGACGCAGTCGGCGGCGGTGAGCTGGAGCGGCGGATTCGCTGGTATCAGTCGGCTTCTCTGGTCCGAAAGGCTTATCGCAGCTGGCAGCGGAGCGCTCGGTCCCCGCTCCCGCCGGCGCTGCTGCAGGAAGCGCGCGCCTGCCTCCCGCCGAATGGGTGATGGGTGTCGCGTGGATTGATGAAGTCAAAACCGCTGCCCGATTTCAGGGCAGCCGCGCATCGACGCGTCCTTAGAGGGGGCCTTGCTCGAGATCGAGCGAGTGAAACCGTTCGAGTCTGTCGCTTGATCGCGGGCCGGGGTTGGTGCCACTCGGGCGTTTGCTGAATTACTCGTTGAGCGCCAGCGCCGCCACTCCAATGACGATTAGCGCCAGCCAGTAGACCGTGGTGAAGACGAGGTCGGGCCGTCGCGGGCGCAGCGGGATCAGCACCGCTACCACCCACAGCGGCATGACCACCACGCCGAAGAGTGCTGCATAGAGGAGGCTAGCCCAGGTGGCAAACGAGGCCTCGGCGGTCACCGCGATGGCGAGCACCAGAAGCAGAATCCCGAGAACCGCTTGGCCCAGGACGTCGCCCAGCGGGCCTCCCTTGGAGAGCCGGAAGAGGCGATAGCCGAAACCTGCCACCGCGTTGACGCAGAGGGCTGCGCTGAGCACCGTCCGCCATATGTCCTCGCCCATATCGAGGCCCAAGATAGCCTTCTGTGGTGGCCAAGAAGAAGAGCTCCCGCACACGTGGCAAGGTCGATCCGTCTCAGCACGAGCGGCGCCAACAACGCCTCGAAGAGCGCAGGCAGGCGCGGGAGCAGGAGCTCGCTCGCGCGACCCGGGAGCGGCGCAAGCGCGACTTCCTGCGCCGGGCCCTCATTGTCTTGGTCCTGGGTGTGCTGACATGGTTCTTCTTCTTTCGCAGCCAGTCGCCCACGGAGATTGCCGGAACCGAGGTGATGAATTTCTCGACCAGCGGGGTCAACGTCCATCGCACAGGCTCCCTCGAATACGAAACCACCCCTCCTGTGTCCGGCCCTCACGCCCCTCAGCCGGCGGCTTGCGGGACCCATGCCGAGCCGGTCTCCGATGAGGAGCAGGTCCACACTCTCGAGCACGGCGGGGTTGGTATCCAGTACCTTCCCGATCTTGACCCCGAGCAGATCGCGGCGATCGAGGAGCTCGCGTCGGGTTACGACAGCCACGTCTTCTCGGCCCCCTATTCCGGCATGGAGCCCAACGTCGTCGTGTCGTCATGGGGTAAGAAGATCGAGCTCGACTCCGCACGCATCCCGGTCATACGCGCCTACGTCACGGCTTTTCGGCTGAAGGGCCCCGAAAAGCAGGACTGCCCGAGCTCATCCGACGAGACTTTCTCGGCTTAATGCGGAGCACCGGGTGCACTAAGATGCGCTGCTCATGAGGCCGGCTCTGATCCCACAGATCGTCACTTGTCTGGTTCTGTCTCTCGTGGGATCGATCACACTGTCGTCCGGAGCGGCGGCTGCCCCGTCGAGGCCCCCCAGCGAGTGGGTCATTGGACCCGACAAGAAGGTTGTGATGCTGACCTTCAACGGCCAAGCGGGAAAGAAGGGAATTGGTCACGTCAAACGAGTGCTCCGGCGCCGGCACGTCAAAGCCTCTTTCTTCTTTTCCGGCCGCTGGGTGGCGCACCACAAGAAGCGGGCCCGCCGAGTGGTGAGGCACGGCCACATCCTCGGCAACAAGGGCTATGGGCGGACGTCCCTGGCTTCACTCGACGACACTGCGCTGAGGCGCTCGATCAGGCGCTCTCAGCGAGCTCTTAGGCGCGTCGGTGCCTATCCACGGCCCTTTCTTCGCGCTTCCAGAGGCGCACTCGACCTCCGGGTGATGAACGTCGCCGGATCCATGGGCTATGGAATCGTGTCTTCAAGTCATCACCCCGGCGGAGCTTCTTCGAGAAAGGTGAAACGTCACGTTCTCAGGCGTGCGCGCCCAGGTTCGATCATCGCTCTGGATCTGTGGCGTAAGAGCCATCGCCGCGTCCTGCCGCGCGTGATCAAGGGCCTCAGGCGCAAAGGCTTCTCATTCAAGACCATCAATGGACTCGAGCACGTGAGACCTGTTCGGTGGGATGTGACGCTGCGCGCTGGTGCAACGGGGCCGACTGTGGGTCTTCTGGACAAGCGCCTGCGTTCCCAGTCTTATCCGGCGGGCGCCTCCAATGGTGTCTTCGACTACGAGCTACTGCAATCGGTATATGCCTACGAGAAAGTGCATCGTATGACTCGAGACGGGGTGGTGCCTCCGGCCGAGTTGCGCAGGATTCTCTTATCGAAGAGGCCCCGAGTAAAGAAGCGGGGGCCGCGGCGCTTCGTTGAGATAGACATCTCTCGGCAAGTGCTGTTCGAGGTCAGGGGCCGCAAGGTCATCAAGACTCTGCCCGTCTCCAGCGGCAACAACGAGCCTTATACCTCCGAGGGAGTGAACTACGTAGCCCACACTCCGCGGGGCGCTTTCCGCATCGAGCGCAAGATCGCCGGCTGGAGAGTGAGTCACCTGGGGCGCCTCTATTACCCTTCCTACTTCATCGGCGGCTTCGCCATTCATGGCAGCTCTTCGGTGCCTGTGTACCCAGCGTCCCACGGATGCGTTCGGCTCCCGATGTATGTGTCCAAGGGCTTTTTCTATCGCAACCCCGTGGGCCGGGCGGTCTTCGTCCACGACTGAGCTTTAGGTCGCTCTGTCCACGGCGTCTGAGCGGCGATGGTCGTCCAGAAGGTCTAGAACCGCTTCCTCGATCGGGCCTTGCACGGCCGGGTCGCCGAACTCCGATCCCAGTCCGAGGGCGTCGAGCGAGGGCCGGATCGTCCAGCCGGAGTAGAAGCGATCGATGACGCGCGGATCTATGTAGGAGGATCGGCTTACAGCCGGCGTGTTACCGAGGTAATCGGCGACCTCCTTCACCGCCCGCGCCACTGCCCGTTTGGCCCCCGTCTTCGTCTTCGAGGCCTCCGCCGAGACTGCCAGCGCCACCTCGGCAAAGACCGTGGCGCTCCATGTCCTGAAGTCCTTGGCACTGAACTCCTTACCGGTCATGTCCTTGATGTAGTCGTTGATGTCGTTCGATCTGACGTCAAGGTAACGGCCCGCGGCCTTATAGGCGAGTAGCTCATTGCCTCCTCCTCTCCGGCGTTTGAGAGCGGCTACGACGTCGGCTGCGTCGTGGTCGAGCAGTGATTGGATTCTGCGTTTGCCACCCTTGGCGGCGTAGTCGAAGGTGACGAGATCGCCGTTGAGCCGCACATGTCGTTTCTGTATGGTGGCGAGCCCGTAGGTTTGGTTCTGCTCGGCGTAGCCCTCAGTGCCCATACGGAAGAATCCGCGGTCGAGGAGCCGCACCGCACACGCCAGCACGCGTTCCCTGCCCAGGCCCTCGGAACCGAGCTGCTCGTCGGTCGCACGGCGGAGCTCGGGGAGCGCCCGCGCGAACTCGAGCATGTGGTCGAACTTCTCCTGGTCACGGCGGTGGCGCCAGGAATCGTGATAGAGGTACTGTCTGCGCCCGGCGTCGTCGGTGCCGACTGCTTGTAGATGCCCTCGGGGGTGAGGGCAGATCCAGACCTCTTTCCAGGCGGGAGGGATCGCCAGATCGCGGATACGCTCGATGGTCTCGGGCTCGGCGATGCGCCGATCGTCCTCGTCGAGATACTCAAAGCCCTGGCCGCGGCGTCTCCTGCTGAAGCCCGGTGCGGAACAATTGACTTGTCTGAGACGGGGCATGGGACTGCTAGACCCTTTCTGCTGGGCCGACGTTTAAGCCTCCGGTTAGGCCCGCGTGTAGGGATTGAGGCATACCCTGTGGTCAGGTCGAGCTAACGAAGAGGAGACTCCCGACATGGCCCAAAATACCTCAGCCCCCGATCGGAACCTGGCCCTCGAGATCTGCCGAGTCACCGAGGCAGCCGCGCTCGCGGGTGCTCGCTGGCTGGGACGGGGGGACAAGGAGGCAGCCGATCAGGCTGCCGTCGACGCCATGCGGCTGATGATGGGAACGGTTGCCATGGACGGCATCGTGGTGATCGGAGAGGGCGAGAAGGACGAGGCCCCCATGCTCTACAGGGGCGAGCGCATCGGCACCGGGGAGGCTCCCGAGGTCGATGTCGCGGTCGACCCGATCGACGGCACCACGCTTACCGCCAAGGGCCAGCCCGGTGCTCTTGCCGTGGTGGCGGTCGCCGAACGCGGGACCATGTTCGACCCCGGCCCCTGCTTCTACATGGAGAAGCTGGCCGTCGGCGAGGAGGCGGCCGATGTCGTCGACCTCGATGCGCCGGTCAAAGACAACCTCAAGCACATCGCCAAAGCCAAGAACTCGTCCATCGAGGATCTCACCGTGGTGATCCTGGACCGGCCTCGCCACGAGCAGATCGCCAAGGAGGTGCGTGATGCCGGCGCCCGCATCAAGCTCATCCCCGACGGTGACGTCGCCGGCGCTATAGCGGCGGCTCGGGAAGGCACCGGAGACGATCTCTATATCGGAATCGGGGGAACCCCCGAGGGAGTCATCGCTGCGTGCGCACTCAAGTGCCTAGGGGGCGTGTTGCTGAGCCGGCTGTGGCCGCGCAATGAGGAGGAGCGGGACCAGGCGGCGCAGCAGGGCTACGACCTCGACAAGGTCCTGACCGTCGACGACCTCGTCTCCTCCGACAATGTCTTCTTCGCCGCCACCGGCGTCACCGACGGCGATCTCGTCAAAGGGGTGCATTACCGGCGCGGCAGAGCGATGACGCAGTCGATTGTCATGAGGTCTCGCTCGGGCACTGTGCGCTACATCGAGGCCCTTCACCTCGGAGCCAAGGTCCGCCACTACTAGACCTCGGTGCCGAGTGGTGGTGAGATGCTCTATATGATCACCTGACCACCACTCGGCAACAGATGCCTCAGCGGCGCGGCTCCCAGGAGAAGTAACGGGCCGCGATGGCGGCGCCGGCCACGCCCCAGAGAGCGACGAAAGCAAGGTCCCCGAGGCGGAGTCCGGCTCCCGAGGTCACGGGGCTGAAGGCGGCCTCGACGGCGCGGACCGTATGGATGATCGGGAACAGCTCCCTGATGAAGTCGAGCCACGCCGGGGGCTCGTCGATGCGGATGAACACATTGGAGAGGAAGTACAGCGGCAGGATCGAGAAGTTGACGATGGCGGGCGCCGCGTCGGCGTTCGGGATCACCGTCGTGATGGCCAACCCCAGAGCGCTGTAGCCCGCGGCGGCAACGATCAGCGTGACGACTAGGGCCGGAAGCGTTGTCGTGGGAATATCGACGCCGTAGAAGATTGCGCCGGCGGCGACCGTAATCACCACCAGAAGCAGGCCCACGAGTGTTGCATGGACGATCGTTCCGAGGATGAAAGACCAGGCCGGGAGCGGAGTCCCGCGCACTCGTTTCAGCAACCCGCCGTCCCTCCCGAAGACCAACCGCATCGCGATGCTGGTGTACTGGGTGTTCACGATCGAGAGCGTGATGATGGCGGGGATGATGAAGGTGCTGAAGCGGACCGCGCGACCGCCTTCGATCTCGATCAACTCGTTGCCGAAGGCAAGGTTGAAGATCACCAGGAACATCAATGGAAACGCGAACGTGAAGAACGCCGCCGCCGGGTTGCGCCAGAAGGCCAGGTTCTCGTAGCGAACCTGTCTAAGAGCAAGTGCGAGCCCGCTCATGAGGCCCCGCCGTTGGCCGGCTGGGTGAGCTCTAGATAGACATCTTCAAGCGAGGCGTGCGACACGGTCAGTTGGCCTAGCTCCACCCCCCGTTCCATCGCCCACGAGGTCAGCTTGTGCAGCTCCCGAGTGGGCTCTTCGGTGGTGATCTCGAAGAAGTCGCCCGCGGCCGTTCCGGCGGCCGGGGGCGGTGTGCCCGGAGGGATCCGGAAGCGGATGCTTGTCCGCTTTCCTGCCGTGAGGATCGCGGGAGAACCCTGGGCCGCAATGCGCCCCTCGACCAGAATGGCGACCTCATCGGCGAGGCTCTGGGCCTCGTCCATGTAGTGGGTAGTCAAAAAAACGGTTACGCCCAGCTCTCTGAGATTTCGGATCATCTGCCATGCCCCCCTCCGCGCCCCCGGGTCGAAGCCGGTGGTGGGCTCGTCCAAGAACAGCAAATCGGGGTTCCCGGCAAGCCCGAGGGCGACGTCCAGCCGGCGCTGTTGGCCTCCCGAAAGCCGCTTCACCCGCTCGTCCCCCTTGGCTCCCAATCCTACGAGCTCAATTATCTCGTCGAGGGGGCGGGGATCCGGGTAGTAGCCGCGGAATTGCTGGATCAGCTCGGAGACGGTCAGGTAGGGCTCCACTCCGGTGGACTGCAGTACGATGCCCACCCTCTTGCGGAACGACGCCTCGGCCGCTTGAGGGTCGCTCCCCAGCACCGAGACCTCGCCTGCAGAGCGGTTGCGGTAGCCCTCGAGGATCTCGACGGTGGTGGTCTTGCCGGCGCCGTTCGGACCCAGCAGAGCAAAGACTTTCCCTTCGGCCACTTCCAAATCGATGCCCCGGACGGCCTCGACTTCCCCATAGGACTTGCGGAGCCCGCGCACTCGGATTGCCGTAGCGGTCATTTGCCCAGCCTAAGTGGTCCGATCTCTAGGTATACGTATCTCGCGGAAACGCTCGTATGCCGATGTTTCATCGTGGACACCATGCCGAACGTAGCGAACAACCTGATGACTTCCTCCAAGACGCAGCAGGAACGAGCACGCGTTCTGGTCGTGGACGATGAAGGGGCGATCGCCCGGATGCTGGTGCGCATTCTGCAGCGTGGCGGCTACTCATGTGACTCGGCAGGGAACGGCCAGGAAGCTCAAGAGCTGATGCGCCATCAGAAATACGATGTCGTGTTGACCGATATGGACATGCCCGGATGCTCGGGCCTGGAGCTCATCACGAACCTGAAGCGTGACTATCCCAACGTCGCCACGATGATGGTCACCGGCCTGGACGATTCCCTCCTGGCACGTGCCGCCCTCGAAGTGGGGGCCTACGGCTATATCGTCAAACCCTTCGAAGGAAACGAGGTGATCTTCAACGTCGCCAACGCCCTGAGACGACGCGCGCTCGAGATGGAGAACCGCTCTCATCGCGCTCGTCTCGAGCAGATGGTCACCGACCGCACCAGTGAGCTGTGGATTGCAGTTGCGAACTTGGAGCGGGCGGAGCGTCGGCTGAAGCTGTCTCAGGAGGAAACGATCCAGCGTCTGGCAATCGCTGCGGAGTTCAGGGACAACGAGACGAGCCGCCACATCGATCGCATGAGCCGCTATTGTGCGCTTCTTGCCGGCACATTGGGCGAGAGCCCTGAGAGAGTCGAAACTCTGCGTCTAGCGAGTCAGATGCACGACGTCGGCAAGATCGGCATCGCCGACAGCATCTTGCTGAAGCCCGGCCCCCTCACGCACGAAGAGCGCTGCACCATACAAGGCCACGCCGATATCGGCTATCGCATCCTGTGCGACTCCCAGTCCGAGCTCTTGAACTTGGCTGCCTCCATCGCACACACTCACCACGAGCGGTATGACGGTGGAGGGTACCCCTGCGGGTTGGCCGGCACCGCCATTCCGCTCGAAGGTCGGATCGCCGCCATCGCCGATGTCTTCGATGCTCTGACGAGTGAGCGCGTGTACAAGGAAGCCGTACCCATGAATGAGGCCATCGAGATCATGAAGGCTGAGCGCGGACGCCACTTCGATCCAAACCTGCTGGATCACTTCTTCTCGTCGAAAGACGCGATCGTCTCTGTCAGAAGCGAGCTGGTCCTGGTCTGACCTCTGTGCTCCGCACCGGAAACATTGGGAGGTGCACTTAACATGGGGCGATGGAGACTGTGCTTCAGGCTTGCAGCGTAGGGTCCAAGACAGGCCGCTGAATGGTCTGGGTCGACGACGCCAACGCTTGCCTGCTCACCGATCTCTACGAGCTGACTATGGCCGCGAGCTACCACGGCCAGGGGATGAACTACGAGGCGACCTTCGACCTCTTCATCCGCCAGCTTCCCGAGCGGCGCAACTTTCTCGTCGCATGTGGGATCTCCGATGCTCTCCACTATCTCCATACGGTCCGCTTCGAGGAGGAAGCTCTCGAGTACCTGAGATCACTCCAGATGTTCTCGGATGACTTCCTTTCCTATCTGGCCGACTTCAGCTTTCATGGAGAGGTGTGGGCGGCGTCCGAGGGCGAGATCGTCTTCGAGAACGAGCCCTTGATGAGAGTGACGGCCCCCCTGATCGAGGCCCAGATCATCGAGACCTTTCTGCTCAATTGCGTCGCTTTTCAGACCATGATCGCCTCCAAGGCAGCTCGCGTCGCCATCGCCTGTGGCGAGCGGCCCTTCCTCGACATGTCGCCGCGGCGGGATCACGCCGCCGACGCCGCTCTCAAGGCGGCTCGAGCCGCCTATGTAGGGGGGGCCTCAGCGACATCGAATGTGCTGGCGGGCCATTTCTACGGCATCCCGGTGAGCGGCACCATGGCTCACTCATATGTGATGGCCTTCGAGGACGAGGAGAAAGCTTTCAGGGCCTTCGTGCACGACTTTCCCACCAACGCCGTCCTCCTGATCGACACCTTCGACGTCTTGGAGGGCGCCCGCCGAGCCGCCCGTGTGGCCACCGACGTGGCTTCCGAAGGGGTGATCGTCAGGGGCGTCCGGATCGACTCCGGCGATCTCGCTCCGTTGACCCGATCGGTGCGAGCGATTCTCGACTCTGCTGGGCTCGAGAAAGTCGAGATCATTCTCTCCGGAGACCTCGACGAGTATCGGATCAAGGCGTTGTTGGACGACGGCGTGCCGGTGAGCTCGTTCGGGGTGGGCACCCAGCTGGGCACCAGCGCAGACGCTCCCTCGTTGGGCGCTGTTTACAAGTTGGTGGCCGACGAGCGGGGACCGAAGATCAAGCTGTCGACCGGCAAGGCAACTCTGCCCGGGCGCAAGCAGGTGCTTCGCTTCGAGCGCGACGGGGTGTTCGATCGAGACGAGATAGCGCTCGAGGGCGAGGAGCCCAGGGGGGGCCGTCCGCTGCTCGTCAAGGCGATGGAGCAGGGCCAACGCACGAATGCCGAGAACGGGCTCGAGGCGGCGAGGGAGCGGTGTCGCGCGAGCCTCCAACAGCTTCCCCCTACTCTGCGCCGGTTGGGCGCGCCGGCTCAGCGCTACCGGGTGGAGAATTCCCCCCGGCTATCGGGGCTGGTGGAACAGATGAGTGCCAAGACTCATTGAGCCGGCCCGACTTTGGCTCGAACGGAACTGCTACAGAGGACTCTTTCGGCCAGGATCTCCTAGCCCCGCAACTCAAGCGGCCTGCAGTGCTCGCAAGCGAGCCATGGCGGCAATTCCGAGCAAGGGGCCGGGGGCCAGAAAGGCGAAGGCCCAGCGCCAGCCGAAGGCGTCCTCGAAGAGGGGAATCAGCCAGATAGTTGCTACGGTCAAGGTGAAGCCGAGGGCGAGCTGCAAGGTCAGAGCGGTGCCTACATAAGCCTGATCGGCGACCTCGGTGACGATGGCCGAGAACTGCGCCGAGTCCGCCACCACAGTGAACCCCCACACCAGCCCCACCAAGAGGACGATCCATGTCGGCGCCCCCGCCAACAGCCCTATGACCAGCGCGCACACACCGGAGGTTGCCATCATCAGCGACGTTGTCTGAGTCCGGCCCCAGCGATCCCCTAGCAGGCCGCCCGCCCAGCAGCCCAGGCCCCCGATCCCGATGACGACAAACGTTGCGAACGCGGCGGCCCCGCCCCGGCCGCCCAGCACGGCTTCGGAGAAGAACAGGAAGAACCAGGCCCACATCGCGTAGAGCTCCCACATGTGCCCGAAGTAGCCGAGGCTGGCGAGGCGGACCGCACGGTTCGAGAACACCTGGCCCGCCTGAGACGGGTCGAAGCGAGCCTGCGGAAAGGGATGGGGGCCCTCTGGAACGAAGAAGCCGGCGATGAGTCCCCCGATGGCGGTCAGGCCAGAGGTGGCCCAGATCACCGTCTGCCAGTCGAGACCGCCGAGCCCGTTTACGAGATGCGGTGTCGCCGTCCCGATGGTGAGGGCGCCCACCAGGATGCCCAGAGCCAACCCTCTACCTTTCTGGTACCAGGTCGAGGACAGCTTGAGCGAGGGCGGGTAAACGCCCGCCAGGAACATTCCGGTGAGAAAGCGCAGGGGTATGGCGAGCGCCACGCCTGAGGCGACGAGCAGGAGCAGATTGGCGGACGCGGCCCCCAGCGAGCCCCACAGGATGACTCTTGCGGGCCTGACTATGTCGGCGACGTTGGTCAGGCTCGACAGTAGCGCGCCGGCGACGAAGCCGAGCTGGACCGCTATCGTGAGCCACGCCGAGGCCGGGGCTGAGATGTCCCATTCCGACCGTAGCTGTGGAATCACCGCGCTGGCAGAAAGCCAGGTGGTCATGGACAACAGCAGGGAAACTGATTGAAGCGTCAGCGCCCTCGCGGGCGTCACAGCGGCTCGGTATAAACGAGCGCGGTTCCCTCCAACACCACGGTCTTGTCCTGGTTGACGATCGTCGTCTTCAGCTTGGTGATCGGTTTGTCGACTCGCGCTTCCAGCACCTCGACCTCGGCTGTGATGTCGTCTCCGGGGCTTACCGGCGCCTTGAAGCTCCAATCCACGTGCAAGAAGACGCTTCCAGGCCCCGGCAGATCTTGCGCGACCACCGCGTTCAGTAGCCCGCTCGTCACTCCTCCCTGGACTATCAGGCCGCCGAAGCGGGACCGGGTGGCGAGCTCCTCGTCGTAGTGCAGTGGGTTTTCGTCCCCGGTCATCTCCGTAAAAAGGCGGATGTCCTCTGCCCTGACCTGTCTCGAACGGCTGGCCTTGTCCCCCACGCTCACCATGGCGCAAGCATCGCGCCGAGCAAACGGACTCAGCGACCCAGGAGCTGCAGGTCCTTATCGAGGTCGGACCCAACCGGGCGTCGATCGGCCAGAAC
>JALZJN010000035.1 GCA_030859735.1 Actinomycetota bacterium
GTCGCCCGGGGCGAGCGCATCCTGTTCAAGACGCGCAACTCCTCCCATGCTTGGTCCAGCTCCACTTTCGTCGAGGACTTCGTGGGCATCACTTTGGGGGCCGCGCAATACTTGGCCGAGATCGGCATCCGTACGGTGGGCGTCGATTACCTTTCGGTAGCGGCCTTCGGAGGCGACGCCGCCGGCGTGCACCGCGCCCTGCTGTCTGCCGGGGTGTGGATCATCGAAGGGCTCGATCTCGCCGATGTTGCGGAGGGGACCTTCGAGTTGATCTGCCTTCCGCTCCGCATCCCCGGCAGCGACGGGGCCCCCGCGCGGGCGCTTCTGCGTCCCCTCGATCGAAGGAGTTGAGAGGTGGAGTGGCTTGTAACGCTCCCGACTCCTCTGGGACTATGCCCTCGAACGCCATCCAGCCGTTGATTAAGGAGGAGCGCAATGGAGGGACTCAGGGGCAAGAACGTGCTCGTCACGGGTGGCACATCGGGCATCGGTCAAGCGATTGCCGTCCGCTTCGCCGAGTACGGCGCCAACGTGGCCATCAACTACCTAAAGCAGGCCGATGAGGCCAAAGAGACCGAAGAGCAGGTCCACGCCTGCGTGAACAAGGTGCAGAAGCATGGAGTACGCGATGTACTTGTGGGTGCCGACGTCTCCAAGGAGGACGAGGTCGTTCGCATGGTCGAACAGACCGTGGAGGAGCTGGGGAGCATCGATGTTCTCGTAAACAATGCCGGCATCCAGATATCGCGACCGACCGAGGAACTTTCGGTGGCCGACTTCGAGAAGGTTCTCGCAGTCAACCTGCGCGGTTCGTTCGCCTGTGCCCGTGAGGCCATCAAGCGCTTCATCGCTAGTGATACTCCTGGATCCATCATCAACATCTCGAGTGTCCATCAGCGGATCCCCAAACCCGGCTATCTTGGCTACTCGGTCAGCAAGGGCGGAATGCAGAATCTGACCACCACGCTCGCGCTCGAGTTCGCGGAGCGGGGCATACGCGTCAACGGCATCGGTCCGGGCGCCACGATCACACCGATCAACCGCGCCTGGGTTGACGATCCTGCAAAGGCAGAGATGGTCACGAGCCATATCCCGATGCGACGCGCCGGCACCGCCGACGAGATGGCGGGAGTCACATGCTTTCTTGCGAGCGAAGACGCCGCCTATATAACCGGCCAGACGATCTATGTCGATGGAGGCCTGACGCTCTATGCCGACTTCCGCGAGCCGTGGTCCTCTGAGTGAGTTGAACGTAGGATCCGACGCATGGACCACCTTGCACTCGCAGTCGGCGACCAAGAGCGATCGCGCCGTTTTTATGCGACCTACCTGGGCTTCGATGCTCCCCCACGAGACTATCCGGACGGGGTCCTCATGCTCTACAACTCCGAGGGCTTTGCGCTTGCACTGGGACCGAGTGAGGGGCCCGTCCGCATGCCGCGCTTCTTCCATTTCGGGATCTCCTTGCAGGATGTGCGCAGGTTCCGGGATCGAGCGAGAGCAGATGGCGTTCAGATCGCGGAGGAGTGGGACGAGCCCGACTATGTCGGCGTCAAGTGTCTCGATCCGGACGGTTACGTAGTGGAGGTCTCCTGGGAGCCGTGAGCTTCGGGGCTGACCGGGCACCGGGGCTGGGGTAGCGGAGCGCCCAACTTGGGCGTTTGACCACCGAAACGGTGGCCAATCACACACCTTGGGCGATTGAAGGGCGCCGGGCCCGGCCATGGGAGGAGTGTCACACTCCCTGGAGGTATAGTCTGACAATGCCCTCTCACTCCAACCCGTTCCAGTTCTCCGGCCCCCTCGCGCCCGAGCAGATGATCGACCGCCAAGCCGAGGCAGAGGATCTCCTCTCTCTCGCGCAGGCAGGGCACCGCGTGCGGCTCGTAGGTCCTCGCCGCTACGGCAAGACAACCCTGCTGCGCCGGGTGCTGGACGACGCCGAGGGGGCCGGGATGGCGACTGCGCTCGTGGACCTCGAGGACGTCTTGAGTCTGGGCGGGATCGTGGTCCGGATCGAGCGCGCCTACGCCCGGCGGCTCAAGGGATCGCTGAGGACACGCGTGGATAGGCTCTTCAGCGCGTGGAACATCGGGCTCTCGCTGGGAGGGCCCGGGTTCAGCGCCACACTTCAGCGCAGCCCCAATGCGAATGTGGAAGCAGTCCTGTTACGTCTGCTCGACCTTCCCCGGGAGTTGCACCAACGCACTGGGACCCGCAGCCTGATCGTCTTCGACGAGATCCAGGACGTCCTGGCTGTGGACGGAGCAGACGGACAACTCCGAAGCGTGATCCAGCATCACGGTGAGGCCGCGTCCTACGCGTTCGCCGGATCCGCGCCGGCCACGATGGAACGCCTGTTTTCCGATCCTCGTCGTCCGCTCCTCGAACAGGCCGTTCCCAGAGCTCTCGAGCCCCTGCCGCCGGCCGAGGTGGGCGACTATGTGGCTGAGCGATTCCGGCGCAGCGATCGGGATCCCGGGGATGCCCTGACGGCGATGCTGGAGTTCGGGCGCGGGCATCCCCAGCGCTGCATGATGCTGGCCCACTTTCTCTGGGATCAGACGGCTCCCGGCACCATCGCCGACGAAGTTCAGTGGGTGGAGGCGCGCGACGTGGCCCTTGGTCATGCTGCGGGCTACCTGGGTGCCACCTGGCGAGCGTGGCCCACGAACGAGCGCCGCGTGGCGCTCGCCCTTGCGACATCTCCGGGAGGCCCCTACAGCCGGGCGGCTCAGGCGGGGGTCGGAATAAAGAAGTCGAGCGTCAGGTACGCGCTCCAGTCGCTGATAGACCGCGCGGATGTGATCAGGCGCGACGAGGGGTTTGTGCTAACTGATCCACTGCTCGAGCTCTGGCTTCAGCGTCATGGTGCAATGTGAGCAGCGCAGATAGGCCGGCCGCGCTTCTCACTCGAAAGCGTCGGTAACACTTAGGCCGCGCGCATCCTGTTTTAGAGCGGTGTCCACGGCGATCGCCGCGCAATCGTGAGCAGTCGAAGCTCCCCTGTAACTCCGGGGTCGATGTCCACTATGTAGTTGTCTGCGGGTGTGAACACGGCCTTGAGGACGCCTACGAACTTCTTATCGATCCGCCCGATTTCCTTGCCGTCTGCGTCGACCATCACAAAGTCCCAGGCTCGCCAGTTCTCGGCCTGGATCCGCCCCCGCTCCTTCCCGCCGACATCGAGTAGGAGGAAGCTGATCTTGCCGAATACGTTTCTCTGGGCGATTGTCCCAACCTTGTTCCCGTTACGTCCTCGACGTTGAACTTGGATTTAAAGATCTTGGCAGGCCGGACGATCTGCAGCAGCTTGATGCCATTCGTGTCGTAGAGCGCGAGACGATGGGTGAGGAACTGGTCGACGTCGGTGGCGAAGCGAAGGACCTTGCGGAAAGTGCTCTGGCCTTCCTGCTGCATGTAGCCGAGCTCTCCCCCTTCGGCATCACGTATCAGATATTGGTTGGTGACCTCGATTAGCTTAGCCTTCTGGTTCACGACCAGCCTGTCAGAGGACAACAGATCTGGCATCGTCCCCTCCTCCCCTCCGAGCTTCACTCTGCCGCTTTCTGCGAGCCGTGGCCACCATACAATGCTCGGTCATGACGGTAGAGGGCATTGGCAATCTCCTTGTGCTGAAGGAGGGAGAGCTGTTCGTTTGCGCGCGGCGAGACGGGGATATTCGAGCTTGTGCGCGCTCAGGCCAAGGCCTCTACTCGAGCGACACCCGCCATCTGTCGGAGCTGAGCCTCACGGTCGGCGGTCGTTCGCCCACGCCGTTGTCCATGACGACTCAGTCACCCTACGAGGCTGTGGTGGATCTCGCCAATGCCGGCCTCGAGGGGGAAGGCGGCTCGCCCATTCCTGCGAGGGCGCTGCACATCCGCCGGACGTTTCTTCTCGGCGACCGTCTCTACCAACGCATTCTGATCCGGAATCACAGTGGCACGAGGGTAGCCACCGAGGTTGCGATAGAGCTCGCGGCCGACTTCGCGGACATGTTCGAAGTGCGTGGAGCATGCGAGCCTGTTTTCCGGGAACCAAGGTCCGCCCTCGGCCGTATAGCGCACGGGATCAGCTTTGGCTACGTCGGCAAGGACGAGATTCGGCGTGAAACTGTCGTAGAGGTAACTCCTCCGGGAAGAGTCGTGAAGGACTCGGCCGACAAGGCTCGACTGACGTGGGCACTCGCGCTCGAACCGCTCCAGAGTATGGAAGCAGAGTTCACGGTGGAGCCATCGCTCGAAGGAAGCCGCGCACCGCAGCACTCGTTTAGGGGCGCTCGAGCGATCTTCACCTCGAAGTCAAAGGAGTGGTTGGACTCGTGCGCGAGGATCGATTGTGGTTCCGCCGGACTTCATCGGGTCCTGTCAAGAGGTGTGAGTGATTTGAGATCTCTCATGACTCCGAGCGAGGACGGTGAAGTGATCGCTGCTGGGATTCCCTGGTACGTCGCCTCATTCGGCCGTGATGCGCTTCTGACAAGCCTGGAGATGCTCCTCCTGACTCCGGAGCCGGCGCGCAAGACCCTTGTTCATCTTGCTCGAATGCAGGCAGGGACCGATGACCCCTATAGAGATGCCGAGCCGGGCAAGATCCTGCATGAGCTGCGCCGGGGCGAGTTGGCGCGGAGTGGATCGATTCCTCATGCCCCCTACTACGGGTCGGTGGACGCGACCCCGCTGTTTTTGATTACTGCTTCCGCGTATTGGCATTGGACCGCCGATCTTGACACCTTGCAGCAGCTCGAGCCGGCGTTCGATGCGGCGCTCCAGTGGATAGATACCTACGGAGATCGAGACGGAGACGGCTTCGTCGAGTACCTAAGCCGGTCATCATCGGGCCTCAGCAATCACGGCTGGAAGGACTCTCAGGATTCGATCGTGCACGTGGACGGGTCCCCGGCCGAAGGTCCGATCGCTCTGGTGGAGGTTCAGGGCTACGTCTACCTGGCCAAGCGCGGCATGGCCGATCTCTATCGAGCATTCGGCCGCTCCGAGCGCGCAGCCCTTTTGGAGACCGAAGCCGCGAAGCTGGTGGAGGCGTTCAATGAGGTCTTCTGGATGCCGGAGGAGGACACCTATGCCCTGGCGCTCGATGGGAACAAGAACCAGGTCCGGAGCGTGTCGTCGAATCCCGGACACTGCCTCTTCAGCGGAATAGTGGATGCGAACAGGGCGCAGTCCGTGGCTGACCGACTACTAGAGACGGACATGTTCTCCGGTTGGGGTGTACGAACACTGTCGAGCCGGTCGTTGGCCTACAACCCGATGAGCTACCACAACGGCTCGATCTGGCCCCACGACAACGCCATCATTGCCGCAGGCCTGAAGCGTTACGGGCTCTCCCAAGAAGCATTGACAGTCGCCCGTGCCGTTCTCGAAGCAGCTCTCGAGTCCCCAGAGTCGCGCCTGCCGGAGCTATTCTGCGGCTTCGAAAGGGAAGAGGGCAGGACCTATGTCCCGTATCCGGTGGCGTGCAGTCCGCAGGCGTGGGCGGCCGCGGCCCCCTTCATGTTGCTGCAGTCGCTGATGGGCATATCTGCAGACGCACCCGCCGAACTTCTCTCGATATGTGCGCCTGTGTTGCCGGATCATCTGGATCACGTGCGCCTACAGAACGTTCGCGTTGGAGACTCCCGCATGAGCCTTGACTTTCAGAAGAAGGACCTGGCCACGTCGTGCGCGCTCGTGGATCAGACCGGAGAGATTCGGTTGTCCCTTGACGAGTGAGCCAATGAGGTCTCAAACAGAGCTGCCGATCGTGACGTTCTCCTCGCGGAAGAAATGGGAGGTCTGGGTCTCGCAACAGAACATGAGCTCGAAGGGTTTGTGGATGAAGCTGGCGAAGAAAGGATCGGGGATAGCCTCCGTGACCTATGCCGAGGCCGTTGAAGTGGCTCTGTGTTATGGATGGATCGACGGTCAAGCTAGAGGATTGGATGACGACTACTACCTCCAGCGGTTCGCTCCCCGCCGCGCGCGCAGCAAGTGGTCCAAGATCAATCGCAGTAGGGCCGAAGGGCTGATCGAGAGTGGAGCGATGAAACCCACCGGCCTGAGCGAGGTCGAACGGGCCAGGGCGGACGGACGCTGGGATGCTGCCTACGATGCGCCGAGCACCGCAACTGTTCCGGACGACTTGCGGCGTGAGCTCGAGAACAACGACAAGGCGCGCGGGTTTTTCGAGAGTCTGAACGCCACGAACAGATATGCGATTCTGCACCGAATCCAGGACGCCAAGCGGCCTGAGACAAGGGCGCGACGGATCGAAAAGTTCGTTGCGATGCTCGAGCGCGAGGAGAAGATCTACCCTTGAGGCTCCGGGCGCGGTTGGGTCAGGTCCCGGCCGGCATGAAACGTCCTGCTCTTGACAACTGAGGGCCTGGGTGGGATAACCGCTATGGAACCGGTTTCCTAAGAAGGGGACAGTGATGGCGGTGGGGGACCACGACGGTGGCAGAGGAGCCCAGACGGGCCGCGCGCCTACGGACGCCCACCTTTCCAGAAGACGTCTCCTCAAGGGCATGGCTGCTACCGGCCTGGCGCTTGGATCCTCCGGTCTCCTTGCAGCTTGCGGAGGGGGCGGTAATGGCGGGAGCTCCGGCAGCGGCGACTCCGGGACGGGCGGAAGCGGGCAGCGTGGAGGCCGGCTGCGAGTGGGGCATGTTGGCGCCGGGAAGGGCGAATCGTTCAATCCGGGCCGCGGATCGTCGTTCATCGATGCCTCGCGTTACTTCAATTTGTTCGATCCTCTAAGCAGGGTGTCGCCCACTCTCGAGATCGAGCCGGGTCTCGCTCTGGAATGGAACCCGAACAACGACTCAACCATTTGGGAAATAAAGCTGCGCCCCGATGTCACCTGGCACGATGGCAAGCCGTTCACGGCAGATGATGTGATCTACACCCTGCAGGAGATGAACGACGCCAAGCACGTCTCCCATTCCAGCGTCACCAACATCAAGCTGGGAGACGTCAAGAAGCTCAAAGACCTGACTCTCAGGATCCCGCTCAAGTCTCCGAACGCGCGCTTGTTCGACTCCTTCGTTCAGCAGAACACCGTTATCGTCCAGGAGGGGGCAAGAGACTTCTCTCAGCCCGTCGGCACCGGCCCCTTTGTCTTCGAGTCCTTCTCCGTGGGCGAACGGAGCCTGTGCAAGCGCAATCCCAGCTATTGGGAAGAGGGCAAGCCCTACGTGGACGAGTGGGAAGACATCTCTATCGACGACAACGCCGCCCGCCTGAACGCGCTCTTGTCGGGGGAGATCGACATGCTGAGCCAACTTCCCTTTGCCCAGGCCAAAGATCAGCAGCAACGCGGCGAGATCCAGGTGCTGGCGGCGGACAGTCCCGCTATTCAAGTTTTCATCATGGCGGTTGACATCGCTCCATTTGATGACGAGCGCGTACGACAAGCTTTCCGCCTCATCCCCGACCGGCAGGCACTGATCGACGGCGCTCTTTTCGGTTTCGGCTCGATCG
Organism: Actinomycetota bacterium; assembly: GCA_030859735.1. GTDB lineage: Bacteria > Actinomycetota > CADDZG01 > CADDZG01 > WHSQ01 > JACDAL01. Next base: position 7,482 of record JALZJN010000035.1, read on the forward strand.
GCAACGACCTCGCAGGCAAGGGTCTGCCCTTCTTCGCCGAGGACCTGCCGGCGCGCGACCAGGACCTCGAGCAGGCCCGCTCACTCCTCAAGCAAGCGGGGGCCGAGAACCTCAAGGTCACTCTACACACCTCCGATATCGTCCCCGGCTTTGTCGAGGCTGCTACCCTTCTTGCCCAGCAGGCTAAGGGAGCGGGCGTCACCATCGAGGTAAAGAAGGAACCCGCAAACGCCTACTTCGACACATCACTGCTCTACACCAAGCTGGACTTCGCGCAGTCCTTCTGGACGTTCTCGTCGATACCGATCTGGTATGAGCAAGCCCTGCTTTCTGATGCGGTCTGGAACGAGACTCACTGGCGCGACCCCTCCTTTGACAAGCTCATCCGCGATGCTCAGGGTGCTCCCGACGAAAGCACTGCGACCGAGCTGTGGGGACAGATCCAGCAGACACAGTACGACCAGGGGGGCTACATCGTGTGGTCGAACCAGCAGCTTGTGGACGGCGCTTCGACCAAGGTGAAAGGACTCAAGCCGAGCTCCTTTTTCAACCTCGGTGGCTGGAACTACCGCGACCTCCAGCTCGGGTGACAGAGGACGCCGACCCGCCCCCCGATGAGGTTCTGCGGGGAGAGGTCGCCGTGGTTACAGGAGCAAGTCGCGGGATCGGGGCCGCGGTGGCAATCGAGCTTGCAAGGTTGGGTGCAGACGTTGGGCTCGTGCAGCGAGGGAGTGCCGAGGACACGCGAGCGGTGATCGAAGGGCTGGGCCGCCGCGCGCATGTCGTTCGAGCCGACCTCGGCGACGGCGAGGGCGCAATGCGAGCAGTCGATGAAGTGGCCGACGTGTTCGGTCGCCTCGATGTCGCAGTGGCGAATGCGGGAACGATGGTGCGAGGACCTGCCCTCGAGTTACCCCTCGAGGACTTCAAGCGGACCATCGATGTCAATCTGACCGCAGTCTTTGCAGTTTCCCAGGCCGCGGCGCGTCGCTATGTCCGAGGTGATTCCCCGGGCCGCATCGTCCACATTGCTTCTGTCCTCTCCTTCCAAGGGGGAGTGAACGTTTGCGCCTATGCCGCCAGCAAGGGCGGGGTAGCGCAACTCACTCGTGCTTTGGCGAACGAGTGGGCGCCGTTGGGGATTCGAGTCAACGCGGTTGCCCCTGGATATGTCACGAACGAGCTCACCAAGCCCTTGCGCGACGATCCTCAGCGCTTCGCGGACATCACCGCCCGGGTTCCGGCAGGCCGATGGGCCGAGAATGAGGAGGTAGCCGCCGCCGTAGCATGGCTGGCATCTCCGGCAGCAACCTACGTCCACGGTCACGTGCTGGCCGTCGATGGCGGGTGGCTGGCACGATGAGCAGCACGAGTGATCTTGCCGCGCCCGGCGTTCAGTTGCGAAGAGAACGCCGCGAGCACACGGTGCTCTTGTTCATCGCTCGAAGGCTTGCGGCGGCCATCGTCACTCTGGTGATCGTCTCGATTCTGGTCTTTGCGGGAACGGAAGTGCTGCCGGGTGACGCTGCCGGAGCGGTATTGGGCCGGAGCGCAACTCCGGCACAGGTTGAGGAGATGCGTACGCTCATGGGTCTCGATCGCCCCGCGCCAGAACGATATTTGGACTGGTTGGGTGGAGTCTTGACGGGCGACCTCGGAAATTCTGCCGCAGGGTTCGCGGCCGGCGGCGTATCTCCGATCTCAGAAGAGATCTCCGGCAAGATCATGAACTCCTTCGCGCTGGCCGCGATTACGGCTGCTCTCATGGTGCCCTTGTCCCTCGTGCTGGGAATCGCCGCCGCAGTACGCGCCGGACGCGGACTCGATCATGTGATCTCTATCGGCTCTCTTGCCATCATTTCCCTGCCCGAGTTCATCATCGGGTCGCTCCTCATCCTCGGGTTCTTCTCGTGGCTGAACTTGTTGCCACCTGTGTCCCTCATCGCTCCCGGAGCTAGTCCCCTGTCCAGACCTGATGTGCTCGTACTCCCGGTCTTGACATTGCTCGGTGCGTCGCTTGCAGCGTCGATCAGGATGGTGCGGGCGGGGATGGTTGAGGCTCTGGGTGCCGAGTACGTGACCATGGCGAGACTCAACGGGTTTCGCGAACGCATGGTCGTGACGCGCTATGCATTGCGAAACGCCTTGGCGCCAAGTGTGCAGGTCCTTGCCCAAAACATTCAGTATCTGGTGGGGGGGATCGTGGTCACCGAATACCTTTTCAACTATCCGGGCCTCGGCAAAGAGCTCGTGGATGCGGTGGCCATTCGAGATGTTCGTGAGGTGCAATCGGTGGCGTTGCTCATCGCAGCTTTCTATGTCGGAATCAACATCGTTGCCGACCTCCTCGTCGTGCTGTTGGTTCCCAAGCTGAGGACGCAGCGGTGAGACAACGCCTGTTAGCGGCTGCCACGCCGGGTGCCTGGATCGGTGGGGTGGTTCTCGTCTCGATCGTGGGCCTTGCCATTTTGGGCCCCCTGTTCGCGCCTTATCCTTTGGACGAACCCATCGGCGTCCCGCTTACCCGGCCGGAGGCAGGGGCGCCGTTCGGAACCGACTTCTTGGGCCGCGACGTCCTTTCTCGAACGCTCTGGGGGGGCCGGAGTGTCCTGAGCCTGGCCGGATTAGCAACTCTTCTCGCCTATGCGGGCGGCATGGTTTTGGGCCTCATCGCAGGTTACAGTCGCTCCCTGCTGGATCCGCTGCTGATGCGTGCGGCAGACGTGATGCTTTCCTTTCCCGCCCTGCTCTTTCTTCTGGTGCTCGTAACCGGTGCTGGATCGAGCAAAGCGGTTCTTGTGATCGGCGTCGCTCTGGTGCAGATGCCCCTGGTGGCTCGGATCGTCCGCACTGTTACGCTCGAACAGTCGGTCAGAGGGTTTGTGGAGGCGGCGGTTGCGCGCGGAGAAGGGGCTCCAGCTGTGATTCGCCGGGAGATACTCCCCAACATCCTGGGGCCGGTGACTGCAGACATCGGGTTGCGGTTCACCTACTCCATTATTCTGGTCGCCTCGGTGAACTTTCTCGGCCTCGGGCTCCAACCTCCTGAGGCCGACTGGGCGCTGATCATCAGCGAGAACCGCGCTGGATTGACCCTGAACCCGTACGTGATCTTGATACCGGCGGCATTGATCGCGTCGCTCACCATCTCGGTGAACTTGGTCGGGGATGCATTCGCACGCAGCCTCGGCATCTCCACCGCTCGCCGGAGGCTGGTTCGATGACCGAGTTGGCCCTTCTTGTACGCGACCTGACGATTGAGCTCGACTCGGACCGGCCGGTCGTCGAGAATCTCGACTTCGATCTTCGAGCGGGCGAAGTGCTGGGAATCGTGGGCGAGTCCGGGAGCGGCAAGACGACCACGGCGCTGGGCCTTTTGGGCTTCACACGGCGGGGCGTTCGCATCAGCTCGGGGACGGTGGAGGTCAAAGGATCGTCCCTGACCGAGGGCGGCGAACGAGCAGTGCGCGCTCTGCGCGGCCGCCTTGTGTCCTATGTGGCTCAGGATCCCGGCGCCGCGCTGAATCCGTCTCTTCGGGTGACGGATCTCATCGGCGATATGTTGCGGTCTCACGACGCCGGCGAAATCGCTGAGAACAGGGTCTCGGCCGCGTTGAGGGGAGTCAACCTGCCGTCGGAGCGGGAGTTCGCCCGGCGGTTCCCACATCAGCTATCGGGAGGTCAACAGCAACGCGTTGCGATTGCAACTGCGCTTGTGTGTGGGGCGAAGGTTGTTGTTTTAGACGAGCCGACGACGGGCCTGGACGTGGTCACCCAAGCCCGGATTCTGAGCGAGATCGACCGACTGCGTTCCGAGCAACGTGTGGCCATGATTTACGTGTCGCATGATCTCGCCGTGGTGTCCTCCATCGCGGACCGGATCGCGGTCATGTATGCGGGCCGCATTATCGAGGAGGGCCCGACGGCCGAGTTGGTGGCGCGGCCACGCCACCCCTACACGCGTGGTTTGCTGTCGTCTGTGCCTGATCCTGTTCGGCCGCGCCGCCTCAGCAGCATCCCGGGAGTGAGCGTCGGAGTGGACGACCGGCCCCCAGGATGTGCGTTTGCACCCCGCTGTTCGCAAAGAACCGAAGCGCTCGCCTTGAGCGAGCTACCGGTGCTCGAGCAGATCGGTGGTGAGCACAAGGTCCGTTGCTTCGAATGGCGCCTGACTCCTTCGCTCGAGGTGGAGAGGCCCGTGGTCGCGCGAGCTGTGGAGCATGGGCGTGATCTGCTGGAAGTTGAATCGTTGGAAGCGGGATACGGGGGGCGTCGCTCACCGGAACTTGCCGTCCGCGGCGTTTCCTTTGGTATCGCCTCCGGAGAATGCCTGGCGATCGTCGGCGAGTCTGGCAGCGGGAAGACAACACTGGCCCGCTGCATAGCCGGTCTGCACTCGCCTCGAACTGGGCGCGTCCTCTTGGCGGGGACTCCGCTCGCTACTTCGGCTGCAAAGAGGTTACGAGAGCAAAGGCGAAGAATTCAAATTGTCTTTCAGAATCCCAACGAGTCCTTGAACCCGCGACATCGCATCGGAAATGCGATCGCGCGACCGGCAAGGATCCTGCGAGGCCTGTCTGGGCGTCAGGCGGAGAATGAAGCGGCTCGCCTCTTGGGACTCGTTCGACTCCCATTGTCTCTGGCTGAGAGATTTCCGGGAGAGCTCTCGGGAGGGGAGCGCCAGCGGGTGGCGATCGCTCGCGCCCTTGCCGCTAAGCCGGACTTGGTCATATGCGATGAGATCACATCGGCCTTGGATGTCTCGGTCCAAGCCGCGGTGCTGGAGCTTCTTGCCGAGCTCCGAGCCGAGCTGGGGCTGGCCCTTCTATTCATTACCCACAATCTTGGTGTGGTGGCGTCGATTGCGGATCGCATGCTTGTCATAGAGAGCGGATCTATTCGTGAACAGGGGAAGGTCGCCTCGGTACTGTCCAATCCTCAGGATGACTACACGCGCCGGCTGGTGGCGGCCGCCCCTCGTCTCCTCCGTCCGGCTTCCCTTCCTCATTTGACGGAGGTTGAGTGAGCTCGGCAGTAGTGGTCACCGGGGCCGCCTCGGGAATTGGCCGCGCGACCGCGGAGCGACTCGTTGCGGAGGGTTTCGTCGTGATAGGGGTCGATCAGAACGCCGCGGGACTCGAGGGTCTGAGGCGAGCACTGTCCCATGGGTTTGTGGGTTTGTCCGGTGACATCGTGGAAAGAAGGACGCACGAGCGTGCTGTTGAAGCCGTCCGAGAGTGGGGGGAGCTTGCCGGGTGGGTCAATGCGGCGGGAGTGTGGATCGAAACACGAGCTCACGACCTGAACGAGTCCGAGCTCGATCGAGTGCTTGCGGTGAATCTCAAGGGCTCGATTCTCGGGTGCTCGGTGGCTTGCGAGCACCTTCTTTCCGCCGGCCGTTCTGGAGCCATCGTGAACGTGTCCTCGATAGAGGCGGTAGTCGCCTTTCCCGATGCTCTGGGGTACGAGGCCTCGAAGGGTGGGATCGATGCCATTACCAGACAGGTTGCCGTCGATTACGGTCCCGCGGGGATCCGTTGCAATGCAGTGCGACCGGGAGCAATCATGACTCCAATGGCAGAACATTATCTCGTGGGTTATCCAGATGAACGGGAGGCCATGCTGCAGTCCTGGAGAGACCTTAGCGTTCTCGGCCGTATAGGAGAGCCGGAGGAAGTGGCCGCCGTTATCAGCTTTCTTCTCTCCGATGACGCTCGTTTCGTAACCGGAGCGTTCGTCAATGTTGATGGTGGCGCGACCGCGCGCTGTTTTCCCTATCCGCCACACTCGGACATCAGGGCGAGGGCCAAGTGACCCAGCCCGGTACCGGCCTGCGCCACCGCTTGCAGGATGTGGCGCGCAGCGCGGGCGTCTCGAAATCGATCGCATCGAGAGTGTTGAACGGTGATCCGGGCCTTCTCGTACGGCCGGAGACGCGCGCCCGTGTTGTCGAGGCCGCTCGTGAGCTCAATTACCGGCCACATGCAGCGGCACGAGGGCTCAAGCGTGCCAAGACCGGAGCCCTGGGGCTTCTCGTCCCGCCCTTGACGAATCCGGTCTACGTGCGCATCATTCGCGGGGCCTTCGAGCGGGCTCTGGAGCTTGACTTCGTTGTGCTGCTGGTCGAAGACGTCGAGCCCGGCCAAGCAGAGCAGAGCACGAGCCGGCTGATTCAGGCGGGAAGGATCGACGGGCTCATGATTGCATCGGCACAGCCGGGCCACCCGCTACTCGTCGCTCCTTCGCTGCAGCGATTGCCTCATGTGTTCATGAATCGGGCGGTCGCCGAGAGTGGCCGTAACGTGGTGATGGACGAGATGAGCGCGAGCGCAACGGCTCTCGATCATCTCGTCGGGCTCGGTCACGAGCGTATCGGGCATGTGGCCGGACCGCACGAGCTCGACACCGCCCGCAGACGAGCCGATGGTTTCCGCAAGCATGCGGCTGAGCTTTCTCTACAGGCCGAGGTAGTCGAAGGCGACTTCAGTGAGAGTGGCGGCGCGGCTGCGGCTCGGCGGCTCTTGAAGGATCATCCCGAGCTCTCGGCTCTCTACGCCACCACTTTGAGCCAGGCGGTTGGTGTCTTTCATGCCGCTTGGGAGCTGGGTTTGAAGTTACCCCATGACCTCTCGGTCATCGCCTATGACGATATGCCGCTTGCAGATTATCTGCGGCCTCCGCTGACGACCGTCCGGATGCCACTCGCAGAGCTGGGGGCCGCCGCCGTCGATGCTCTGGTCTCCCAACTGTCGGGGGAAGAGCCGAGCGACGTCACCGTTGCCGAGAGACCCCAGGTCGTCGTCCGCGGTTCCACCGCGCCTCCGCCATGAGCGCCATCACAGAGGTTGAAGCCATTGCATTGCGCGCTGCAAGCGACGGGGAAGACTTCGATAGCTCGAGCGAGACTCTGGTCGTCCGGCTTGTCGACGATGAAGGCAATACTGGAATTGGTGAGGCCGATGCTCCCGCCGAAGCTGCGGTTCGGCTGGTGCTCATGAACGATGCGCACGCGTGGAGCCGCGGACTGCGTTCGATGCTGATCGGGCGTGATCCTTTCGAGCGTGAGTCCCTGTGGCACGATCTCTACGAGGGAACCGTGTGGCACGGGCGCCGGGGACTGGGCATCCACGTGCTTTCGGCTGTTGACGTGGCTTTACATGATCTCGTCGGTAAAGAGCTCGGTCGTCCCGTGTATCAACTCTTGGGCGGCAAACGCAGGGAGCGGCTCACGCCCTACGCAACTTTGTGGCCGGGAGCAGTCGCAGGACGAACCATCGATCAGATGATGGATGCAATAAGCGCCTCGGCGAAGAAAGCCCTGAAGGCAGGCTTTCGGGCTGCAAAGATGGAGGTGTTCTTCGGAGATCTGGTCGATGACCGCGAGCTGGTCGCCTGCATCCGAGAAGGACGGCGGCTCCTCGGCGAGGACACGACTCTGATGGTCGACTTCGGATACAGATGGAAGGACTGGCGCGAGGCTCTGTGGGTGCTCAACCGACTCGAGGACTGCAATCTCTACTTCGCCGAAGCTACTCTGCAACACGACGATCTCGTAGGACATTCGAAGTTGGCGTCGCGTTGCGAGACGCGTGTTGGCGGAGCCGAGATGGCCGGCACGATCCACGAATGCAGGGAATGGCTCGAGCGCGGATCCGTGGACGTGGTCCAACCGGACATCGGGCGTTGCGGCGGGTTGATCGAGCTCCGAAAAATCGCACAGCTCGCAGAGCTCTATGGAGCTCTCGTCGTACCACACGCCTGGAAAACGGGGATCACAGCCGCCGCCTCGCTTCACTTCCAAGCTGCGACTCCCAATGCGCCTTTCATCGAGATGCTGTCGCCGGCGGTGTTCTCGTCGCCGCTCCGGGCCGAGTTGACTCAACCGGAGCCGGAGGTCGAAGAGGGCACGATGGCGCTGCCGACGGCGCCGGGGCTCGGCATCGAGCTGGTCGAGGAAACTGTGAAAACGTATCGAGTACCTGCATGAGCGAATGTCGACGGACCTGCGGCGAAAGGAGATGCATCAAGGCGCACCTCCCCCCAAATACGCTCTCGGAGCCGACCGTATTTTCGGTGTGGAGGGCTTAGGTGCGCGCGTTGGTATGGCACGGAGACACCAGGATCGATTGGGAAAGTGTGCCCGACCCCCTTCTGGCCGAGGGCGAGGTCGTCCTCGAGGTTGAGCTCGCCGGGATCTGTGGGTCCGATCTGCACGCCTACCGGGGTAACCCCGGCCCCCGTAGCCCTCCCCTGATACTGGGCCACGAAGCCGTTGGCTCGGTAGCCGATCGAGAGGGCCGCTACACGGTATTTCCGCTCGTCACCTGCGGACGTTGCCGAATGTGCCTGAGTGAACGCGAGAATCTCTGCGAGCAGCGCCATCTTCTGGGACTTGATCTGCCCGGTGTCTTCGCCTCTCGTGTGGCCGTGCGCGCGGACGCCCTTCTCCCCGTTCCGAACGGCCTCGATCCTCGCATAGCGGTCCTGGTCGAGCCCCTTGCCGCCTCCTTGTCGGCGTGGCGGATCGACGGGATCAGTGCGGGTGACTCGGTGTTGGTGGTGGGTGGGGGGCCCATCGGTCTCCTGGCCGTCTACCTCGGCGCGCAGAGAGGGGCCCGGGTCGCGTGCGTCGAACCGGTGGCCGAGCGCCGCGCCCTGGCCGAGCGCTTGGGCGCCACGCAGGTGCTCGCCGCGACGAGCGAGGTGGGGGCCGGGCAAGCTGACTTCGCCATCGATGCCGTGGGAGTCGAGGCCACCTGGCGCGCTGCGATCAAGAGCGTTCATTCCGGGGGGTCGGTGGCGCTTGTGGGCCTGGGCCAGGCGGAAGGAGCAATGCCGGTCGCCGACCTGGTGCGCCGAGGCGTGAACGTGAGGGGCCACTATGCCTATACGCGGCGCGACTTCGGGGACGCGCTCGCGCTATTGGCGCAGAGTCCTCCACCCCTGGACTGGCTGACGGTGATGGATCTCGCGCAGGGGGCCGACGGCTTCAGGCGCCTCGTCGAAGAGCCGGCTTCGGTAACGAAGGTTCTTCTGGCGACTCGATGACGCCGCGCCGCGAGCGAGCCCTGCAGGTCGCTCGGCGGCTTGGCGCGGACGGCGTGCTTGCTGCCGATC
>JALZJN010000050.1 GCA_030859735.1 Actinomycetota bacterium
GAGGATCTGATCAGGGCAACCAGCGAGCCCGCCCCAAGCCCAACCCTGCCGCCGGTCCCCGTGGAGGAGCCGACGCCGGAGGAGATCGAGGGGCTCAAGGCTCTCCTCAAGGAATACGGCTACGGGGAGCTGCTCATTTGAGTCACCCAAGAGTTCAGGGAGCAGGCCCTCCATTCGCATGCGAAGGAGTCGATCAGATGGTGACAAATTGCTGCGCGATCTCCAGAGCCACTATGGGAATTGAGGTACAAACTGGCTGTCTATGACGCTTGGTACCTGGCGTTGGCAGAGTGGACGGATTTGGTTACGGCCGACGATCGCCTCGTCCGAGCCTCGGGCCCGCGCTGCGCCGTTCGTCACGCAAGGGAAGCAGGCTAGGCCCCGGAGCGAGCTCGCCTGATGATCTCCTCGACCACGGCCCCCTTTGCATCGGCATAGTCCTGAATGTATTTCCACTCCCTTTGCGCCAGCTCGCGCTTGGTGCGCTCGTAGAGCGCGCAATCGGCCTTGTCGCTCCTTATCCAGTCGCGGAAGAGCACCATGCGTTCGATCTCGGGGCAGCCTTCGGAGAACACGTGCAGATTGACGGCCGGAGCCGAGCCCTTGAGCATGCGGTGCTGGTACCAGTCCGGCTCGCGGATGCGCAGGACAAAGCCGGCCGCCGTCAGTGCACCGACGTAGGCGTCCTCGAAGGCCGAGTCGTCGACGACCAAGAGGATGTCGACGATCGGTTTGGCCGCGAGACCCGGCACCGAGGTCGAGCCCACGTGTTCGATCCGGAGTGCCCGTTCACCGAGCGCGTCCTCGATCCGGGAGGCCTCGTGAGCGAATTGCCCGGCCCACGCAGGGTCATAGCCCGTGAGCTCGATCGAACCGACGATCACTTGTGGCTCGCCAATCGTGACGGCGCGAAGCTGCTCCTCCGTCATCTGCTCATACCGTATCGATTGGGGTGGCCCTTCCACTTGCGCTGCTCCTTTGGCTCCGGCTCGTAACGCATCTGAGGCGATAATCGGTCAGGATGATGCCATGAAGGCTCAGAACGCTGCTCGGCTCGCCTGGTTTCTGGGCGCGCTCATCCTCGTCATGTTTCTCGCCTACGTGGGGCTGGCGCTAGCGCGGCCCGATCGACTCCCTCCGGGCGTCGCGCCGTGGGGGCTCGAGCATCTGGTGAGCGACGTCCCCTTTCTGGTCTTCGCCGGAATGGGCGTACTGATCGCCGCTCGGAGACCTCAGAACCCGATCGGATGGATGTTCATCGCCGTCGGCTTCTTTCTACTGTTCCCCCTGTTTGCCACGGAATACGCACTCCGCGCGCTCCATAGCAATCCGGGTTCGCTTGCCGGGGGAGCTCTCGCAGCGTGGGCCAGCACCTGGTCGTGGTTGGTTGGCATCGGATTCCTTGCCCTGGTAGTCCTGTTCTTCCCCAACGGGCGACTCGGCTCTCGCCGCTGGCGGCCCCTCGCCTGGATGGTGGCAGCCGACACCGTTATAGCGCCGTTGGCCCTGGCGGTGGTGGTGTGGCCGCATCGGGGGTTGCAGTACGTGGGCGGCTGGGATTCAGCGGAGGTCCCACCTCCAGGGGCAGGCGTTGCCCTCCGGATCATTTCGATCGGATTCCCTGTTCTCATCATCGCTATATTGGCGGCCGTTATCTCCTTGCTACTGCGCTTTCGCCGATCCCAGGGCGAGGAGCGACAACAGCTCAAGTGGGTGGTTTACGGCGGAACCCTCCCGCTGGCCCTCAATGTGGTAGCTGGCCTGGTGACGGGTTTCAGTGAGGAAACCCCTTTTCTCGTCCTTGTCGAAGCCGTCGGTGTTCTGGCGCTTCCGGTCGCGACAGGCATAGCGGTCTTGAAATACCGCCTCTACGACATCGACCTCATCATCAACCGTACGCTCGTCTACCTCGTGCTGACGGCGGCGCTCGGACTCAGCTACTTTGCCCTCGTCGCGGGGATCAGCTCGGTCGCAGGTCAATCAAGCCTCACCGTTGCGGGCGCAACCCTCGTGGTAGCGGGACTGTTCCAGCCTCTGAGACAACGCATCCAGGCTTTCATAGACCGGCGTTTCTACCGGCGCAAGTACGACGCCGAGCAGACGATCGCCGACTTCTCGGCCAAGCTGCGAAACGACATCGATCTCGATCACTTGACGAGAGAGATGTCCGCTGTGGTTCACGACACGTTGCAGCCGGCGCACTTTTCCTTGTGGCTCAGGAGGCAGTGACCAATGTAATCGGTGCCGAGTGGTGGTGAGGTGACCATATAGAGCATCTGACCACCACTCGGCACGCAGGACCTCTACTTATGGCTCTCTCGGAGCCACAGTGACACCTGTCGCGGCTCCATGACATCGGTCACGAGGGCTACGAGCTCAGAGGACAGTGCGTCGAGATCGATCTCGTCGCGCAGCTTCGCGGAGAAGGTCTCGAGAGTGTGCTCGGCGTCGTACTTGGTGCGATAGAAGCGCCGGTCGATGAATGCTTGCGTCCGCAGCCGGGAGGGTCGGAACAGAGCCGCGACCGCCAGCGTGGAGCCGGCAACCGCAAGTTCTGACTGCCCGGTGACAGGTCGCAGAACGCTCTGCAAGACCGTGACGGTGACGAGATAAGCGATGGTCAACCCGGCGGTCAGGGAACCGTAGACAAGTGCCCGATTGATAATGAGGTCGATGTCGTAGAGACGGTGCCTGAGGATCGCCACCCCGATGGCAACCGGGATCAGAACGAACAAGAGGATGACGATCGTTCCGATGTACTGGTTCCATAGAGTCGGCTCTCGTCCCGCGATCAACTGCGAGAGAGCCGTCGCCATCACGGCCAGGTAGGCGCTTGCTACTACTCCTCCGGCCGCCGCCAACCACTTGAGCTGGAGTCGTTCGTGACCGCGCGCCCGCCGGAAGCGCTGGATCAGTCCTGCGGCGCAGCCCAGGATGCAGATCGGAATCAAGGCGATGGCGGAGAATGCGGCGCCGAGGAACGGCCGTAGCCCGTCGATCCCGAGAGGATTCTCTATTTCCGGATGACCCGACTCGGCGAAGTTCACCGGAGCAAACAGGATGACAAGGAAGGAAACGGTCATCGCAACTGCCGAAAGCCACGCCAGCTTTCGCCAGCGCGGTGACGGGAGGTGCCCATCGGGAAAGAGCAGGATCAAGAAGGTTCCCATCAGGCCGACGCTTGGGACCCAGGTCGGCTCGTTGAGCGCAAGAGCGATGTCGGGGCGCGGCAAGGACCCCGGATGCGACAGACCGTACTCAGCGTAGATCCCGACCAGGGAAGGCAGAGACCAGGCCAGGCCCACCCCCAACAGGATCCAACCCACGGCGTTGAGGGGTTCACGCGACACCACCAGGGAACCCACGACTGGAAACGAGAGCATTGCGATCAGGACGATATCGACTCCCTCTCCCGACCACAGGGAGTAGGCCGCACCTGCAGCGGTCGCCAGAACGCTCACGACCAACGTTGCCCAGCCCAAGAGCAAGAGCCCGCGGCCCCCATTCTGCCCCCGCTCCCTCGGCTTCGCATCCATTACCGGCTCGATTCTGCCATCCAGCCGTCTCGTAGCCGTTACGAGACCTCCCAGGGGGATTTATCGGGGCGGGACCGTGAATGCGGAGAACCAGTTGCAATAGGTTGCAACTGGGCTAAACTGCAACTAGGGACATTACCCGAGGAGGGGCGGAGGTCGAGTGCACATACCCGACGGCTTCATCAACGCCGGCACTTCGCTGGGGGCAGCCGCGGCGGCGGCCACGGGCCTCGGGATCGCCGTGAGGAAGACCTCGGCTTATCTCGAGGACAGACAGGTTCCCCTGGCCGGCCTGGTCGCGGCGTTCGTGTTCGCGGTACAGATGCTGAACTTCCCAGTGATCGGCGGAACGAGTGGGCACCTCCTCGGAGGAGTGCTCGCCGCGGTTCTCGTGGGCCCGTGGGCGGGGGCGATCTGCGTGGCGGTGGTGTTGCTGGTGCAGGCCCTCTTCGCCGACGGCGGAATAACCGCCCTGGGACTCAACGTCCTCAACCTTGCGATCATCGGGTCCTTCGGCGGCTATCTGCTCTTCGCTCTCTTGCGCCGGATCCTGCCCCGCACCGCAGCCGGTGTGACTATGGCCGCGGGGGTGGCTGCCGGCCTCTCGGTGGTGGCGGCCTCGGTGGCGTTCACGATCGAGTACGCAATCGGAGGGGCTGGCGGCGCCCCGATCGGGAGGGTGGCGGCCGCCGTGATCGGCGTGCACACGTTGATAGGTGTCGGCGAGGCGCTCATCACCGGCGCCACCGTGGGCATGGTGCTGAAGGTGAGGCCCGATCTCGTCTACGGCGCCAACGGCTTGCTGAATGCTTCCCTTCTCAGACGCCACCTCCAGACCGAGGGCGCGAGCTCGTGAAGTCCAGTTCTAAACTGTTCGTGCTCGGCGGGCTCTTGGTGGCTATTGCCCTGGCCCTCTTAGCGAGCCCCTTCGCCAGCAGCAGCCCGGACGGTCTCAGCAAGGTGGCAATCGATCAGGGCTTCGACGACAGGGCGAAGGAGCACGCTCTGGAGGACGGGCCACTGGCCGGTTATGGCATCAGGGGCGTCGACAACGAGAGGATGAGCAAGGGGCTCTCGGGCTTGATCGGCGTACTGGTCACCTTCGGCGTGGGCATGCTCTTGTTCGGGGTCCTGCGCGCGACGCGCGCTAGACGCGCCACTTCCACCGGGGGTTAGCGCACTGAGCGGCGGCCATGCCCACGGGCTCTTCGTCCACCGCGACAGCTTGTTACACAGGCTTCCGCCGCAGTGCAAGGTCTTGGCGGCGGTGTTGTTCGTGCTTGCGGTTGTGGCCACACCACGTGAGGCGTTCTGGGCATACGGAGCATACGCGGCTTTGCTCGTCTGCGCAGCGAGGTTGGGCCGCGTGCCGATCCGCTTTCTCGCCAGGCGACTGGTGATCGAGGCGCCCTTCGTTCTCTTCGCCCTGTTCCTGCCCCTGTTCGGCGAAGGAGAGCGAGTCGAGGTGGTGGGAATACCGCTGGCCGTTGAGGGACTGTGGGCGGCATGGAACATCGGGGCGAAGGCGACGCTGGGGCTGTGTGCGACGCTGATCGTGGCCGCAACCACGCCCGTTGCGGAGATCCTTCACGGCCTCGAGCACCTTCGGATGCCACGGATCATCACCTCCATCGCCGGATTCATGATCCGCTACACCGACGTGATCACAGGTGAGATGCAGCGCATGAGGATTGCACGAGAGGCGCGCGGCTACGATCCCCGATTTCTGTGGCAGGCGCGCGCGTTGTCCGCGACCGCTGGAACGCTGTTCATCCGTTCCTACGAGAGGGGAGAGCGGGTCTATCTGGCGATGCTGTCGCGCGGCTTCACCGGCTCACTGCCCCTCACCGCTCACAACGCGGCTGTGCCTCGTCAGTGGGCGGCTGCTCTGCTCCTGCCCGCGGCCGCGCTGGCCGTCAACCTGACATCGTGGTCAATGCAGTGAGGACTCCGGTGCTCGAGACGTCGGGGCTCTGCTTCGCCTATCCCGACGGCCATCAGGCGCTGTTCGGATGCGATCTGCGCATCGAGCGGGGCGAGCGCGTCGCGCTTCTAGGCCCCAACGGCGCGGGCAAGACCACGCTGATTCTCCATCTCAACGGGGTGCTGACACCCGGCGCGGGGAGCGTGCGCGTGGACGGGCTGGAAGTTCGCAAGGAGAGCCTGAGGAAGATCAGGGCCCACGTCGGCATCGTCTTCCAGGACCCCGACGATCAGCTGTTCATGCCGACAGTCTTCGCCGACGTTGCCTTCGGCCCCCGAAATCTCGGGTTGACGCCTGCGGTTACCGATGTCAGGGTCAAGGCGGCGCTGGCCGCAGTGGGCATGGAGGAGTATGCGGACCGGCCACCACACCACCTGAGCTTCGGGCAGCGTCGCCGTGTCGCCGTGGCCACAGTCCTGGCGATGGAGCCCCGGATCTTGGTGCTGGACGAGCCCACCTCGAACCTCGACCCCGCGGGCCGCCGGGAGCTGGCCGAGATCCTCCGTGGGCTCGATACCACCATGCTCATTGTCACGCACGACCTTCCCTACGCTCTCGAGCTGTGTCCGCGGTCGGTGCTGATGAACGGCGGGATCATGGTCGCCGACGGCCCCACGCACGAGATCCTCGCCGACCGGGAGCTGATGACGGCCAACCGTTTGGAGCTCCCCTACGGTTTCGACCCCGCGTTCGTGAACAACCGAATCCTCCCGTAACGATCCTGGGACGTGTCCTCCTCAGAGTGATTATCTTGGAACCCATGATTTCTTACACATCGAACGTGAGCAAATGAAATCCGCCCGTGGGAGGCAGCTCGCGAACACCACCCTGTTCCTGACCTGCGCCGTGATTGTGGCTGCGATCCTTTTGGACCGGGCTACGCCTCAAAGGATTACCTTGGAGGCGAACTGGGGCTCGCAGGGGACGCTCGGTGCGCTTCTGTTGCTGCTGCCGGGAATGGCCTTCGTGGCGGTGGGTTGGCTGATTTCCACCCGCCGCTCTGACAACCTCATAGGTCGAATGTGCCTGGCCATCGGGCTGTTGTGGACCGTGCTCATGTCCCTTGGCTCGCTTGGGTACTGGATCATTCAGACCCGCACTGTGGACAACGAACTCGGCCTATGGATCAGCTGGGTCGGCGACTGGCTGTGGGTGCCCGTCCTGGGTTTGTTCGGCACGCACTTGCTACTGAGGTTGCCGGATGGAAGATTGATCTCGCAACGGTGGCGTCACTACTCTCGTTTCTGCACCATCGTCCTGGCCGTCGTCACGCTGTCTGCCGCCGTGGAGCTGGACACGGTTGGGGGCATTCCCGGCTCGGAGAACCCCGTGCTTCCCTACCTCGAATGGGCCAGAGTCCTAGAGCCGGCCTTCATCCTCTTCCCTGTGAGCTTCGTAGGGGCGATCGCGTGCCTGGTGATGCGTTACCGACGGTCGGACGACGAGGTCCGTCATCAAATCCAGTGGATCGCCTTGGGCGGGCTGTCTTTCGTAGGCAGCTTTCTCTTAGTCTTGGCCGTACTTTTTGTCGGGAGAGTCGATACAGCGAGCTTCGAGGGTCAGGTCCTCACTAACATCACCCTGATCGGCTACAGCCTCGTCCCCATCTCGATCGGCTTCTCGGTGCTCAAATACCGGCTCTACGACATCGACGTCATCATCAATCGCGCGCTCGTCTACGCTTTGCTCACAACCACCCTCGGGCTTGCCTATTTCATGATCGTGGCTTTGCTGCAGCAGCTCTTCCGCCCACTCACGGGCACGTCCGACCTCTCGATCGCGATCTCTACCTTGACCGTCGCCGCGCTCTTCGGCCCCCTGCGCGTACGCCTCCAAACCTTTATCGACAGCCGCTTCTACCGGAGCAAATACGACGCTACCCAGACGGTGGAGGCGTTCTCGGCGCGCCTGCGGGACGAGGTGGACATCGACAGCCTCACCGACGACCTGCTGGCCGTCGTGCAGGACAGCATGCAGCCTCGGTCTGTATCGCTGTGGCTGCGCGCCACCTCCGACTCTCGCAGCTAGGCCGGCTCAAGGTTAGGCTCCTGAACCGCAAGAGGGGCGCCAAGACACTGACGGAAAGGATCTCTTGATGGCCACAGATTCACGCGGAGTGATCGCTCGCGCCAAGGGGGCGCCGGTGGAGATCGCAACTATCAAAGTGCCCGACCCGGGGCCCGGCGAGGCGCTGATCCGGGTGCAGGCGTGCGGCGTCTGCCACACCGATCTGCACTATAGAGAGGGCGCCATCAACGACGAGTTCCCCTTTCTCTTGGGTCACGAGGCTGCTGGTGTCGTCGAGGGCGTTGGTCCGGGGGTCACCGAGGTCGGGCCCGGGGACTTTGTGATCCTCGCCTGGCGCGCCCCCTGTGGCGAGTGCCGCTCGTGCCGGCGCGGGCTTCCCTGGTACTGCTTTGCGAGCCGCAACGCGGCGCAGCCCATGACGCTCGAGGATGGCACTCCCTTGAGTCCGGCGCTGGGCATCGGCGCTTTCTCCGATCTGACGCTGGTCTCCGCCGGCCAGGCGATCGTGGTCGATAGCTCCGCCCGGCCCGAAGCCGCCGGTCTTATCGGCTGCGGGGTAATGGCGGGCCTGGGCGCGGCCATGCATACGGGAAAGGTGAGACACGGCGACACCGTCGCGGTGTTCGGTTGCGGGGGAGTAGGCGATGCCGCCATCCAGGGCGCCCGCCTCGCAGGGGCTCGCAAGATCATCGCCGTCGATCTCGACCGGAGAAAGCTCGAGTGGGCCAAGGAGTTCGGTGCCACCGACGTGGTAAATGCCTCCGAGACCGACCCCGTCGAGGCGATCCAGGCTCTCACCGACGGCTTCGGGGTCGATGTCTCGATCGAGGCGGTCGGGCACCCCGACGTCTTACGTCAGGCGTTCTTCGCCCGCGACCTCGCCGGTACGCTCGTCCAGGTGGGTGTTCCTTCTCCAACCATGGAGATGTCGCTCCCCATGATCGAGTTCTTCGGCCGCGGAGGAGCGCTAAAGCCGTCGTGGTACGGCGACTGCCTTCCCACCAGAGACTTCCCCCTGCTCATCGATCTCTATCTTCAGGGCCGGCTCGACCTCGACCGCTTCGTGTCGGAGACGATCTCGCTGGAGGAGGTCGAGGAGGCCTTTCACAAGATGGAAAGAGGCGAGGTGCTCCGTTCGGTGGTGGTGCTATGAGCGAGTTGCGCGTGGACCTCGTGAGGACGGCCGGCATCTTCTCCCTCGGCGGTGAGGACTTCGAGGTCGAGGACAACATCTGGCTGTTGGGCGACGACGACGAGGTTCTGGTCATCGACGCGGCCCACGATGCGACTGCGATCGTCGAGGGGGTGGGGGTGCGCCGAGCGGTGGCGATCGTCTGCACGCACGGACACAACGACCACATCAACGCGGCTCCCGAGCTCGCCGAGGCCCTGGGGGCGCGCATCGGCCTGCATCCTTCGGACCGGATGCTGTGGGACGCCGAGCACCCGGGGAGAGCTCCCGATTTCGAGCTTTCGGACGGCGATGCCCTCGAGGTCGCCGGATCCATGCTCGAGGTGATCCACACGCCCGGGCACAGCCCCGGCGGAGTCTGCCTCTATGACTCGGCCGGGGCCCGGCTGTTCGGCGGGGACACGCTGTTTCAAGGGGGGCCGGGCGCGACAGGTCGCGACTACTCGGACTTCGAGGTGATCATCTCCTCGATCCGCGAGCGGCTCCTGAGCCTGCCCGCCGACACGGTGGTTTATCCGGGCCACGGCGAGACCACCACGATCGGTGCCGAGGCTCCCCACCTGCAGGAGTGGATCGACCGGGGCCACTAGGTTAGAGATCGAACTTCCCCCGTCCAAGCTCGCTGAGCGAGTCAGACCTGGGGAAGTTCGGCTTTGGCGGCGTTCAGCGCCTCTCGAATGCGTCGCGCCACCACGGCGGAGTGGAGCTGCAGGTCTTCGTAGGTGACTTGGATGACTATCCAGCCCAGGATCTGAAGCCGGTTCAGCCGCTCCTTATCCTTGTTTTGCGACACCCAGCTCGAATGCCACCGCCGCGATTGGACCTCGATCGCGATCTTCAGCTCCGGATAGGCAAAATCGACGCGGCCGATGAAGCCTTCTTGATCCCGAACCTCCACCTGGCGTTGCGGTTGCGGAAGACGATGGCGCCGCAACAATCGGCTCAGCCGCGTTTCCAAAGCGCTGTCCGTGGGGACCACGTCGCCCCGGGCGTCGAGCAGCTTGCACAGCGCGCTCGGCCCCCTGCTGCCGCGCCCGCCGACTCTCTCGATCCCAGCGCGCAGCCGGTCGACAGACGTCAGACGCTGACGCAACGCCGAATCGAGCGCCTCCTCGAGCCCTCTCTGAGAGAGGACTGAACCGACATCGAGCAGCGTGCGGGTAGGAGTGGTCGTGGGAATCGAGCCCACTCGCATGATATCGGCGCTGGGCAGACTGGAGATCTGGTGGATGCAGACCCTGTGGGTGGAAGCTCGGTGTGTCTTCGACGAGACATCGATGATGTTCCCCGAGTAGCCATCGATTCCCAGGAGATTCAACGCAGCGCGGTGCGAGGCGACTCCCGAAGTCCACATGCAGGCAGCCAGTAGTCGTTGATGCCACGACTCGGGGCCGGCTGCGACTCGGTAAACGCTCGGGTGTAGCGGAAGAAGAAAGCCTGAGCCCAGGCGCCTGCTGATCGACTGTCTAGAGAGCCCCAGACCCCGAGCCTGATCGCGATCCAGCACCCAGTGCTGGGCAGCCGCGAGCTCCAACAATGCCTGGTCGACGGATGTCTGCATGGGTCAAGCGAAGCCGATCGAATCCTGCTCCGGAGTGCTGCGCGCCACATTTTCTGGAACTTCCCCGGTCTGAGCTCCCTGAGCGGGTCAGATGTGGGGAAGATCGACGAGTCAGACCGGGCGTAGGATCAGCGTGAAGGTCGAGCCGCGGTCGGGGGCCGTGTCTACCTCGAGCCGGCCGCCGGAGGCCTCCGCGACCTGACGGGCGAGATAGAGCGACAGGCCCAGGCCCCCGACTTGCCGCGTACTCGACGAGTCGGCCTGCGAGAAGGGCTCGTTCAGCAGCCTTCGAAGGGCCTCGGGCGCGATGCCGGGGCCTTCGTCGGAGACGCTCAGCAGCGGGGTACCGAGCACCGACTTGACATCGACCGAGATTCGGCCCTCGGTGAAATCGATGGCGTTCTCGATCAGCGCGGCGATGACCTCGGTGAGCCGCTCTTCGTCGCCCGACGAGTAGATCTCCTCGAAATTGCAGCTGACCTCCCTGCCCTCGAGCTTGTCGGCGAGGGAGGCGACCGCCGCCTGGGCCACCACTGCGACCGAGAACAGCGTCGGCCGCAGGCCCAGTCCGCCTCTCTGGATTCCGGAGGCGGTGAGGATCTGGGAGACCATGCGCGACAGTCGGTCGCACTCTGCGCCCATCGAATCCAACAGCTCGAGCTTGACCCGGTCGTCGATGGCGCCCCAATTGGTCTGCAAGGTCGCCACGCCCCCTTTGATCGAGGTCATCGGAGTGCGCAGCTCGTGGGACACGACCGAAACGAACTCACTCTTCATGCGGTCGAGCTCCTCGAGCGCGTCCGCCCGTTCCTGCTCCTTGCGATAGAGGTCGGCCATGTCCTCCATGACCCCTCTGGTGACTTCCTTGTCGAGGGCCCCCTGCCCCCGGGAGATCGCCTGCAACGAGTCGAGCAGCTCCTTGGAAGAGCCGCCTTTGAGCAGGTAGCCGGAGGCGCCCGCCTTGACCATCTCTGACACCAACGACATGTCGGCGAAGGCGGTCAGAGCCAGGACCTGGATCTTCGGATAGCGCTCCTTGATCACCCGGGTGGCCTGCACGCCGTCCATCACCGGCATGTTCATGTCCATGAGGATGATGTCGGGCTGGAGGAGCTCGGTGCGTTCCAGAGCTTCGGAGCCGTTTGAGCCCTCGCCGACGACCTCGAACTCCGCACGAAGCTCGATGAGCTGGCGCAGGCTCTTGCGAATGCTGTCGTGGTCGTCGACGAGGAGCACTCTCATGCTGCTCAATCGGCACGCGGACCCCCTCAATTCAAGGTCAAGGGTTACGTAATAGTGACCAGATCGAGGCAACTAACGCCCCCTCAGTGCGCTCTAAGCTACGTGAGGGGCGGATTCCGCCCCTTTTGTGGCACAAAGCCGCGGTGGGTGTGGGGCGGGGTGGTGTCGGTTAAGGAGGGAGGGAGGTGGTGCAAATGGAGGAGGTCCGGCTGACCTCGTATTCGCACGGCGGCGGCTGAGCGTGCAAGCTCGGCATTTCCGAGCTGGCGCAGGTCCTGCGCCACGTGCACACATCCTCCGACCCGGCCGTGCTGGTAGGGCTCGATTCGCCCGACGACGCCGGTGTCTATCAGGTGTCCGAAGAGGTGGCGATGGTCCAGACCGTCGATTTCTTCACGCCGATAGTCGACGATCCCTTTTCCTGGGGCCGGATTGCGGCGGCCAACGCCCTCTCCGACCTCTACGCAATGGGGGCCGAGCCGAAGACCGCGCTCAACCTCATCTCGTGGCCGAGAAGCCTCGGCTTCGAGCCGCTCGGGCGCGTCCTCGACGGGGCCTCCGAGGCATGCGAGGAGGCGAGAGTGACGATAATCGGAGGCCACTCGATCGACGACCCTGAGCCCAAGTTCGGCATGGCGGCGACCGGCTTCGTCCATCCTCAGCGAATCGTGCGCAAGACGGGGGGCGCGGAGGGGGCGGAGCTGGTTCTCACCAAGCCGCTGGGCACGGGCATCATCTCGAGCGGGGTCAAGGAGGGAGTCGCTAAGGCGGAGCATGCCGCGCAGGCCGTCGCAACCATGGGCCGGCTCAATCGGGCGGCCTGCGACGCCATGCTCGAGGTCGGCGTCCTGGCCGCCACCGACGTCACGGGATTCGGGTTGATCGGTCACCTGAGCCAGATGCTGGGAGACAACCTCTCGGCCGACTTGGCTCTGGAACGTGTCCCGCTGCTTCCCGGAGCGGTGGAGCTTGCGGGGCGAGGGGTGCTGCCGGGCGGGACCCTACGCAACTACGAGGCCGGGCGCGCCCAGGTCGACGCCGCGGGCGTGGATGAAGCCCGCCGCTGGCTGCTGTTCGACGCGCAGACCTCGGGGGGCCTGCTGATGGCAGAGGCGCCCGATCGTCTCCATCCGCTGCTCGCGGCCCTGGAGAGGCGCGGGGAGCACGGCGCTCATATCGGGACCGTTCGAGCTCGCCCCGGCTCCACCGTGGTGAGGGTGATGTGAGCGAGCACCTCACGATTCCCCGGGCCATCGCGGAGGAGATGGTTGCGCACTGCCTCGAGGGGCGGCCCAACGAGGCGTGCGGTGTGCTCGCCGCCGAGAACGGCTCCTTCGTCAAGGTCTTTCGGATGACGAACGCCTCCGCCAGTCCCCTGCGCTATTCGCTCGATTCCAAGGAGCAGCTGGCGGTCTACCGCAAGCTGGACGACGAGGGCTGGGACCTGGCCGGCGTGTTCCACTCCCACACACGGACCGAGGCCTATCCGTCCCCGACCGACGTGCGCCTCGCTTCAGAGGACGTCCCCTACCTGATCGTCTCCCTCGCGTCCCCGGCCCCCGACATCAGGGCCTTTCGGATCCACAAGGAGAGCTGGGGGGCCGAGGAGGGAGAGATCGAGGAGATTGCCGTCACCCTGAGCGACTAAACCCCCACGGCTTCCGCGTTTTGAGCGCTTCTCGGTGCAGTTTTCTGCACCCTGAGGCCCATAGAACGCCGCGCAACTAATTTCCTTGACCTGGGACGCTCAAAAACTCATTGGGGCAGCACCTGGTCCAACGGGCCCAAGGCCCGGAACGCGAAGACGGGCGCCCGCGTTGAATACGATGACGGTGCGCCATCCTCAGGAGGAAACTTGTCAGTCCAAGTTCGCATCCCAACTGTGTTCAGGAAGTACACCGGTCAGCAGGGCATGGTCGAGGTCGAGCCTGGCACGCTGTCTTCGGTGGTCGACCAGCTCGAGAGCCGCTATCCGGGCATCAAGGGGCAGCTTCTGAGTGGCGACGGAGAGCTCCACCGCTTCGTCAACGTCTACGTGAACGACGAGGACGTCCGCTACCTGAAAAAGCTCGACACCAAGGCGGAGGACGGAGACGAGGTCTCGCTGCTCCCGTCGGTCGCCGGCGGCTAGTGGTCGCATGATCGCATGAGGCGACCTTGAGATACAAATCGATCCTCGACACCGTGGGGGGAACACCCCTGGTCGAGGTGCCCAAGTTGTCGCCCACCACCGAGGCCCGTCTGTGGGTCAAGCTCGAGGGCCAGAACCCGACTGGCTCGGTCAAGGACAGGGTGGCGCTGGCTCTGGTGGAGGATGGCGAGGCGTCGGGCCAGCTCAACAAGGACAAGGTCATTCTCGAACCGACCTCGGGCAATACCGGCATCGCGCTGGCCATGGTTGCGAGCGTGCGCGGCTATCGCTTCAGCGCGGTGATTCCCGACAACGCCAGCATCGAGCGAGTCGAGCTGCTGCGAGCCTACGGCACCGAGATCATCTTCTCCGAGGGGGACAAGGGGACCAACGGGGCGGTGGCGCTGGCCCAGCGGCTCGCCGCTGAGGACGACCGTTACTACATGCCCTTCCAGTACGGGAACGAGGCCAACGTCACCGCCCACTACCGGGGAACGGCCGCCGAGATCATCGAGGACCTGCCCGAGGTGAGCGCGTTCGTGGCGGGCCTGGGCACCGGGGGCACTCTCACCGGAGTCGGCCGCCGGCTCAAAGAGCACAACCCTGCGATCAAGGTGGTGGCGGCCGAGCCCGAGCTGGGCGAGCTGGTCTACGGGCTGCGATCGCTGGATGAGGGCTACATCCCGCCGATCTTCGACCCACGCATCCTCGACGGCAAGGTCAAGGTCAAGGCGCGTGAGTCGATCCTGTGGACGAGGCGCCTGCTCGTGGAGGAAGGCATCTTCGCCGGCATCTCGGCGGGCGCGGTCATCTGGGTGGCGCAGCGGGTCGCCGAGCGGTTGGCCGACTCCCAGGGCGGCGGCGACGTCGTCTGCCTGCTGCCCGACGGCGGTTGGAAGTACCTTTCCACCGAGGCCTGGACCAAGGACATCGACGCCGCCGAGAGCCAAGTGGAGGAAGTGCTGTGGTGGTGACCAACATGGCAAGCAGGCCGCTGGGGATGTTCGACTCCGGCGTGGGCGGCCTCACCGTGGCTCGTGCCGTCATCGACCTTCTGCCTCACGAGGACATCGTCTACTTCGGCGACTCGGCCCGCTTGCCCTATGGCCCCCGCGAGCAGGCGGAGGTCAAAAAGTTCGCACTCGAGATCATGGACGCGCTCATGGAGGAAGGGGTGAAGATGCTGGTCGTGGCGTGCAACGCGGCCTCATCGACGGCCCTCGAGGTGGCGCAGGAGCGCTACGACGTAGAGATCGTGGGAGTGATCGAGCCGGGTCTGCGGGCCGCACTGGCCGCCACCCGCAACCGGCGCATAGGTCTGCTGGGGACCGAGGTGACGGTGGGCTCGGGTTCTTACGACAGGTCCCTCGAGGCCACCAGGGCAAATGTCGCGCTCCACTCGGTCCCATGCCCCCTTTTCGTCGAGTTCGTCGAAAACGGCGACACGACCTCGGACGAGGTGGTGAAGGCCGCCGAGGATTACCTCGGCCCCCTGAAGGCGAAGGGGGTTGACACCGTGATCCTCGCCTGCACCCACTACCCTCTTCTCGCCGGCGTGATCGGCTATGTCATGGGGGAGGAGGTGGTGCTGATCTCGAGCGCGGAGGCGACCGCCCACGAGGTCTACGGCCGGCTGATGGACCGGCGCTTGCTCAACCCCTCCACTGAGCCCGGCCGTCACCGTTTCATCGCCTCCAGCGAGAAGGGCATCTCCTCCGAGCTCGGCAGGCGTTTTCTGGGACCGGAGTTCACCGAGGTCGAGCACCGGCCCTGGGACCGTCCGTGACCCTTGCGATCACCGTCTTGGGCAGCTCCGGCATGTTCGCCACTGCAGACGAGGCCTGCTCCGGCTACCTCGTCGAGTGGGACGGCTTCAAGCTGTGGCTCGACGCGGGAGCCGGGAGCTGGCAGAGCCTGCGGGCGACAACCGACTATCGAGACCTCTCGGGAGTGCTTCTCACCCACCGTCATCCCGACCACACCACCGACGTCTTCCAGGCGCTCCATGCTCGCTATCTCGGGACCCACGGCCGGCTGTCGCCGATCCCACTGTGGGCGCCGCAGGGGACGCTCGACGTCCTCACCGCCTTCGACTCGGACATGGCCGACGCCTTCGAGCTGCGCTCGGTATCGGGCTCGGAGCGGCTCGACCTGAAGGGCGCGAGCCTCAGCTTCGTGACCATGGCTCACCCCCCGGAGACGTTGGGCGTGCGGATCGAGGCTCAGGGCCGAGTGGCGGCGTACTCGGCGGACTCGGGCCCGGCCGCCGATTTCGAGGCGCTCGCTCAGGGCGCCGACCTTTTCCTCTGCGAGGCCACGCTTCAGGGAGGAGCGAGTTGGGAGGGCCACCTCAATGGCACTCAGGCGGGCGCAATAGCGGCCGCCGTCGGCGCTCACAAGTCCCTCCTCACCCACCTTCCTCCGGAGAAGGACCGATCCGTCACGTTGGCCGAGGCGCGCGCCGCGGCCCCCTCCTCAGACATAGAGCTGGCCGAGCAGGGACGACGCTATGAGGTCTGACGGGCGCGACCCGCAGTCGCTGCGGCCGGTGCGGCTCACTCCCGGCTTCATGCCCTATGCCGAGGGCTCCTGTCTGGTCGAGATGGGTCAGACCAGAGTCATCTGCACGGCCACGATCGAGGACTCGGTCCCGCGCTGGATGCAGAGGAAGGGGAGGGGATGGGTGACCGCCGAGTACGCGATGATGCCGCGCTCCTCGCCTCAGCGCGTCCCGCGGGAGGTCAACCGGGGGCGGGTTTCGGGGCGGACTCAGGAGATCCAGCGCCTGATCGGGCGCTCCCTGCGGGCGGTCACCGACCTCGAAGCACTGGGCGAGCGCAGCGTGCTCGTCGACTGTGACGTGCTTCAGGCCGACGGTGGTACCCGAACGGCCTCGATCACAGGGGCCTACGCGGCGGTACACCTGGCCCTGGGTGGAGTTGCGCTCACCGACTCGGTGGCGGCCGTCAGCGTCGGAATAGTGGGGGGCCGCGTTTGCCTCGACCTCGACTACTCAGAGGACTCGGGCGCGGAGGTCGATATGAACGTGGTGATGACCGGCGCCGGCGAGCTGGTCGAGGTCCAGGGGACGGCGGAGGGACGGACCTTCGGGCGGGCGCTGCTCGATGAGATGCTCGATTACGCGACCGCTGGGATTCGGGAGCTTGTCGAGAGGCAGAACGCGGCGATCGGGGCCCGTCCTCTTCCATGAGGGCCGTGCTGGCGACGCGCAATCGTCACAAGGCCGAGCAAGTTGCGCTGGTGCTCGAGGGGATCGAGCTGATCTTGCTCGACGATGTCGCTCCCGAGCTGGAGCTGTTGGAGCCGCATGAAAGCTTCGAGGCCAATGCGCTGGCCAAGGCGCGAACGGTCGCCCGGGCCACGGGTATGCCTGCGATCGCAGACGACTCCGGCCTCGAGGTCGACGCGCTGGGCGGTGCCCCGGGAGTTCGCTCGGCCCGCTTTGCCGGGGACGATGCAACCGATGCCGACAACAATCGCAAGCTCATGGCGGCGCTGGAGTGCGTTGCCGACGAGGAGTTGAGCTGCCGCTACCGTTGCGTCGCCGCACTGGTCACGCCCGATGGCACGGAGGTCGTCGCCCATGGGGCCTGCGAGGGCAGAGTCGTGCGGGCGGGCAGAGGCGAGCTTGGTTTCGGGTACGACCCCCACGTGGTGCCGGCGGGAGAGAGCCGCACCATGGGCGAGATTCCCCTCGCGCAAAAGCTCTCCTTCAGCCACAGGGGGCGGGCCTTCAGGAAGCTGGCGCAGCACATCAGGGGGCCCGGCGAGCCCGACTACGAGAGCCAGAGCCTCATGATCGCCGGACTCAGACGCCCTCACGAGGAGGTTGCTCTGCTGGAGGAGGAGCTCGACCCCGACCCCATCGCCCAGTTCTCGGCGTGGATGCAGGAGGCGCTCGACGCCGGTATCGCCTTCCCGAACGCCATGACGCTCGCCACGGCCACGGCCTCGGGACGGCCCTCGGCCCGCATTGTGCTGCTCAAGGGATTCGACGAGCGCGGCTTCGTGTTCTACACGAACCTCGAGTCCCGCAAGGGCCGGGAGCTGGCCGAGAACCCTCACGCGGCCCTGGTCCTCTATTGGTTCGAGCTCGAGCGCCAGGTGCGCATCACGGGGTCGGTGTCCACGGTGCCGGACTCGGAAATGGAAACCTATTTTTCGAGCCGTCCGCGTGGCAGCCGGCTGGGGGCGTGGGCGTCGCGGCAAAGCGAGGTGATCGCCGACCGCAACCTGCTGGAGTCGGAGGTCCAACGCCTCGATCATGTCTACGGCGACGAGGCCATTCCCCCGCCCCCGTTCTGGGGCGGCTTTAGGCTTGCTCCCGAGGAGATCGAGTTGTGGCAGGGACGGGCCGACCGTCTTCACGACCGGCTCCGCTACCGGCGTGAGGGAGCCGCCTGGATCGTGGAGCGGCTCTCCCCGTAGATGTCCCCCGCCCCCGATCCGGCTTAGTGCCAGGAAAGGTGCGGATTCCGCCCCTGATCCGGCTTTGTGCCAGGAAAGGTGCGGATTGACCTCCGCCCCTGATCCGGCTTTGTGCCAGGAAAGGTGCGGATTCCGCCCCCAATCCGGCTTAGTGCCAGGAAAGGTGCGGACCCGGACGCGCTCGAGGGGGGTCCTGGGGACCCCCCTCGAGCCTAAGAAGCTTGCTAGTGCTTTTGAGCTACCAGCGCCACTGGGCGCCGGCCACCTGGAACAGCGCGGTAAGAGCGCTTGCCAGAGCGATGAGTCGAAACTTCATGCGATCCTCCTCCCAGTCAGTTCTCGTCCAGTCAATCCCGCTGCGTCTGCCTTTCCCAGCCCCCGTTCGGGTGTGCCGTACGAGGATGTGACGACCATCTCAGATGGCGCTAAAGAAACGCTAAAGAGTTCTGTGCCTTGCTCGCGACACAACGTTCCGGCCTGTGCACAATGTGGACATGCTGAGTTTTGGTCTCCTGGGGTCCTTGGAGGTGACCGCCTGGGGGGCGCCTGTTCGGCTTGGGGGCGCCAAGCAGCGCGCGCTGCTGGCGATCTTGCTTCTCAATGCCAACAAGGTTCTGGCGAGCGAGCGACTCATCGACCTGTTGTGGGAGGAGGAACCCCCCGACACGGCCCCCACCGCGTTGCAGGTGTATGTCTCCGGGCTGCGCAAGGCGCTGGAGCCGGAGCGGGCGCGGGGCGGCGCGGGTCGCATTCTTATTAGCCGAGCGTCCGGGTACCTGCTCGACGTCGAGCCGGAGCAGCTCGACCTCCTGCGTTTCGAGCGACTGACCCTCGACGGCCGGATGGCGGTCTCGAGAGCCGACCACGCCGCCGCCTCCGACTTGTTTCGCCGGGCGCTGGCGCTGTGGCGCGGCCCAGCTCTGGCCGACTTCACATACTCTTCGTTCGCCCAGGCAGAGATCGCCCGCCTGGAAGAGCTTCGCATGACGGTCTTTCAAGAGCGGATCGAGGCGGACCTCGCTCTGGGGCGGCATCAGGAGCTGGTGGGGGAGCTCGAGGCGGCTCTGGAGGCGAATCCGCTTCAGGAGCGTCTTCACGCTTCGAGGATGCTCGCCCTCTACCGGTCGGGGCGGCAGGCGGATGCGCTCGAAGCCTACTCTCGCTCCCGAAACCTCCTTCTCGAGGAGCTCGGAATCGAACCGAGCCCGAGTCTCAGAAACCTCCAGCGCGCCATCCTCGAACAGGCGCCCTCCCTCGAGCTCGGCTCGGCGGGGCCTCCACCTGACCTCGTCGCGCCGCAGGTAGAGCGCCGCCGCCGCCGCAAGGTCGTGACGGCGTTGAGCTTCGAGGTGACGACGGCGTTGCCGGAGGAGGCAGACAGCGATCCGGAGCACCTCGGAGTGATGATGGACGAGGTCTACGAGACCCTGCAGAACGTCATCCAACGGCATGGAGGCATGCTGCGAAGTGCCACCGGTGACCGCATCACGGCCGTGTTCGGGATCCCGAGCGCTCATGAGGATGATGCGCTGCGAGCGGTTCGGTTCGCTTTCGAGGCTCGCGACGTGTTGACTTCTATGGAGCCGGACCGGGGCACGCGCCCCCATCTCCGTATCGGTGTCGACACCGGTGAGGTGGTGACGGGCGTGTCCGTTGCAGCAGGGGGGCTCCCGGTGGGGATGGCAGTCAACCGGGCTGCCGAGCTGGGCCTTGCGGCCATGCCGGGCGAGGTTCTCATCGGCGACGACACCTACTACCTCGTATCCGACGCCGTCGAGGCGGAACCGGTGGAGTTCCCATCTCGCCGCATTCCCGGGGGTGTCATTTCTGCCCGGCGTGCGCTGATGCTTAGGCCGACCACCCTTGGGCGACGGCGACGACCCACTGCCCCACTGGTGGGTCGAGGAGCGGATCTTGCAATCTTGCGCCAAGCCTTCGATCAGGTCGCCAAGGAGCCAGCTTGTTATCTGCTGACAATCCTCGGTCCTGCCGGCATCGGCAAGTCGCGCCTGCTCACCGCCGCCGGCGGGCAGCTCGAGGCCCGCGCCCAAATGCTCCGGGTCGGCTGTCTCCCCTATGGCGAGAACGCAGGTTCTTGGCCCCTCGAGCAGCTCGTTCAGCAGGCGGCCCGCGTGGGCGAGGACGCCTCTGAGCAGGAGGTCGACGCCGCGTTGAGGCTGGTGTTCCAGTCGGTGCCCGAGGGCGAAAGGGCCGCACGTGTGCTGGCTCACATGCAGGCGCGCCTGCAGACGTCGGCTGCTCCGGAGGAGATCTCCTGGGCCGTTCGCAAGCTGCTCGAGTCGGTGGCGCAGCGGGGGCCTCTGATCGTCTTCGTGGACGACATTCACTGGGCGGAAGCCGCGTTTCTGGAGGTGATCGAGCATGTCGCCGAGTGGATGCGCGGCCCCCTGCTAATCGTGTGCGCTGCGCGACCGGACTTCTTGGACACTCGTCCCCACTGGAGCACCGCCAAACTCAACGCTTCCTCCATTACGCTCGCCCCGCTCGACGACGAGGAATCGAGAGCGGTCCTGCGCAACCTTCTGGGGGCTCAGGACCTCAGCCCAGACTCGGCCGAGAGCATCATTCGCACGGCCCAGGGGAATCCACTGTTCGTCGAGGAGATCTTCGCCATGCTGGCCGACAGGGGAGCTCTCGGCCACAGCGGCGGACTCCCACGTGAGGCCGAGAGCTCAAGTGAAATCTCGATCCCGCCTACCATTCAAGCTTTGATCGAAGCACGCATCGACGCCTTAGGGCGCGAGGAGCGCCAAGTGTTGGAACAGGCATCGGTGATAGGTGCCACCTTTGGGGCGACACCGTTGGTAGAGCTTTCGGTGGCCGCAGTGGCGCCACGGGTGCCGGATCTGCTGGCGAGCTTGGTACGCAAGGATCTCGTGAGGCAGAGCGATGGACCGGACGGGGATGGTTACGCGTTCCGCCACAACCTTGTGCGCGAGGTCGTCTACGAGGCGATTTCCAAGCAGCGCCGCGCCGATCTCCATGCCAGTTTGGCCACCTGGCTGGAGAGGGTGGAGGAGCGTCCTTCGCAGGAGACGGTGGCACACCACCTCGAGCGGACCTTCACCTATCGCCAGGAGTTGGGCAACTTCTCGCCTGCACAGCACGCCCTGGGACAGCGAGCCGCCGCGATGCTGGTGGAGGTTGGTCGCCGGGTGCGCAGGCGCGGCGATCTTCTCGGCACGATTTCGTCCATCCAACGCGCGCTGAAGCTGTGGCCGTCCGGCGACCCGGGGCGCATACCAGTGCTCATCGAACTGTCCTCCTGCCACATGGATCTGGGGGACATGCAGCCGGCCGCCGGCCTGTTGCAGGAAGCGCGGGAGCAGGCGGTTCTACTCGGACAGGCGCGACTCGAAGCGCGCGCTGCGGTTGCCTTGTGGGAGGCGCGTTCGTGGACTCACCACGTGGCAGGTTGGGGAGAGGAGGCGCTGGCGGAAGCCGCAGAGGCCATAAAGGTGTTCGAGGGCCTTTCGGACGAGCTCGGTCTTGCCTTGGCTCACCGGCTGAGGGCGCTGGTCCTCCAGAACAACTATCACTTCGCCGCGGCGGAGGAAGCGTTGGAGCTGGCCCTCACCCATGCCCGTCGTGCTTCGGACGAGGACGAGGAGCGCAGGATTCTGGAGTGGTATGCGAGCTCTTCGCTGTGGGGGCCCACGCCCGTGGAGGAAGGCATCGCTCGCCTTCAGGACCTGCGCCTGCGCTTCGGTGACAACCTGCTCGTCGAGGCAGGGAGTCTGCCTCGACTGGCGGCGTTTGCGGCCATGCAGGGCCGCTTCGACGAAGCTCGGCGCTTGGTCTCTCGCAGCCGCGCTCTCTTGGACGAGCTCGGTATCGGTCAGGTGGCGGAAGTTACTGTGGGAGCCGGGATCGTAGAGCTCCTGGCCGGCGACTGGGCGGCGGCGGAGAAAGAGCTCAGGGCTAGCTACGAAGCGTTCGAAAGATTGGGCGAAGTTAATGCCCGCATCGTTTCTGCCTCCTATCTGGCCCGCGCCCTCTACGAACAGGGCGCTTACGAGGAGGCCGAAACCTACATTCGGAGTGCTGAGACACTAACTCCTGAGGACGACCTCGCGGCCCGCATCGAGTGGGCCCCCGTTGCTGCAAAGCTCCTCGCCCGCCGCGGCGATCATGTTGGCGCAATCGAGCTTGCTCGCGCCGCGGTGGCGCTGGCCGAAAGCACGGACGAGGTCCCCGCCCATGCTGCGGCCCTGGTGGATCTGGCCGAGGTGTTGGAAGGGGCCGGCGAGTCCGCCGAAGGGCCGCGGCGGCTGGCAGTCGAGCTCTACGAGCGTAAGGGCAACGTGGTGCTGGCGGCTCGGGCGGCCGCCCACTGACCTCCCCTCTTCTCTATCGACTTTTTCGCCAGAACCCGTGCTCGGCGCGGGTCATGGTGTAAAGATCCTCAAACCGGTCGGGCGAGCTCCAGGACCTGCTCGTGGAGTGAGCCGCAAGTGGTGAGACAGGGGCCCTTCTTCCACGCCCTTCCATCCAAGCCCGAGACGCATCCTCCGGCCTCCTGCACGATGGGTTCGAGAGCGGCGACGTCCCACAGGTTCAACTCCGGCTCCAGCATGACGTGGCCCGCCCCCCGGGCGACCAGCATGTGTCCCCAGAAGTCGCCGAAGCCGCGGTGGCGCCAGCAGCGAGCGATCAGCTCGTCGTGGAGAGCGCCGACCCCTGATGGTCCGGCCGCCTCCCCGGAGGAGAAGTAGCTCGCTTCGTCGAAGCTCGTCTGTTCGTCGACGTGTATGGATTCTCCGTTGAGCCGGGCTCCCAGGCCGCGCCCGGCGTCGTAGGTCTCCTCGATAGCGGGGGCGTGGGCCACCCCCACGATCGACTCATCGTCTACTCGCAGGGCCACCAGCGTCGCCCACACGGGGATGCCCACCATGTAGTTGTGCGTTCCGTCGATGGGGTCGATGATCCAGGTGGGCGCTCCCTCCCTCGCGGGCCCCCCGCCGGCCGCGGTCAGGCCCTCCTCCTCGCCCAGCACGTTGTGGTCGGGAAAGGTCCTCGCCAAGTGCAGCCTGATCTGTGCCTCCACCGCCCAGTCGGCTTCGGTGACCCAACTGCCGTCGCTCTTCAGGGTTCGGCGGGGGTTGCGCTTGAAGTGGCCGAGCGCAATGCGACCGCCGAGCCGGGCAAGGTCGAGGGCGAAGGAGAGCTCGCTGTGGGGGGCCACCCAGTCACCCTATCCGGCGCCTTGTTCTTCCTACGGGATGCGTGCGAGAGGGGGGATTCGAACCCCCACGTCGGTTAGGACACCGGCTCCTAAGGCCGGCGCGTCTGCCAATTCCGCCACTCTCGCTCGAGGCGAAACTAATCCTCTTCGATCTCGACCTTCTCGAGCACGACGTCGGTCACGGGACGGTCTTGGGGGCCGGTCTCGGTGGCTGCGATTGACTCGACCACGTCCATGCCCTTCGTAACCTCTCCGAAGAGAGTGTGCTTGCCCGTGAGCCAGGCGGTTGGGGCCACGGTGATGAAGAACTGGGAGCCGTTCGTGTTGGGCCCGGCATTCGCCATGGCAAGCAGGCCGGCTCGGTCCAGCTTCGGCCCGCCGGGAGGACATTCGTCCTCGAACCTGTAGCCGGGACCGCCGCGCCCGGTTCCTTCCGGATCGCCCCCCTGGATCATGAACCCAGGGATCACCCGGTGAAAGATGGTGCCGTCGTAGAGGGGCTCCGATTTGGCTACTCCGTCGCGCGGATCCCGCCACTCTCTCTTGCCCTGAGCGAGATCCACGAAGTTGGCTACCGTGATGGGGGCGTGGTCGGGCAGCAGCCGGGCCTTGAAGCTCCCCAAGCTGGTGACAAAGGTTGCGTGTGGGGCCATTTCTGGAATCCTTTCGGTTGGGTTGATGAAGCGAGTCTACGGTTTGGCCTCGGCCGGGTGGGCTCACCCGGCCCTCCAACCCCCAACTCCCGCCCGGTGCTCAAAGCGCGCAACGCGCTCTCAGATCCGGATTCCGTACTCAGGCGCGCGCAACGCGCGATCGACTACGTGATCTCAAGCAGTGCGGCCGAAGCGAGCAAGCAGCGTTGTCTGGGCGTCTGCGTCCTCCGGGACCTCGGGTGCTTCGCCGATCGCGCCGGCCTTGCGATAGTCGTCCTCAACGCTCGCAAACCACTGCCCGCATGCCCACACGAGCTCAGGATCAAGCCTTACATCGCCGCCTACCGCGCGCGCTAGGTCCCACGAGTGGATGAGGTGGTCGGCGAAGAGCTGCATCACGTAATCGCGGCCCGGCGCGTCGCCAAAGGAAAGGTGGACTGTTCTCTGGGCCGCTTCGTCTGTGACGGCCGCCTTTGCCTCCGCCGCCGAGTCCCTCCACGCCGCCTGCGGGTCCGACCCCAAGAGGTCGCCGTCGAAACGGTCGCCGATATCTTCGATGCGGCCGCCGGCGAGCAGTGGAGGAGTCCACTTGTTCTCATTCACGAGGTGGTTGACGAGCGTCCTCACATCCCAGCCGGGCAATTCCGTCGACTGATCCCATTGCTCCTCGGTCACCGCCGCGACGCGATCGCCAAACCCGTCGACCGCTCGATGGTGCAGCTCGACAACATTCACCGGGGACCCCTATCTCTTGTCGGCCGATTTCATGTCACGGCTGTCGCGACCGCGCCCAGCAACCTCACCATGTCGAGATCTTGGTGAAGGAGGTGTTGCAGCATGACACGCTGGACGCCGGCGGCTTCGTAAGCCCGCAATCTTTCAACCACTCCATCGACGGTCCCCAGAACCTGCTCGGCCTGAGATCCGCGCACGAAGTCTTCGGGTGAGTCGTCGTTGTTGATCGCCCGCAGCACAATGCGGACGCGCTCGAGGAATTCGCTGGGGTTGATCCCCACGATGCATGTGGTCATTACCGAGAGCGGAAGACTGGCGGGCTCGCGTCCATGCCGCCTACACGCTTGGTCGAGATCTGCGCGCAGCTCCGAGCATTTTTCGGGTGTCTGGCCCACGGTGTTGTACTCATCCGCCCAGCGCGCCGCAAGATCGACCGAGCCTTTCTTGCCCGAACCGCCCACGATCAGCGGAGGATGGGGCTGCTGCACCGGCTTGGGGAGCGCGTTCAGCGAGTCAATCGAATAGTGCTCGCCGGCGAAGCTGAAGTCGTCCGAGGTCCACTGCTCATGGACGATCTCGAGTTGTTCCGCCAGCACCTTCATCCGGGTGGAGATCGTCGCAAACGGGAAACCGTAGCCCGAGTGCTCGCGCTCGAACCACCCCGCTCCCAGCCCGAGCTCGACCCGCCCCCCGGAGATGTGGTCGGCCGTCACCACCATCTTGGCCAAGGCCGAGGGATGGCGGAAGGTCGCGGGGGACACCATGGTTCCGAGCCGCAGTGTCGAGGTGACGGCGGCGAGGCCGCTCAGCGTGGCCCAGGCGTCGAGCGAGCCGTGAGACGACTCGTTGAACATCGAGGTGTAGTGGTCGGAGCGGAACAGGGCGTCGAGTCCTGCCTGCTCACTGGTCGAAGCCAGCGCCACCCAATCTTTCCAGGTGACCCCCTCCTGTCCCTCGATCATGAGGCAGACTCGCATCGCCCTCTCCTACCACGAAAGCCGAGGGCCCGTCGGCCGGGTCGTCAGGCGTCGTCCGGCATCCGAAATCCCCCCGGCAACAAGGACTCCGACTCCTGCTCCACAGCAGTGCCCCGGCCCTCGATTCGGCGTTGCGCAGTCACGGCCGGAGGCAGGAAGCGGAGATGCGGCGGTGCGATGAGCCGCAAGTACTTGAGGGCGGACAAGGACGCCCTGAGACCCACCTTCTGGGTCGAGTTCCAGCCGTAGCCGTAGACCTCCCGTCGCAATCTCTCGGGAAGCAGTCCGAAGGACCAGAAGGAGATCAGCCGCCATAGCGGGCGGCGCGGTGTCTCGGGGGGCGGGTCCATGATCAGCCGCCCCACGGCTTCCGAGCCGTCGGTTCGCCTCAGCATCCCCGATGCCACGACGTCTGCGATGTAGGACCTCAGACCCGGCACGGTCTGGGGGATCGAGCTGCGCGGCAGACGAAGCATCTCGGCTCCCACCATGGACTCCTGATGGAATCGCTCTCGGCCGGCATCGTCGAGCCGGCCTACGACCAGCCGCTCCATGACCAACGCAGTGTCGACGAGACAGGCGTGGACCCAGAGGAGCAGGCCGGGGTCGAGGGCGTCGTAGGCAAGGCCCGTGACCTCGTCGATGCCGTTGATCTCCTCGTGCACGATGTTGATGTGCCGGGCGGTCGCGTTGGCCTGGATCGTGGTACCGAACGTGACGAGGTAGTTGAGGCGCAGCGTGCGTTCGAGCCTCATCCATGGGTCGCTCGTGTACATGCCCGTCTGCCGGGCGCCGGCGACCACCAGGGGATGAGCCGCGTGCATCAGCAGCGCCCGCGCACCTCCAAGCATCACGGCGGCCTCCCGGTGGACCTGCCAGGAGACACTTTCGGGACCGAAAAGCCCCCGATCGCCCTGCCTTGATTGGGCTCCGGTCGGCTTGGCTTTGGTCATGGCGCGACCCTATCGGCCCCCCTCGTTTGGCGCGCCGAAACCGCCTCTCTTTACGCATGTCTTCCGCCCCACCATCCACTTCCCTATACTGAGCGCACAGCAGAGCGAGAACAGGGGGGCAACAGATGGCTACTGCGGGGGCAAAACCTCGGTCCGAAGAGCTCGACGACGAGGGGATTCTGCACAAGCTCGGCTATGCTCAGGTGCTCATTCGGGAGATGGGCGGGTTCTCGAACTTCGCCATCTCGTTCACGATCATCTCGATCCTGGCCGGCTGCTTGACCTCCTACTTCATCGCCTTCAACAACGGCGGCCCGGTGGCGGTCACCTGGGGCTGGCTGCTGGTCGGGAGTTTCTGCATCATCGTGGCCCTCGCCCTTGCCGAGGTCGCCTCGGCCATGCCCACAGCCGGAGCCCTCTACTACTGGGCCTCGCGTCTGGGCAGCCCGGCGTGGGGATGGTTTACGGGCTGGTTCAACCTGGTCGGCCAGATCGCGGTCACCGCGGCGATCGACTACGGAGCTGCGATCTTCACCACGGCGCTGCTGAACCTGTGGTTCCCGAGCCTCTTCGGTGTCTATACGACCACGATCTTCTGGGTGTTCACGGCGATCATGGCGCTGCACCTGCTGCTGAACCTGCTCGACGTCAAGTTTCTCTCCGCGCTCAACAGCTTCTCGGCATGGTGGCACATGGTGGGAGTGCTGGTGATCGTCGGCGTGCTTATCGTCATTCCCGACCGTCACCAGTCGGCCAGCTTCGTGTTCACGGAGACGATCAACAACTCGGGCTTCTCGGGGTCGGGCTTTGGAAGCCTGACGTTCTGGTTCGTGTTCGGAATCGGTTTGCTCATGTCTCAGTACACGATTACCGGTTACGACGCCTCCGCTCATATGAGCGAGGAGACGAGGCAGGCGTCGCGCGCTGCGGCTTGGGGCATCGTGATGTCGGTGGTCGTCTCGGTGATCTTCGGCTTCATTCTTCTAGTGGCGGTGACTTTCGCGGTGCCCGACGTACAGGGGACGCTCGATGCCATCGCCAACGCCGTCACCTACATCTGGATCGAGTCCGTGGGCGAGGGCTGGGCTGAGCTCCTGCTTCTGATCGCGGTGGTGGCGCAGTTCTTCTGCGGCACGGCGTCGGTTACCTCGGCATCGCGGATGATGTTTGCATTTTCCCGGGACGGTGCCATTCCCGGCTCACGGATCTGGCGCAAGGTCTCCGCGAGGCGCGTTCCTCATTACGCAGTCGCTGCGATCGCGGTGCTGTCGTGGGCGCTCATGATTCCGACGCTCGCCAATGCCGCCGTCGGCTACCTTGTGGGAACCTCGATCGCAGTCATCGGCCTCTATATCGCCTTCGTGCTGCCGATCATCCTGCGCCTGCGCGCGGGTGACTCCTTCGAGCACGGCTCGTGGAGCCTCGGCCGTCACTACAGGTGGATCGATACGGTCGCGATCATCTGGATTGTGTTCATCTCCATCCTCTTCTTGCTGCCGACCGTCCCGACCGGGATTCCCTGGAACGACGGCTTCAGCTGGGAGGTGTTCAACTACGCTCCACTGACGGTGGGGGGCGCTTTTGTTCTGTTCGGAGGCTGGTACCTGCTGTCGGCGCGCAAGTGGTTCAAAGGACCCATACGCGAGGGGGGCACCGAGGATGAGCTCGCAGCCGTGGAAGAGAGCTTCGGCCCCTCGGATGCGTCGCCGGCCACGTCTTAGCAGGACGTGCGGGCCGAGGAACTGGCTGAGCGACTGTGGCCGGGGCAACCGATCACGGTCGCGCCGCTCGAAGGCGGCATAACCAATCGCAACTGGCGCATCGAGGTTCCCGACGGCGACTTCGTGTTGCGGGTAAGCGGCAAGGACACGAACCTGCTCGGCATCGACCGCCGGGAAGAGTACGCCGCCTCCCTGGTGGCGGCATCGGTGGGAGTCGGCCCCGAGGTTGAGGCGTTCTTGGAACCCGAGGAGAGTCTCGTCACTCGGTTCATCGAAGGTGGCCCGATCGCCGTGGAGGACATGAGGACGTCCAGGCGCATCGAGCAAGTGGCAACGACGCTGCGCAAGCTTCACGATGGGCCTTCGATCCCGGGGCGCTTTGACTCCTTCGAAGTCGTGGAAAGCTACAAGCGAATCGCCGAAGAGCGTGGAGTGAAGCTTCCCTCGGCCTATGAGGGCGCCAAAGCTCAGGCGGACGAGATCAAACGTGCGCGCGGCTCCCAGCCCACGCGACCTTGCCACAACGATCTCTTGAACGCGAACTTCATAGACGACGGCTCGACTCTGCGAATCGTCGACTGGGAGTACGCGGGCATGGGCGACCACTTCTTCGATCTCGCCAACTTCTCCGTGAATCATGAATTCGAAGCCGAGCACGACGAGGCCCTACTCGAGAGTTATCTAGGAGCGCCGAGCCGGCGGGATCGGGCCTCACTCGAGCTCATGCGATTCATGTCCGACTTCCGCGAAGCGATGTGGGGGGTCGTGCAACAGGGCATCTCGGAGCTCGACTTCGACTTCAAGGCCTATGCAGATGAGCACTTTGAGCGCATGGAGCGAACGTCTGGATCCGCTTCGTTCCGGCAGGCGCTTGAGAGTAGTCCTTGACGTCCACGTTGCCCGAAGGTGCGCGCGCG
>JALZJN010000058.1 GCA_030859735.1 Actinomycetota bacterium
TACGCGGGCTTCGGTACCGCCGCGCTGCTGCTCGTACTGACCATGCTCTTGGTCGTCGAGTTCTTTCTCAGGCGCTCGAGCCGCCTGCAGGAGCTGGTGACCCAGAATCGACACTGGGCGTTGCACGACGAGCTCACCGGGTTGCCCAACCGAGTGCTATTTCGGGACCGTGCCCTGCAAGCGCTGGGACAAGCCCGCCGCAGCTCGTCGGGGGTCGCGATGATGATCATGGACCTCGACCGCTTCAAGGAGGTCAACGACAGCCTCGGTCATCACCACGGCGACCTGCTCCTTAAGGAGGTCTCGCAGAGGCTCACCTCCGCGCTGCGAGAGGTTGATACAGTCGCTCGCTTCGGCGGGGACGAGTTCGCGGTGCTTCTCACCGACGTCGCCGAGGACGCCGCGATACACAAAGTCGTCGCCAAGATCCTGGAAGCCGTGCGACTCCCGCTTGTCCTCGACGGATTCACGATCAGCATCGATGCAAGCATTGGCATTGCCGTTTCCCCTCGCCACGGTGACGACTTCGAGACGCTGATGAAGCGCGCCGACGTCGCCATGTACCAGGCCAAGGCGCTGGGAGGCGGTTTCGAGATATACACCGCCAGGAGAGACCAGAACTCGCCGGGCAAGCTGACGCTCACGCACGATCTCCGCTCGGCCATCGATCAGGGGCAGCTCCTGCTCCACTACCAACCTCAGCTGAACCTTCCCGGCCGCGGCGTGGAGATGGTCGAGGCTCTGGTGCGCTGGCAGCATCCGGCGCGCGGGCTGCTCTCACCTCAGGAGTTCATTCCTCTTGCGGAGAGGTCGGGTTTGATCCGCGACCTGTCCCGCTGGGTGCTCGAGAACGCCCTGCGCCAGAACGGGATATGGCGCTCGCAGGGGGTGGACGTGGGCGTAGCCGTCAACGTCTCGGCCCGCGACCTCGTCGACCCCTCGTTCGCCGAGGAGATCCGGCTGCTGCTGCGCCGCTTCTCGGTTCCTCCCGAGGCTCTCGAGCTCGAGATAACTGAGAGCGCGCTGATGGCAGACCCCGAGCGCGCCGTTACGATTCTGAGTCAGCTCAGGTCGCTGGGAGTGAGGCTGGCGGTCGACGACTTCGGCACCGGCTATTCGTCGCTCGCCTACCTTCAGCGCCTGCCCGTAACCGGAGTCAAGATCGACAAGAGCTTTGTCAAAGGACTGCGCCGCGGCGATGCGGGATTCGTGATCGTTCGCTCGACCATCGAGATCGCCAGGGTCCTGGGACTGCGCACGGTAGCGGAGGGCGTCGAAGACGAGGCGTTGTGGGACACGCTCGCGGCGCTCGGCTGCGATGCGGCCCAGGGCCACTGGGTCGGCCATCCGATCGTCGGCGAGCAGATTCCGTGGCTTCTGTCCGTGCTGCGAGCCCCGGCACCGGGCGTGGACGAGCTCGAGCAGCTCCTCCTCGGCTCCGACTGATTGCCCCGCCCCTCAGCCGCTGCTCCTCCCACACGCACCCGGCCACGCCCCCCGCCTCTTCTCTGCCTCCCGAAACCGGGGGGAATCGCACACGGTGTGCGGCCGGACACGATTTTTGGTGTGCGGAGGGCCGCGCTGCGCCTTTGTCCCTCGACCGGGCACCTCCCGGGTCCCGCGGCAGACCGCCACTACCTTGCTCAAGTTACGTAGCTGCGTTGCCGATGACCTTCCTGTCCGCTGGTGTGCGGGCTGTTGTGCCTTGAAGGCGCAAGCGCAAGTTGCTCGCCACAGTGCTCGCGAGCTCAAGCTTGAAAGGCGAGGTCGTATGCCCGAAATAGACATGGCAGATCCGCTGCTCACGGTCAGTGAGGTAGCCGACAGAATGCGTGTGTCGAACATGACCGTCTACCGGCTGATCAAGTCGGGCCAACTCGCGGCCATCCGAGTTGGAAAGAACTACAGGCTTCGCGGCCACGACGTCGAGCGCTATCTCGCCGACAGGGCCGTGCGCATAAGGACGGGTGAGTGATGGGTCTCGGAAATTCGGCCGTCGTCGGTCTCGACATCGGTACCAGCGCAGTGCGGGCCGCAGTAGTGACCGGCGGCCGCGGTTCGGCCGCTCTGCAGAGATTCGGGCAGGTGCCACTTCCCGTGGGCGCCGTCTCGGACGGAGAGATCCAGGACCCCGGGCCCGTGTCCGAGGCCGTCGCCGAGCTCTGGAAGCGGGTCAAGATCAAGTCGAAGAAGGTAGTGATCGGCATCGCCAACCAGCGGGTGGTCGTGCGCCAGGTGGACCTTCCCTTCCAAGAAGAGAAAGAGTTCCGCGCCTCGCTGCGCTTCCAGGTGGCCGACTTCATTCCGATGGCGGTCGAGACCGCGGAGATCGATTTCCAGATCCTCGACGACTACGCCTCGGAGACCGGCGAGCACATGATGCGCGTGCTGCTAGTGGCGGCCGCCACCGACATGATCGAGAGCTTCATTTCGGCCGCGTCGGCGGGCGGGGTAGAGCCGGTCGGCATAGACCTCGCCGCCTTCGCAGTGGCGCGCGCGGTCAGCTCCGCAGCGCGCGGCGACGCGGGGCTGGCGGGTGCCGAAGCCGTCGTCGATATCGGGGCCGGGGTGACCAACATCATGGTCCACGACAACGGCGAGCCCCGCTTCGTGCGCATTCTTTTGACCGGTGGCGACGACGCCACCCGCTCTCTCTCCGAGGAGCTCTCCGTTCCGCTCGAGGAAGCCGAGGCAGCCAAGCTCGACCTGGGTCGCGGCGTGGGGGCTCCCCAGGCCCAGCAGGCCCTGAGCACGCGCGTCGATGAGCTGGTGGAGGAGATCCGCAGCTCGCTCGAGTACTACCTGTCGCAGCCCGAGAGCCAGCCTTTCTCCTCTCTGATGATCACCGGAGGGGGGTCGCTCACGCCGGGCCTCAGTGAGGGCTTGGAACGCAGCATGAGCCTTCCAGTGCGACGGAGCGCTCCGCTGGCCGACATGAACATCTCGAAATCAGGGCTGACCGAGGAGCAGGTCGCCCAGGTTGAGCCCGTAGCCGCGGTGGCGCTGGGCCTGGCGATGGGAGCCTCGAAGCGATGATGCGCAGAATCGACTTGATGCCGGCGTCCTACGCCGAACGCCGGAAGCAGCGGCGCGCAGTGGGGATGGTGGCCCTGGCGGGCCTCGTGGTTCTCGCGGTGCTGCTCGCCTGGTGGGTCTTCTTGGGCACCCAGATATCCACCGAGGAAGAGCGGCTGGCCGAGGTCCAAGCGACCAACGCGGACCTGCAAGCGCAGATCGACGAGCTTGCCCGCTTCGCCCGCCTCGAACAGGAGGTGCAGCAGCGTCAGGCCGCTCTCGAGACCGCCATGACGGGCGACGTCGATTGGCCCGCGGTCCTCACCGAGATCGCCATGGTCGTCCCCGGAGAGGTATGGCTGACGAGCCTTCAGGGCTCGGCCGTGATCCCCGACGGCGCTCTCGTCGGAACCGAGGACGCCGAGATCGACGTCGCTCAGGCCGAGCCGTTCGGCCGGGTGCAGTTCCAGGGCACCTCGTTGTCGATGCCCGGCATCGGCAAGTGGATGATCCGCCTCGGCAGCGTCAAGGACTTTCAGGCGGTGTGGCTCACCTCGGCCACAGAAAACTCGGCCCAGATCGAACAGGGCATTCCCGCCACCTTCGATTTCGACAGCACGATCGAGTTCAACGAGAAGGCCGCAAGCCTTCGCTTCCAGGAGGGCAGGCCGTGACCGGCAAAACCAAGATGATCTTGTCGGTGGTGGGCGTGATCGCAGTCGGCGCCGCCATCTTCTTCTTCGCCATCAAGCCACGGCAGGACGAGTTGGGGAAGGTACGGAACCAGGTCTCCAGGGAAGAGGACCGCACGCAGTCACTGGAGGCCGAGCTCGCTCACCGACAGCAGCTGCAGAAGAACGCACCTCAGCTCGAGGCGCAGATCGCCAAGTACCGGGAGCTCGTCCCTGAGGACGACCAGGTAGCCAACTTCATCTTCCAGGTGCAGGAGGCCGCAAACCAGTCGGGCGTCGGCTTCGTGGAGATCACTCCCGATCTGCCCACGCCTCCCGCCGAGGGCGCCCAGGTGGCCGAGGTCGATGCGATCATCGGGGCACGCGGCGGCTATTTCGCAGTGCAGGACTTCTTCCGCCGGCTCTACGGCCTCGACCGCGCCGTCCGCATCGACGAGGTGACCATGGACGCCGAAGAGGACCAGACTACGCAGGAGACGCTGGTGAAGCTCGGGGCCACGGCCCGCATCTTCTTCGAGCTGCCCGCGGGGGCGGCCGTGCCCACGGCCACCGACACCACGACCACCGACACCACGACCCCGGCTCCCGAGCCGACTTCCTAAGCGAGGGCTGAGAGAGATGGCTGTTACAGAGGAGACGGTAGAGACAAAGAAGGGCGTCGAGCCCGCTCAGATCGCCATGTTGGTGGGGGCTCTGATCGTCGTCCTGGCGCTGGTGTGGTTCTTCTTCCTGCGTGGTGGCGGCGAGCCCGTCGAGCCACAGGTCTCGCCCACGCCGGCAACCACCGATGACGGCGCCGCCGCGGCTGGGAACGAAAGCGACGACGAAGGAGCCGCTCAGGAGGACGGGAAGATCGACGGCAAGAAGAAGGAGCCGGTCGAGACCTTCGAGCTGTTCGCGTCGAAGGACCCCTTCGAGCCCCTAATCGACGCCACCCCGGCCGCCGGCACCACCGCGCCCAGTACGACCACCGCACCGGCCACCACCGACCCCGGCACCACCGATCCGGGAACCACCGATCCGGGAACCACCGACCCGGGAACCACCGACCCGGGAACCACCGACCCCGGCACCACCGATCCGGGCACAGGCGGCCAGGCGGTCGGCGGCCACACCGTCAGGCTGGTGGACGTGTTCAGCCAGGACGGCTCGCCGCGGGCACAGGTCTCGGTGGACGGCTCGGTCTACACGGTTGCGGAGGGCGAGACCTTCGCCGAGAGCTTCCAGTTGACCTCGGTGTCCGGCACCTGCGCCACGATGCTCTTCGGCGACGACCAGTTCACGCTGTGCGAGGGAGAAGAGATCCTCAAGTAGCTGCTAGGCCGCCCCACAACGGGTGCAAATGCACACGGTGTGCGTTAACCCACGGTTTTCGGTGTGCAGAGGTCCACGGTCTGCTTTTGCCCCCTCAGATCGTGATCCCCAGCGCCCGTGCGATTGACATCAATGTCTCGCGCGGGCGCAGGTGGAGGTCCTCCCAGGTCACGAAAATCACGGTCCAGCCACACTCCGTGAGTGCATTCAGGCGGGTCACGTCCCTCTCCCACCGACCTTCGTGATGCTTGCGGCCCACCGCCTCGACCGCCACCTTCACGTCGGGCCAGGCGAAGTCGACCCGGGCGACGAAGCGGTCGCCGTTCGTGACCACGAATTGAGCGACCGGTTGCGGGAGTG
>JALZJN010000062.1 GCA_030859735.1 Actinomycetota bacterium
GACGCTGCTCATCAGGTTCGACGCGGCAGAGGCCTCCGAGCTCCCCGGTCCCCTGAACTGGACCCCCGAGGGTTTCATCGCCTTCTCCAAGGTGTGCACTCACACGGGCTGCCCGGTGGGTCTCTACCAGCCCCAGTCAAGGGAGCTGTTCTGTCCCTGTCACCAGTCTGTGTTCGCGGTCAT
This sequence comes from Actinomycetota bacterium, assembly GCA_030859735.1. Classification (GTDB taxonomy): domain Bacteria; phylum Actinomycetota; class CADDZG01; order CADDZG01; family WHSQ01; genus JACDAL01. The sequence continues at coordinate 184 of JALZJN010000062.1, forward strand.
GGAGGGAGCCAAACCCACGGCCGGCCCCGCCACACGCCCGCTGCCTCAGCTTCCACTCGCCATCGACGACGAGGGATACGTGATCGCCCAGGGCGACTACCTCGAGCCCATCGGCCCCGGCTTCTGGAGCCGCGGCCGTGATTGAGCGCGCGGCTCGTTGGGTGGACGACCGGCTCGGCGCCTCCTCCTTCACCAAGGAAGCTCTGAACAAGGTGTTTCCCGACCACTGGTCGTTCATGTTCGGAGAGATCGCGCTCTATTCCTTCGTTGTGCTGCTCCTGACGGGGACCTTTCTCACGTTCTTCTTCGAGCCGAGCCTCACCGAAGTGACCTACGACGGCGCTTACGCACCACTGAGGGGCGTGCATATGTCGGACGCCTATAGGTCGGTGTTGGATCTCAGCTACGAAGTGCGAGCCGGCCTCGTAATGCGGCAGATCCACCACTGGGCCGCCTTGGTTTTCGTGGCCTCGATTGTGGCGCACCTGTGCCGCATCTTCTTCACCGGCGCGTTTCGACGCCCGCGTGAGATCAATTGGATGATCGGCGTAACGCTGTTGGTGCTGGCGATCTTCAACGGGTTCACGGGTTACTCGCTTCCCGACGACTTGCTGTCCGGCACGGGGTTGAGAATTGCCTACTCGATCGCGCTGTCGATTCCCTTGATTGGGACCTGGATGGCCTTTCTCATCTTCGGCGGCGAATTCCCCGCCGAGCAGATCATCGGTCGCCTGTTCGTTACTCACATCCTTCTGATTCCCGCCCTTCTCGCCGGCCTTATCGGTGCCCATTTGGCCATCTTGTGGCGTCAAAAGCACACTCAGTTTCGGGAGCCGGGCCGCCGCGAGACCAATGTGGTCGGCTCCAAGCTGTGGCCCACTTATGCGGCCAAGTCGACGGGTTTGTTCTTTGCAGTCTTTGCGGTACTCGCCTTTCTCGGAGGGTTGGTGCAGATCAACCCTGTCTGGCTCTACGGGCCGTTTGAGCCGCAACAGGTGTCCTCGCCGGCACAGCCGGACTGGTATCTCGGATGGGTCGACGGTGCTCTGCGCGTCTTCCCACCGTGGGAGCTGCGGGCTTTTGGTTTCGAGCTTCCCAACCCCTTCTTTCCCGCCGTGCTGATGCCCGGAATAACCTTTGGATTGCTGTACGCGTGGCCCTTCCTCGAAGCGCGCTACTCGAAGGACCGCGCCGTCCATCATCTCCTCGACCGCCCGCGCGACCATCCCCTCCGGACGGCGTTGGGCGCCGCCACTCTTACCTTCTATACGGCCATGTTCTTTGCCGCCTCCATCGACCTTCTCGCCAAGTGGATGCGCGTGTCGGTCCACACCATGCTGTTCATCTTTCAGGTACTTGTGATCGTGGCTCCGGTAGTCGTCGGGTGGGTCACCCATCGATTGATGAAGGCCCTGAAGGCAAGCGGGGTCGATCGTTTCGGGCACATGCCGCTGTCCGCGCTGAGGTCTGCTCCGGAAGCGAACGAACGGTAGTGATCAGGGCGAGGTCGGTCATCGCTGCGCTCTGCGCGAGCGCGACTGTTCTCGCCTGCGGCCCCGGAACGCTCGTGCCGGCTGCAGAACCACCACGCGCCGCCGGAAGCCGAGCAGACATCGAACAAACAGATCTCCTACTGGGGACGCAGCTCGCGGCGCTGCGCGGGCACAATCTCGTTGCAGTCGAGCTTGTCAAGAGACGCCAGAGCACTGAGGCGCTCCTGGTTCTCGATCGCGGAAGAAACTACGCGCACTTCCTCCAGAACTTCGCCGAAAAGGACGCCGAGAGTCCTTTCAATCCGGAAATCAATCGGGCAATTGACGCCGCCACCGCAGCGCTGAAACGAGGGGACGGCAGCGGCACGGTTACCGAGGCCCTGGTGACGGCCGGCAGGGCCACGCTTCGGATCGAGTCGGAGATTGTAGGGAAAACCAGCGAACTCGCCGCCTACAAAGCTTCGGTCGTGAGCACCCTTGCGGACCACGCCGGCCTCGAATACGACCTCGCGATCTCTGCGGATCCATTTGATCTAGGAGGCTACCGGCTGGCCTACGGATTGCTGCGCGAGGCAAAGAATATCCACGGAGGGCTCACCAATGTGCTCGAGCAGAACACGAACGACGAAGCAAGGGCCGCGGAGATCATGTTTGCGGCGATGTTCGGTGCCATGCCGTCATCGGATACGCCCTCTGAACTCCGCCGGCCATTCGAGGTCCCGGCCGTCGCCTATGTGCTGGGTGAAGTTCTCGCCGATGAATTCGGCTCCATCACTCCTCCGCCCCGGAATCGCCTCGCCTTCGTCGCGCCCGTTCTCGAAGAGGCGCTCGGTGCCTATGAGTCGGGGGAGGCCGGTGTGGCCGATGTACTCGTACAGAAGGTCCGCGCATCACAATCGAGTGCGGGGGAGCCTGTTGAGGCAGAGCTCGACCGGCTCTCGGCTGCCATACGGGGGGGCGCGGCCGATTCCGACATCGCCACTCTGGTCGAAGAAAGCTCTGAGCTGGCTGCCGATGCCGCCGCCGGTGAGTGAGGTGGAGTTCGACAGGGACAGACCGGGGCTCGAGGTCGTCCAGCAGGGCAGGGAGCGGTGGGGATGGCGCTACGTGGACCACGCCCGAGGGCAAGTGCTCACCGGCAACGACACGTTCTCCTCGGAAGAGGAGGCGGTGCATTCGGCAACCGCCGCCTATCCCGACATCGACAACGTCTCTATCCGTATCAAGGAAGCAGAGGCCGGGCCCCCATCAGAGGTGGACCCTCGTGCCGAAGCACGGCGCCTGGGGGTGGTGCTGGGCGCGGCGCTGGTGGGAGCGCTGGCGCTACGGGCGCTCCGAGGTCGCGGCTCCTGAGGCGATCTTTACACTGCAACCCGCGCTGAGCGCGGGTTCTGGCGAAAAAGTCTCCTCCGCTACGACCTCCGAGAGGTTGCAAGACAGCACCAGCTCGCTCCCCGCGAAAACGACCACGGCATCGAGCTGGGGGCTGATGGCGACATCGGCTTCTCCCCCGGTGCCTATTACCCCGGTGAGCAGCGAGGTGAGGTTAAGGAGAACGGCGTCTCTGCTCGAGTTATCCATTTCCTCACGCTAGGTGG
>JALZJN010000093.1 GCA_030859735.1 Actinomycetota bacterium
CCTCGCCGTGCATACGACTTGCAGCCTGCATCACGTCCACCGAGGGAGCGAGACTAAAGGCGTTCTGGGTCATGTGAGACGCGATGGCGCTCGTTTTCGGATCGGCCCCGCCGGCGAGCGCGAACAACAGATCGCGCTCCGTGAAGATGCCGGGCACCTCGCCTTCCGACGCAACCACAACCGAGCCCACCCCGTGCTCTGCCATCCGCTCGGCCGCCAGTTGCAGGCTGCTGGAAGGCTCGAGGCTGACCACGGAGCGGTTGATAAGCGTCGCGATCTCCACTAGTGCTCCTGCGCGGAAGTGGCGTCAGCACCCAGGACGGCACTGCGCGGCGAGGGCAAGGCGCGAGGAGTCGAGCGTACCCGGAGGGTACGTGAGCGACAGATTGAATCCCAATTCCTTCCTCGGCGGAGCCGTGGAACGCCGCCATCGTCGATGCAGGGACGTTCTGGTGCGGCGGGACTTACGCAAAGGTGCACTTAACCGTTGTCCTTGGCGCTTGCCGTCTGGGCTACCAACAACAGTTGAGTGAGGGCCAGTGATTCTGAACGCCGCGACTTGTCGCGATCCTGGAAGTTCCCTATCGCATCGCGTTGGAGGTCGTGGCCGTCCAGCCCCATGCCTTCCCAGATGATTTCCTCTACTTTCGCGGAAACATCTGACGGCATCGAGCCCTGCACTTCCATGACGTCGGCGGGCTTACCGCCGTCGCGTGCCAGGGAAATACGAATGGGCTCGAAGGAGCGGACACGAGTCCTCTCTGCCAGCTCCATCAGATAAGGATGCGGAAGCACCGGTCTCAACACGACCCGGACATCCAGTGTGGCGGGATCGACATTGAGCGAGGGGCCGGGTGGATGAAAGCGGACCACTATGTCGGCGTGCTCGCGCTGCGGCCGAATAAAGGCCTCCGAGTCAGGCTCGCGACGATCCAGATCGGCCAGCACCTGCTCCTCGTCGTAGTTGCGCTTCGTGCAATCGCGAGTGATCTTCCATCTACGGCGCAGGTCTTCAGGCGGATCCAAGTAGACCTTGACGTCGAAACAGTGGCGCATCGCCTTCGTGTGGTAGGCAAGCAGTCCTTCGATTACGACTATGTCGCGCGGCTCGATGAGCTCCGGAGCCTCGAGTGTCCCGTGGCTGTGACCGTAGATCGGTTTCAGGATTGGCTCTCCCGCGGCCAAGAGCCTCAGGTGCTGTTCCATGATCCCGATGTAATTGCATTCGGGATTGAGCGGCGTGATGGTGAGCTCCTTGCGCTGCTCGCGGTCATAGCGATGGTAGTCATCGACGCACACGGCTGTGACGCGCTCGGCGCCGAACACGTTGACGATCCCTCTCGTGAGGGTCGTCTTGCCGGCCGCGCTATCTCCGACGATGCCGAGCATCACCGGCCTTCTCCGAAGGGCCCCAGAAGGGCGTGCTCCTTGCGGGGCCGTGTCTGGGCTCAAGTGCGTTCCATGTCGGGCGAGTACCTGCCTGCTCGCGCCAGACTCGTGAGCTTGACCCTGTGGAGAAAGGCATCTTGACCGGCCCGGAAGTTCGCCTCCTCGCCCTTCCAGGCGTCGAGGGCCGGCTGCTGCAGGGCGCGCGCAAAGGAGAAGCTCAGCTCCCAGGGGTGAGGCCCCATGTTGTTCATAGCGTTGAGGTGGGCCGTGGCGTGACGGCTGCTCTGTCCTCCCGAAAGGAACACGACTCCGGGGACCGCAGGGGGAACCACCGTTCGCAAGCAGCGGACGGTCTCCTGAGCTACCTCTTCGACACCGACCTGTTGGGAGCACTCTTTGCCGGGCAGCACCATGTTGGCCTTAAGCAACAATCCGTCGAGAAGCGCCCGCTGGGCGAACAGCGCGTCGAAGAGTGCATGGAGAGTCCGGGCAGTCGCCTCATAGCAGCGCTCAATAGTGTGATCACCGTCCATTAGGACTTCTGGCTCCACGACGGGGACGATGCCGGCCTCCTGACACAGGAGCGCGTAGCGCGCCAGTGCATGTGCGTTGACGCTGATGCAATAAGAGCTCGGAAGGCCGTCGCCGATCGCAATCACGGCGCGCCACTTCGCAAAGCGCGCACCCAGCTCCCTGTACTCATGCAGGCGATCGCGAAGGCCGTCCAGGCCCTCGGTAACCTTCTCCCCGGGGGCGCCGGCGAGATCCTTGGCACCCGTGTCCACCTTGATGCCGCAGATGATGCCGTCGCGCTGAAGCTGCTCGGGAAAGGGCGTTCCGTCGATGGTGGATTGACGGATGGTTTCGTCGAACAAGATCACGCCGCTGATCTGCTCGGACGCACCCGGAGTGGTCGTGAGCATGCTGCGATAGAAGCGCCTTGCCTCGCCGGTGGCAGGGATCCCGACGCTCTCCAGACGCTTGGTGAGGGTGGGAGTGCTCTCATCGGCCGCCAATATGCCTTTGCCCGGCGATAGGAGGGTCGAAGCGGTGGAGCGTAGCTCGTGAGCGTCCATTCTGGGCTCCCTTCGGAGGTGCTTCTGGTCTGGCTCTCGACTCAACGTGGTTGCCCTGCCTTCAGAATCCCCCGGAGAGATTAGATCAGATCGTAGACCGGCCACCCGTCGTCTGAGGGTCTGACCGCCGGATTGAGGATATGGTCCTGGGCCGAGCGGTGGCTCATGAGGTGCACCACCCGGGTGCCGCGCAGCAGCAGTGCATCGGCTATCAGGCGCCGATGGCAGTGCCACCAGAGGGTCTCGGCGCACATGACCGCCGGGAACTCGTCGACGGCCGTCTCCTCGAGCGCTTCCAGGGCGACTCGGAACTCGGCAGTGTCCATGTGGTCGGCATAGGCGCGAAAGGACTGGTTGCGCCACGCCGGGTGACGGCTCTCCTCGGCCCCCTTGCGCCGCCCGCCCATCTCCTCACCCTCCCAGTCGTATCCGAGCCCTGCCGCTTCGAGGGAGTGCTCCAGGGCGGCACGGGAGAACTGGGGGTGGCGGCGGGAGGCGGGGAAGCGCCGGACATCGACGAGCCGCCGTACTCCTGTGCTCTGGAGCGTCTCGATTAGTTCCTCGGAGCTCTTGGTTCCATGCCCGATGGTGTGGACGACAGCCATTACCGCCTAACTTAGCCTGGCTTCATATGCCCGAGCTACCGGAAGTCGAGTCCGTTCGCCGTCAGCTCGACCCCGCTCTAGCCGGCCGCACGGTCGTGGAGGTGTGGGCAGATCCCATTCCCTCCATTCCGCGTCAGTTCATGGGCCTCCACCGTCTGCGCGGCCGCACGATCGCGGGGGTCTCCCGGCGTGGCAAGTTCCTCATCGCTCCCCTCGACCACCACCTCGAGCTGATCATGCATCTCGGGATGACCGGCCAACTGGGCTTCGACCGCCTACGGGATCCCTACGTCAGGGCGCGGCTGGCGCTCGACGACGCGCGCACGCTGACGTTTCGGGACGTGCGTCGTTTCGGCCGGATGGCGGTGGTGGACGCCGGAGACTACGCAGCGATCCCGACCCTTTCTCAGTTAGGACCGGAGCCACTGTCGGACGAGTTCGACATAGGAGCGTTTGCGGCTGCTCTTGGGCGCACCACTGCTCCTGTGAAACCGTTCTTGATGTCGCAGCGGCCGGTGGCGGGGGTCGGCAACATCTATGCCGACGAGTCCCTGTGGCTGGCTCGTATTCACCCCGCCTCGCGGCGAGTCGGACCGGCCCGGGCAGCCCGGCTCCACGCCGCCGTTCGAGAGGTGCTCACGGCCGCGGTTGAGAGGGAGGGCACGACTTTTCGCGACTACGTGAAGGTCGACGGCGAGCCGGGACGAAACGCCGGCTCTCTGATTGCTTACGGGCGAGCGGGCGTGCCCTGCCCCCGCTGCGCCACTCCGCTCAAGAAGATCGTGCTCGGGGGCCGCGGGACCACCTTCTGTCCTCGTTGCCAGCGGGCCTGACGCGTGTAGGCTTCGAGGAGCTGGAGACTACTCGAAGGGGGTTTCAATCATGGCAGAGTCGAGCATCGGATACGCATCTCCACAAGAGGCGATCATGGCTCCCCGCGAGGACATCGTCTATGTGGCCGGGCTCTACGAGGGCACGGGCGAAGAGCGCCCCGACTTCCTCGCGGTGGTCGACGTCGATCCTTCCTCAGACACTTATTCGCAGATCATCCACACCACCGATATGCCCAACGTCGGCGACGAGCTTCACCACTATGGCTGGCAGATTTGCAGCTCTGCGTGTCATGCGAAGGATCGCGAGCGCAAGCACCTGGTCGTTCCCGGTGTGCGCTCGTCGCGCATCCACATCGTCGACGTGGCAACCGATCCTAGGGCGCCGGAAATCGTCAAGGTCATCGAGCCTGAGGAGGTAAAGGCGAAGACCGGGCTGTCGGCTCCGCACACGGTTCATTGCATGCCCGGTGACAACGTGGTGATGTCGATGCTCGGCAATGCAGAAGGAGGCCGCGGCGGGGGCTACCTGGTTCTCGACGCGCAGAGCTTCGAGATCAAGGGACGCTGGGAGGCCAACGGGGCGCCCGAGTGGGCTTATGACTTCTGGTATCAGCCGCGAAAGAACGTATTTCTCTCGAGCGAGTGGGCCGCTCCCGAAGTGTTCCTGCCGGGCTTCAATCTCGAAGATGTGGCTGCCGGCAACTACGGCCATTCCATTCATTTCTGGGACCTCGACAAGCGCACCGTGCAGCAGACCATCGACCTCGGTGACACCGGCATGATCCCTCTGGAGATCCGCTGGCTCCATGACCCCGACTCAGAGACTGGCTTCGTCGGCGCGGCTCTGTCCTCGACCATGTGGCGTTTCTATCGCGACGGAGACAAGTGGGCGGCGGACAAGGTGATCGAGATCGAGACGCGCGATCTCGAGGGCTTTCCGGTGCCGGTGCCCGGCCTGATCACCGACCTGGTCGTTTCGATGGACGACCGCTTCCTCTACTTCTCCAACTGGCTCCACGGAGACCTGCGCCAGTACGACATCTCCGACCCGGCCGCGCCCAAGCACACCGGTTCGGTGGCGCTGGGCGGTTTGTTCGAGGAGGCAAGACATCCCAACGGGACGAAGCTCCACGGGGGTCCACAGATGCTGCAGCTGTCGATGGATGGACGCCGGCTCTACGCTACGAACTCGCTGTTCTCGACCTGGGACAACCAGTTCTATGCGGATCTCGACTCGTGGTTGGTGCAGATCGACATCGCCGAGGACGGTGCCATGTCGCTCAACCCGGACTTCTTCGTGGACTTCTCGGTTCTGCCCGGGAAGCCGCGCGCCCACGAGATCCACCTGCCCGGGGGAGACTGCACCACCGAGATCTTTCAGTAGGCTGGCCGACTCCAGGGACGACGATAGTCAAACGCGCGTCGCGCGCTCCTGGGTACGGAATCGGTACTCGGTAGCGCGTTGTGGTCGAATTGGTACCCGTTATACAGTGAGAGAATGTCCATTCGTCACGTAGCTGCGCACTCGTTGTCTGATGCCACCGGGCAGACTTCCGGCATGCGCCGTCTGGCTGGGATCTCGGCGTCCACGGCCGGGTCTCAATCGATCTTCATGGGACAGACGCACGTGCTGCCCGGAGCCTCGTCCGACCCCCACCATCACGGGGAGTCTGAAACGTGCATCTACGTCGTGTCGGGGCGGCCGCGCTTTCTGTTCAAGAGGGATGGGCGGGAGCAAGCCGTGGAGACGGGGCCCGGAGACTACGTCTACATCCCTCCCTTCGAACCTCATGTGGAAGAGAATCCCCACGACGAGGAAGCGGTGGTCGTCTTGGCACGCAGCACTCAAGAAGCGATAATCGAGAACCTCGAGCATCTCTAGCCGAGCCTTCATGTCACAAACTTGCGTAGTGATTGCTGCGCTGAGCCTTTTGGCTTGCCCCTCACAGAACGGCTCCCCGCAGCTGGTGGCCAAGCCTCAGAAGGATGTCCTCCAAGAGATGGTGGTCCATCCGGAGAATTTCCATCTGGGGCAGGAGGTGGAAGTAACAGGAGCTCTGATTCGTCCTTCGAGAAACAGCGCCAAGTTCATATGTAAGGAGGTGGGTCTGTCCAACTCCGATTCACCGACCGGGAAGTTCTGTGTGGCTGTGTCTGGGTCGCCGAGCAAGCCGGGCGGCGGACTCGATATTCACGAACTCTCCGGCGCCCAATGGAACGAAAAGAGGGCCTGGATTCCGTACCGAGTCACGGTGCCATGTTCGGTCGACGCGTTCATGCCGGGAACGCCTCCCGAGAGACTTGTCTTGTTGTGCGATTGGTCATCGCTCAAGTGACTCATCTATTTCGAGCAGGGACATCCGCTGCTCCGGCCGGGTCGCGCTAGCTGAGCGTCTAGAGCGGGCTGCTGATGTGGGGAGGAGGATTCTCCTATCGGGCCCCCGACGGACGCGCTCATGCGGGAGCATCCGTCGACCTAGAGGGTAACGTCGTCCCACTTCCCGACGCGCCGATTCGACCGCGGTGGTGGCACACGGCGGTTTGGACGGGAGAGGAGATGATCGTGTGGGGAGGAGCATGTGGACGACACGAGTGCCGCGACGGCGCGGCATACGACCCCGAGAAGGGTTTTTGGCGACGCATCGCCGAGGCACCGATGCCCGGGTATGCCCACACCGCCGTGTGGACGGGACAAGAGTTGATCGTGTGGGGTGGGAGTGACGATCACGAATCGGAAGGGATGAAAGGCTGCGTTACCAGCTTCATTGCCGACGGAGCCGCATATGACCCAGAAAGGGATTCCTGGAGCGTGCTTTCGGCGTCACCCCTCAGCGCGCGCGGATGGCATTCGGCGGTGTGGACGGGGAGCGAGATGACCCGGGTCGGATCGAAGCGAGCGCGGTTTGGACCGGGAGAGAGATGATCGTGTGGGGCGGTTGTTGTAACTCGTCCGCCACCGGCGCTGCTTTCGCCCCGCCGACATGTAGTGCCCCTGCTCGAGGGGGGAGTCGCCTGCGGGCCTCAGCCCTTGACTACTCCCACCGGACGCAGCCGGGCGACCACCTTGGAAAGTCCGGCGATCTCACACGACCTCACGACCTCCGAGGCGTCCTTGTAAGCGTAAGGGGCTTCCTCGGCCAATAGCTTCCACTTCGAACCGGCCAGCACGATGCCCCGGTTTTCGAGTTCCTTCCTGAGTTGCTCTGGAGGCATCACCTTCTTCGCCGCGGTACGAGACATGGCGCGCCCGGCACCGTGACAGGTGGATGCGAACGACTGAGGAGAAGCCAGTCCCACGAGCAGGAACGAAGCCGAGCCCATCGAGCCCGGAACAATGACCGGTTGACCTATCGCCGAATAAACTGCGGGCAGGTCTGCGTTGCCGGGCCCGAGTGCGCGCGTTGCACCCTTACGGTGAACGCACAGGTTCATGCGCTTTCCATCGATCTCGTGCTCTTCCAGCTTCGCGAGGTTGTGCGAGATGTCGTAGACGAGTGACAGATCCAGTGACTTGGGGGTTGCAGACAACGTTGTTGAAAAAGCCTCGCGCGCGGCATCGGACAACACTTGACGGTTGGCGCGTGCGAAGTTGCCTGCTGCGTCCATGGCGCCCATGTAGCTTTGCGCCAGCTCATGGTCGAAGGGCACGCACGCGAGCTGCCGGTCGGGCAGGTCGTAACCGAGCGACGGCATGAGCTGATTCAGTTGTTTCAGGTAGTCGGTGCAGGTCTGGTGGCCGAGCCCGCGGGAGCCGGAGTGGATCATCACGCAGACCTGGCCCTCGGCCAGGCCCATGGCCTCCGCTGCCTGAGGGTCGCGCACCTCGTCGATCACCTGGATCTCGAGGAAGTGGTTACCGGCACCGAGGCTCCCGAGCTGTCCGAGGCCCCGTTCGCGCGCTCGTTCCGACAGGTGCTCGGGCTTGGGGGCCGCAAGGGGGCCGGAGCCCTCGGCGAGCTCGACGTCCTCGTCCCAACCTGCTCCCCGCCCCACCACGTACGCAGCTCCCTCGCGTAGCACGCGAGCGAGGCCGTCTTCATCGAGCGGCATTCGACCCCGGCCTCCGGTCCCTCGCGGCACTGCTCGTCCCAGCGCCGCCACCAGCTCACGAAGCCGGGGCTTCACGTCCTCTTCGAAGCTCAGACCGCTGCGCAAGAGCCTTACTCCGCAACCGATGTCGAAGCCCACCCCACCGGGAGAAACGACTCCGTCCGAATCCACGGCCGTGGCCGCCACTCCGCCGATGGGGAAGCCGTAGCCCCAGTGGATATCGGGCATCGCGCACGCCGCGCCCACAACCCCCGGCAGTGTCGCCATATTGGCGACCTGCTCTGCGGCGCGGTCCTCGAGCGCTTTGTGGAAGAGGTTTTCGGTGGCAAATATGCGGCCCGGCACCCTCATCCCGTCCCGATAGCCCACGGGCAACTCCCAAACGGCCTCGCCGGTTCGGCGCGGCTCGGTGGCGGTGGTCACGCCGCGGCCGCGGCGCGCTTCCGGGCCTCTCTCAAGATCGGCGGCCCGGGAAGCAGGATGTTCATTGCCCGGCATAGTGCGAACGTGCTGGGTCGTACGGCGGAGCTCGCCAGTGGGACCCACGGGATTCGGTAGAGCCTGCGCGCCCGGGCGGGCAGAATCGCCACCGCGGCGGTCGCGGGGATGGCCCAGAGGGGACGCACCAGCGGGGGCAGGGGCGGGTTCAGCACGAACTTGAGGTCTTCCATGCCGCAACGATACGGTCTCGGTGCTGCGGCGACTGCGGCTCCGAGCCCAGGTACTCGAGCGCGCTTTGCGCGCTCTTGAGTACCTCGGAGGTGTTCACCCCAGCGAGATTGCCGATTCCGGGGCGGGACATCATGACCACCTCACCGCCAACCCGTGTAGGGGAGCGATGGGAGCGGAAAGCGAGGTCGATGACGCCCGCAAGCGAACTGTGATAGTCAGGTGCAGTGGAGATCAAGAGAATCCATCCTTATGCCGTCGGAGATGATCTCGATGTGTCGCGCGAGTTCTACGTCGAGTTCCTCGGGCTCGAGGTCGCTATGGAAGATCCGGTTCTCGGCCTGAAGTCTTCCGCCAACCCCACGGCTCAAGTCATTGTTTCCCCGAGGGGAATGGAGGATCCGCAGCCCCGTTTCGGGGTTGACGTTGGCGACCCTGGGGCGGTTGATGTTGCGCACGCCGAGGCGGTGCGGCGCGGACTGCGTGTCGTCTATCCCCTTACCGACGAGCCATGGGGCGTTCGCCGATTCTTCGTCGAGGACCCTGCAGGCACAGTTGTCAACGTGCTCGCACATATCTCCTGACTACGGCCCGCTCTGGAGCCCGCGCCAAGACCCTCGACGCCCGGCTGGGAGTGGCGCACGGCACATTTCCTGATCTTTTCCACGTGAGACTCGCTGAGCGAGCTTAGCGTGGGGAAGATCGGCCTACCTCGGGGCGATGCACTGCCTCCCTGATAGCCGGTTGCTACCGGCAAGACGCATCGGATGGGCACAGCGAGCCTCTTAAATGTCGAGATAGACGGTCGCCGTCCACCCGTTCTCACTCTCAGCGACCTCTAGCTGGTGGTAGGTGACGGCCTTGACCTGCACTCCCTCGTCGGGGTCCTGTAGCTCCCGCAGCGTTACGGCTCCCCGACACGAGCCTGCCCCAACGGATGCGACGTGGACTCCGCCGAGCGCACCGCCGCTGCTGTCGAAGAGGTAGAGAGTCTCGGAGAGCCAGTCGACCAGTAGTCCCTCGCGGTCGGCGGCTTCCACCTCGACGAAGATCTCCTCACCCGGCCCCGGTTCCCACGCGCCGGCAATGTGGGCGACGGCTTCGGTCGCGGCGGCAAAGACCTCTTCGAGCGTGGCACCCCACGCTCTCAGCCCGATGTCGGCAGTGTGCTCCAGGATCTCGAAGCGACGCGCCAAAGGGGGCCGGGCGTCAGGGGGTATCGGGCTTCGGGGGTATCTCGAGGTCGAAGCCGACCGGCAGCTGGGTGGTGTCCGCAATGCCGTTGAACTCGGCGAGGAAGTCGTCGTAGTCGACGTCGCCGTAATAATCGACGGCAATCTCCTGGAGCGTGTCTCCGGGCTGAACCGTGTAGGTCCTGATCCGCTCTTCCTCCGTAGGGGCGGGGGTCTCGGTGGCGGCCGGGTCTGGTTCCGCTGCGGCTTCCAGTTCTTCGACCTGAGCCTGAGCGTCCACGAGCTGCTGACGGGCGTCGGCCAGCTGGGCCTCGAGCTGCTGGGAGTTTTCCTCCGACTGCGCCAGCTCGGCCTCCAAGACTCCAACTTGTGCGTCCGAGCTTTCTCTGGGGGCGAGCAGGAAGCCGGCGATGAAAGCAGCCACCAAGAACATCAGCAGGGCGGCGATCCGGACCCACAGAATGCGCGTGTGAGCGGCCTCCTCCTCCACGTCCAACTCGTCGGAGTCTGGGGGATTGGAGGATTCGAAGCTGTAATCCGACTGCTGCCTCATTCGTGGCCATCCCGTTAGCTCGTACATGGTGCCGAGGCACAGACTAGCTCACAAAGGCCGGGAAACTCTGGTTTCGCACCATCGCGCCGCCGAACTCCCGGGCACGGTGGCAGATATCCACCGTCCCTTTTGTCACCCCGACTCTCAGCCCTTGGCCCGGAACCGCCTCAGCGTCTTCAAGTCGAGCCCTCTAACGAAGCGGCTTACGGCGCGGCCCGATCTACGCAGGTCTTGCCTCGAAATGTTCGCGACGGTGTCGGAGGCATCATGGTAGTTGGGTTCGAAGCCCGTCCACATGAACGAACCCGGGATGCCGGCGAGCTCGAAGGGTCCGTTGTCGGAGCAATCGCAGGTTGTGCGATAGACGACGTTGAAGCCTGCCCGCTTCAGCCGGTGGTACAGCGTGCGAGCCACCACCGGAGGGCCGATGCCCGCGGTTCCGATGATCAGCGGGCGGCCGTCGGCGACCATGTCCACCGACACCATCCCGGCAAGCCTGCGGCGTCCCTTCTTGCCCAGACGATTCACGAACACGTGCGAGCCGACGTGATGGACGCCGTTCGAGCCGTATTCCTCGGAACCGAATGCCACGAGTCGCACGTTGCGTACATGTCTGCGCCCGGCCAGGGCGCGCGCGATGTCGATGAGGATGGCAACGCCCGAAGCGTTGTCGTTCGCCCCCGGCGCGCCCGCGACCGTGTCCATGTGGGCTCCGAGAACGACGGGATAACGACGGGCCCCCGGCCACCACGCCACGACGTTCCTCGATGATCCTCCGTCGACCTTGAAGCGCTGTACGTTGGTGACGTAGCCCTTGTCCTGGAGCTTCCGCCTGAAGTAGCGGGCGGCGCGCTTCTCGGCGTTGGTTCCTCTCACCCGCGGCCCGATCCTGCCGGCGAGACGGCGAACGTGACGCATCGTGTAGAAGGTCGAGAACTGTCTGATGCCCCGGGTGGCGGCTGCCTTTTCTGAGAGCGTTTCCGGCGGGGCTGCGGCAGGAATCGCTCCCGCTGGGAGCATCAGCAACCCCACCAACAGCGCCAGCAGCGCACGTCTGACCACGGCCTTACAGTAGCTGCAATGGCTAAGGAGAAAACACCCAAAGGACCCATTCCCACCGGGTGGATGGAAAGAGGCGCACGGCTGGCCGGGCAAACCGGTCTCTCCGCGGCCCGCTTTGTGGGCACGCGCTTCAAGACGTTTGCGTCGCCCGACCGGGCTCAGGAGTACCTCGACGGCTTTCACGAGCAGACCGCCCGCCAGCTGGTCGAGATGCTTGGAGAGATGAAGGGGGCCGCGATGAAGGTCGGCCAGCTCGCCTCCTTCTACGAGCTGTCGGACTCGGGTGAGCTACAGACTTATCGCGACGCGCTCACGATGTTGCAGAACTCGGCCCCTCCCATGGACGGAAGTGCTTCTCGCAAGGTCATCGAGGAGGAGTTCGGTGCCCCCGCGGAGGAGGTCTTTTCGAACTTCGAAGACGAGGCCGTGGCCTCGGCCTCGATCGGCCAGGTGCACAGGGCCGAGCTGAAGACCGGTGAGAAGGTCGCAATCAAAGTGCAATATCCGGGGGTCGACGAAGCGGTGCGCGCCGACCTCAAGAATGTCTCGGCGCTCACCAAGCTGGCGGTTGCGATCGCTCCCAACATGGACCCCAGCGAGGTTGCGCGCGAAGTCAAGGAGCGAGTACTGGAGGAACTCGACTACAAGCGCGAGGCCTCCAACCAGATGCGCTTCCACGAGCTCTACAAGGGGCATCCTTTCATCGTTGTCCCCCGTGTCTACCCCGATTACTGTCGCACGAGGGTCATCACGCAAGAGTTCATCGAAGGCGACTCGTTTCTATCCGCGTTGGAATGGGACGAGGCAGACAGAAACCGGTTGGGCGAGATTGTGTTCCGTTTCTTCTACGGCAGCCTCAATCGCTTCCGGCTGTTCTCCGCAGACCCGCATCCCGGCAATTACCTACTTCTGGGCAAGGACAAGGTCGCGTTCTTGGACTTCGGCCTTGTCCGTGCGTTGGACCCGGGCACTCATGAACACCTCCTCGAGATAATCCAGGCGCTCATCGCCGACGATCGTGAACGGGAGAGAAGGGCGCTCGAGGGCCTCGGCATCCTCACGGCTCGGACCCCCGAGATCGACGCCATCTGGGATCACCTCGTTGAGCTCAATCGGCCGGTGCTGGTGGACGGCGACTTCACCATCGACCAGGCGGTCGTACAAAAGGCAGCCGCCGCCGGCTTCGACCCTCGCTCGGAGGCGTTCCAGGCTCTGAGGCGGCTGGGGGTCCCAGGGGTCATGGTCACGTTCAATCGCATGTCGTTCGGGGTTCACTCGCTATTGGGCCGGCTCGAGGTCACGAACAACTGGCAGTCGATTGCACGGGAACTGTGGGAGGGAGCTCAGTCGAAGACGAAGCTCGGGAGAGCGGAGCAGCGCTGGCTCAAAAAGGCACACCCCGACTGGGAGCCGCCGCTCGCGTCGCTGTGACGCTTGAGTTCGACCGGTACGGCGTGCTCGCGCACCGGATGGTCGTCCAGGACCTGGCCAAACCTGTACGCGACACGGTCGACTGCCGGACCTTGAGCGTGGGTCACCAGAACACTCCCCCCGGCTCCGGGCTGACGGGCGTCAACGCGCGCACTATCCGGTCGGCACGAACGGTGAGCGGGTTGCTCGATGTGGAAGGGCCGCTAGTGGTGGTGATGGCGGCCCGCGGGGCGCCTCATGTGGTGTCACGCTCGGAACTGCCCCTGATCACAGCCGCACTGTCCCCGTTCGACGAGCAGGACGCGACCGAGGTGGAAGAAGTCGCACACGCGATGCGAGAGATCGCGAACTGCGAGGCGATCTCCCGACCCGCGCTGAGCGAGGCGCTCAACGACAAGGTGGTCGATTCACTCCGGGGCTGGTGCGAACGATGCAAGTCGCGCCACGTACGCGAAGGGCTTTTCCGCAAGGCAAGCCTCCAAGCCGGACTTGAGCTCGATCCAGCGGCGGCCTCGCCGACGATGTTCCGGCCGTCTGGTATCCATCTGCCCGCTATGCCGGACCGCGAACAGGCACGCGCCGAACTGGCGCGCCGCTACATCCACCTCATCGGAGTTGCCCGGCCCGCCGACCTCGCTGCCTGGCTCGGGTACAAGCCCGGCGATGTTCGGGCGACATGGAACCTGATCGCAAAGGAGCTGACACCCTGCGATGTCGCCGGAAAGCGACGGTGGGCGCTCAGCTCCGATGTGGAGTCACTGTCGGATGCCACCAGGCGGGGCGGGGCGAAACTACTCCCGCCTTTCGACCCGTACCTACTCGGAGACCGCTCACTCGTGGTGCTCGAACGCGAGCACCAGCGCCGGCTGTGGCGAGCACAGGTCAGTCCCGGAGCAATTCTCGTCAACGGCGAGATCGTCGGCACCTGGCGGTCCCGCATGAGCGGCAGCGAGCTTCACGTGACCCTTAACCCCTTCCCCGGGCTGGGCGCCATGGAGACGAAGGGCCTGGAGCGCGAAGCTGCAGAGATTGCGGCGCTCCGAGGCGCTCAGGGGGTAGCCATCACTCGGGGGGAGGATTGACCGTTCCGGCACAAGCACCGTCGGGCCGCTCGTCGACAATCTAGACGCCACGCCCAACCCCTAGTCGCTGCCGTCCGCCTCATCCAGTTGCTCCAGGAGCTGTTGCGTCCATCCCAGTGCCGAAGTTACGGTCGCACAATGCCAGACCTAGTGATCATCGGGGCGGGGATCGTCGGAGCGGCGACGGCGTACTCGCTCACCGAGGCCGGTGCCCAGGTCGAGGTGCTCGAAGCGTCCGACGTCGCGGCAGGTACTACGGCCGCCACCTTCGCTGTGGATGTTTCCCGAGTGAAGACGCCTCGCTCGCTGTACGACTTAGCCGTCGCCGGCATTCACGAGCACTCGGGACTCGAGAGCTCATGGGGTGAGGCCCCGTGGCTGCATCACTCACCAACGTTGGAATGGGACCACTCGGCGGAGGGCGCAGCTCGCTTGCGCAAGCGAATGGTGCGGCTGCGCGACTGGGGTTACCCGGCTGAGTGGGTGTCGCGAGCGGAGGCGCGTGAGCTTGAGCCCGCGCTCGAGCTCCCCGCCACCGTCCCGGATGAGATCGCGCTGTTCCCACAAGGAGCTTGGTACCAGCCGGGCCTCCTGTCTCGCGCGCTACTCGACCGTGCGCAATCTCGGGGCGCTTGCCTGCATGTCCATGATCCGGTCAGCGCGTTGGAAACGGCGCGCGGCCGCATCACCATGGTTAGGACCGCGAGCGGTCGCCGGATCGAGGCTGATGCGGTCGTCAACTGTGCCGGCCCCGACGCCGCTAATGTCGCCGCCCTCGCGAACGCGCGGCTCCCGCTGCGGCGCGTTCCGGGCCTCGTCGCAACAGCCATATGCAACCGGATTCGGCTCAGAACGATCCTTCATGCCGGAGACCTCAACGTCCGGCCCGATGGCGACGGGAGGGTACTTCTGCACTCTTGGGCGCAGGACGCAAAACTCGCTTCGGCCGACGGATCCGACGACCGGCTGGAGACAGGCCGACGCCTTCTCCATCAGGCGCAAACGCTGCTTTTCGAAATGGTCTCCGCGGAGTTGCAGGAAGTGCGCGTCGGCGTGCGCCCGGTGCCGCCCGACGGACTGCCCCTTGTCGGTTTCACGGCCGAGGTGGATAACCTCTACGTGGTCGTCTCCCACAGCGCAGTCCACCTGGCACCTCTCCTCGGCCGCCTCGCCGCGCGCGAGCTGACCCTCGGGCCCGACGACCGCCTCGAGCCATTTCGTCCCACCCGTTTCCGGGGGGGCGACGAGCACGAGCCGCTGGACGAGAGCGCCCGGAACATGCTCTCCATGGTGACGGCGGCATCAAGAGAGCCTGCTCATGAGGGATGATCCCGCCGGCTGGAGCCTCGAGCGACGCACCGCCACCACGCACGGTGAGATCGCCTGGGACGTCTACGGCCACGGGCCGCCCGTCGTGCTCGTACACGGGACGCCCAGCCGCTCGGTGCTATGGCGCAACATCGTGCCGGTTCTCGCCGAAAGCCTCACCGTGTACGTCCTCGATCTGCTCGGCTTCGGCCAGTCCGAGCGTTCGGAGACCCAGAAGCTTTCGATTCGCCTGCACGCTGAGTTGCTCGCCGAGCTCATCCGGATATGGGACCTCGATTCGCCTGCTTTGGTCGGACACGACATCGGTGGCGCGGTGGTGTTGCGGACCCACCTGCTCGAGGAGACGGCGGTACGCCGGATCGCTCTGATCGACGCCGTGGTGCTGCGGCCCTGGATCACACCGACTACGCGCCACCTGCAGGCGCACCTCGACGTTTACCGGACCATGCCCACGCACATCTTTCAGGAAGTCGCTGCTGCTCATCTGCGAACCGCCACCTACCGTCCCATGGACCCTGCCGTCTTTGCCGCGTACTTCGAGCAGTGGGAAGGCGAGCCCGGCCACCAACTCTGGATCCGCAACGTAAAAGGCTTCGATGAGCGGGATACCGCTGATTTCGAGCCGCTGCTCGACCGGGTAACGATCCCCACGCTGATCATCTGGGGCGAACACGATGCTTGGCTCGATCCCACCATCGGCTCGGAGATCCAGCATCGCTTGCCCGCCGCCGAACTGGTTCTGATTCCCGAAGCCGGGCACTTCTCGCCCGAGGACCAACCCGCTCGAGTCGCCCACGCGCTCTACGACTTCCTCGCCTGAGATCGGCGTCTCGGCCCCGCGCCGGCTCGCCGCGGAACTTTGGTTCTGTGCCCACACCGGATGTGGGCAGAGCTTCAAAGTTGCTGAAGCGGCCCCCGTAGGTCGGGCGAAATAGCGGTCAAACTTCCGCCTGCATCGCTCCCGGGTTCGTTATCGCCCCCTCGGACGCCGACGCCACGGTCTGCGCGTACTTGGCGAACACGCCGCTCGTGTAGCGGGGAGCGGGCGGGTTCCAGTCCGCCAGGCGCTTGCCCATCTCCTCGTCGGACAGGTTTACGCGCAGCTCCCGCGCATCGACGTCGATCTCGATGACGTCGCCGTCCTCGAGCGCCGCGATGGGACCTCCGTGAGCCGCCTCGGGTGCAATGTGGCCGACCATCAGGCCGTGGGTGGCGCCCGAGAAGCGCCCGTCGGTGATCAGCGCCACGGAGTCGTCCAGGTCTTCACCCACGAGGGCCGCGGTGACTGCGAGCATCTCGCGCATGCCGGGCCCGCCGGCCGGGCCCTCATATCGGATCACGACTACCTCACCGCTCGTGATCAGACCCTTCTTTACGGCCTCGAAGCAGTCGTCCTCGGAGTCGAAGACTCGCGCGGCCCCGCGGTGGAAGAGACGCTCGTGACCGGCGAGCTTGACCACGCACCCCTCGGGCGCGAGGTTGCCCCGCAGGATCGCCAGGCCCCCGCTCTTCTTCAGAGCCCTGTCGGCTGGGACCACAACTTCTTGACCGACTGTCTCGCGCGCACCCGACGCGATCTCGCCCAGTGTGCGGCCGTCTACCGTGACGGCACCGGAATGGAGAAGACCGGCGCGGTCGAGCTCTCTTGCCACCAACGCCATCCCGCCCGCCTCATACATGTCCACCGCAGTGAACCGCCCACCCGGCTTGAGGTCGGCCACGATCGGCGTGCGGGCGGCGATCACATCGAAGTCGTCGATCGAGAGCTCGACCCCCAGCTCGCGTGCGATCGCCAGCATGTGGAGGACTCCGTTGGTCGAGCCGCCCGTCCCCGCCACCGATGTGATGGCGTTCTCCAGTGCCTCACGGGTGATGATTTGCGAGGGTCGCACGTTGTCGCGAGTGACCTCGACTGCGATCTTGCCCGCCTGCTCCGCGGCCGCTTTCTTGCCCGGCGCGGTCGCCGGAATGTCGCCCAGTCCGGCCGGAGTGATTCCGAGAAACTCGACGGCGGTCGCCATGGTGTTAGCGGTGAAGTGCCCTCCGCAGGCGCCGGCCCCGGGACAAGCGACGTTCTCGAGCGAGTGCAGATCCTCGGCGGAGAGTTTTCCCGCAGCGTGGCGGCCGACCGCCTCGAAGACGTCCTGCAGTGTCACATCCTTGCCCCGCCAGCGTCCCGGAGCGATCGAGCCGGAGTAGAGGACGAACCCCGGAATGTCGAGCCGACACAGCGCCATGACCGCTCCCGGAATGGTCTTGTCACAGCCGACCAGGCACACGAGCCCGTCGAAGAGATGACCGCGGGCGACCAGCTCGATCGAGTCCGCAATCACCTCCCGGCTAATGAGAGAGGCGCGCATCCCCTCGGTCCCCATCGACACGCCGTCCGAGACCGAGATCGTGTTGAACTCCATCGGAGTCCCTCCGGCCGCCCTGATCCCCGCCTTGACCTGAGCCGCCAGCTCCCGCTGATTGAGGTTGCACGGCATGGTCTCGAGCCAGGTAGTCGCCACGCCGATGATCGGCTTGGAGAGATCCTGGTCGGAGAAGCCGACCGCTTTGAGCATGGCTCGGGCCCCCGCCCGGTCGGTCCCGTCGGTGAGTCGGCGGCTGATGCGCTTGGCTGGATCCGATGGTTGCGAGTAGGGGTCGCTCATTTGGTGCTCCTTGGTGAGAGTCGTGGGAGGGGGTCGGCCCGGCACGATCGACGATACAAGTCTCGGCTCGGGGCTATGGGCAGACCAGGCCGATCACCTTCAGATCCATCCGGGGCATCGTGATGCTATGATGTTGTGATGCGAACCACGCTCAGCATCGACGACGACGTTCTGGCCGCGGCCCGCTCGCTGGCGGCATCCCAGGGGGTGTCGGTCGGACAGGCGATCTCTCGCCTCGCCCGGCGGGGGCTCGCCCGCCCCACACTCCTAAAAGACGAGGGCCCACCGCGGTTCGCCGTGCCCTCAGATGCCGAGATCATTACGCCCCATACCGTGCGCCGTGCGCTCGACGACTGATGATCGCTCTTCTAGACGTCAACATCTTGGTGGCACTTGCCTGGCCGAACCACGTACACCACGCCCCCGCTCGGCGGTGGTTCCAGCAGGAATCGAAGCGCGGCTGGGCGACATGCCCCCTTACTGAGACCGCTTTCGTGCGCGTTTCTTCTAATGCGAGAGCCGTTGAGCACGCAGTGACCCCGGGCGAGGCGATCGAGCTGCTGACGCGTCTCAGGGAGTGGTCCGGCCACAGCTTCCTCAACGATGACGTCTCAATCGCCACTTCGTCACTTGTCGCTTGGGCGATGGTCGTCGGCCATCAGCAGGTAACTGATGCTCACCTGCTGGCACTCTCGCGGCGGCATGGAGCACGTCTGGTGACGTTCGACCACGGGATCTCGAATCTGGTGCCGGCTGGACACCGAGCTTCCGAGGTGCTGCAGGTCTTGAGTGGAGACCTCTGAGAGGTTCCTAAGGGTGGTCGGGTTTGACATCGTTCAACATGTGCCCCATACTTTTGCGCTAATGGACAGACATGAGTACCGCGCCCTCACTTCGGGGGGCGCGCGCGCCCTGGGTCGCCTCTTCCTGATCAACCTCGTACTTATTAGCTAGCGCGCGTCCTTCGGCCTCCAAGGCCGCAGGAACGTGCGCAACCCTCCGAGAACCGGAGGGTTTTTTGTTGGCCGCAAACCCACCCCCGTCCGATGAGACCAACCAAGGAGAGAGCGATGAAGGCAGAGATCTACGACCGCAACTACGTCGGAAGCGCTGAGTGGACCGCGCCCGGCTCGGTGAGGCTCGAGCTGGCCGACGAGGGCCGCAGGTCCTGGTTCGAGCGCTATTTTCAGACCGAGGACTCGTTTCTGACGGGGCTCTTGGGCTCGGAGGAGATCGCCGCCGAGCGCCGCGACAGCTCGCAAGAGGCTTTCTCGCGTGCCCTCTACAACCTCTCCGCTTATTCCTATCGGGTCCGTAGCGGGAGCCGGCCATGACTCGCATCCGCGTCCAGGCAAAAAGGGGAAGACGATGACGACAGGCGCTCAATCGCTGGTGCGCTCGCTGGAGAGCGCCGGCTGCGAGGTGATCTTCGGGATCCCCGGAGGGGCGATCCTCCCCGCCTACGATCCGCTGCTCGAGTCTTCGATCCGCCACATCCTCATGCGGCACGAACAGGGGGCCGGGCACGCCGCCGAGGGCTACGCACACGTCACCGGCAAGGTCGGGGTGTGCATGGCGACGTCGGGGCCCGGCGCCACCAACCTGGTGACCCCACTGGCGGACGCGTTCATGGACTCGGTGCCCATGGTGGCGGTAACCGGCCAGGTGCCGCGCGCCGTGATCGGCAACGACGCCTTCCAGGAAGCCGATATATGCGGGATCACTTTGCCGATCACCAAGCACAACTACAAGGTGATGGATGCGGACGAGATCCCCGAGGTCATTGCAGAGGCGTTTCACATCGCCTCGAGTGGCCGGCCCGGCCCCGTGTTGGTAGACGTCCCCAAGGACGTGCTTCAGTCGCAGACCCATTTCGAGTGGCCCGCGTCCATCAATCTGCCCGGCTATCGGCCAATCGTTCAACCCAACGCCCGCCAGATCAAGGGTGCGGCTCGGCTCATCAACGAGTCCCGCCGTCCGGTCCTCTA